>DATMOU010000039.1:0-29874 GCA_035568035.1 Chthoniobacterales bacterium | reverse complement strand
CGAAATGATGGGAGTGATTAGCGAAGCAGACGCGCGCTCTAAGATTGCGGAAGCAGTCCGGCCGCTGCTGCCGCGAAAGATGTCGATCTTGCAGGCGCAAGATCGGTTCGCGGCGGAAAATTATTTTGCGCGTTTGCCGCTGCCGATGTTCGACAATTCGGCGATGGATGGTTACGCGGTCATCGCTCGCGATTGCAAAAAAGGCGCGCGGTTGCGCGTCGTTGGCGAACAGCCGGCAGGACTCGATCGGAAACTGCGCGTTTCGACCGGAACGGTCGTGCGAATTTTTACGGGAGCGCCAATTCCGGTGGGCGCGGACGCGGTTGTGATGCAGGAAGATGTTACACGCGATGGCGACGAGATTGTCGTGAACACCGACGTCGAAATCGGCGAATTCGTGCGGGCGCGCGGTTGGGATCTTGGCGAAGGGCAGAAAATCTTGAGTGCGGGGGAGCGTGTTACTGCCGCTTCTGTCGCGCTGCTCGCATCGCAAGGTTTTGCTGAGATTGCGGTGGGCGGCGCAGTTCGAGCGGCAATTATTTCGACCGGAGACGAGTTGGTGGAGCCCGGTCGGGACCTTCGCCCGGGACAAATTTACGACAGCAACGCGATCTTACTCCGGGCTCTGCTGGAACGGGCCGGAGCAGAGGTGGCGTCGAGCGAGCAATGCGGTGACGACGCGGAGTCGTTGCGAAAGGCATTCCAAGCGGGGGCGAAGAACGAGATTGTGGTCGTGACTGGTGGCGTTTCAGTCGGCGAACACGACCTGGTTCAGCAAACACTACGCGAACTTGGAGCGAAGATCGATATCTGGCGGGTTGCAATCAAACCGGGAAAACCGTTCCTATTCGGAGGACTGCACAGCGCGTTTGTGTTTGGGTTGCCCGGAAACCCGGTTTCGGCGTTCGTGACCTTCCTGCAATTTGTCCGGCCGGCGATTTTGAAGATGATGGGCGCGGCGGATCTCGATCTGCAGAAGGTGCCGGCGCGATTGACCGTCGATCTAAACAATGACAATGAGCGAGCGCACTATTTTCGCGGCAAGTTCGAGGAGGGAGCTTTTACGCCGATTGGGCGCCAGGAATCGCACGCGCTTTTTGGATTAAGCCAGTCCAACGCCCTGCTGCGGCTCGCTTCGGGAGAAAATCGCAAGCCGGGTGACATGGTCGAAGTGGAATTATGGTAACGCTTTTCGAGCAAGTGAGTTTGACACGGCAGCGGCGCATTTTAGCTTAGATCGCTTTGAACACGGAAACAGCGTTCGCAGAAAGTCCGCCTAATCAATTCCGTGCCGACGCTGAGCGCCTCTCCCACATCGTTCTGGAGATGCAGCGCTGCTTTGTTCTGCATCTTTGCAAGGAACTTGCGCCCGGCAACGTTTCTTTCCCGCAGTTTTTCCTCCTGGCTTATCTCGACCAAAAAGAAGTCCTCACCATGTCGGCGATCGCGCAAAAGATGGGACACACAACGGCGGCCGCCAGCGGCCTGGTCGCTCGATTGGAAAACCTGGGGATGGTCGTCCGATCGGTTGCGCGGGAGGACCGGCGCAAAGTGATGGTTTGCATAACGCCGAAGGGATCGGCTTTGGTGCGGCGCATTCGCCAGGAAATGGTCGGCAACCTGATGAAAATCATGGAATATCTTTCGCCGGAGGAACAGAGAGCGTGGTTACACATCTACAGCAAAATTTATGACTACTGCCAATCGAAGGACGGCCGGTCCTTCAGCAGCAGTGCTAAAAGATGAACTAGCATTGACTGAATCCACGCCTCAACCTTTGCGCATCTAAATTTTTAGACGCCTTAACCTCTAATGCGAAAAAGTCTTCTCGGATTTGCTCTACTTACATCCCTGATCGCACTCGTCGCGTTTGGACAAACTCCCAGTCCAACCGAAACGCCATCGCCAGCTCCAATGCTCGTTTCCACTGCGACGCCGACGCCGACGCCGTCAGTAAGTCCAAACGGCACAGTGTCCGTGCCATCGACGTTATCGACTCCGGCTCCGTCGCCGCTCGAGTCGCCATCGGCAACACCCATCGCTGTCGAAGCTGCCGCCCTCGGCCCAAGCGACCTTGGCTGGTCGGAAAAGGGTTCGCCAAAATTCACGATCGATCAGGCTGTAATCACCGCGCTTCAACAGAATCCGGTTGTCCGTAACGCACTGGAGGAAATCCGGCGCACCAAAGGTGTGATCATCGAGATTCGGGCTCAGGCGCTACCGCAGATTGGTCCCAGCTTTAACTGGCAGTGGACCGATCCGAAACTTGGCTCAGGCGGTGGCGGGATTGTTGGCGCGGGTGGAGGGAGTTCGTCGCGGTCTGACATATTCTACAACGTGCGTGTTACGGGGACGCAGCTGGTTTTTAATTACAGCACATTCCGCGCAATTCGCGGCACATTCTTCCAGCGCGATTCTGCTTACTTCGCCCTCCGCAACACCATTGACCAAACAATCGCGAACGTGAAGACGCAGTTCTATCAGGTGATCGTCAATCGCGAGTTGATCGTAGTTCAGCAAGAGTCGGTCAATCTACTTGAGAGCCAGTTGAAGGATCAGCAAAATCGTTTTGAAGCCGGCACGGTTCCGCGGTTCAACGTTCTCCAGGCGCAGGTCCAGCTTTACAATCAAATCCCGCAATTGATTGCGGCGCGGAACAATTATCGCATCTCCGTGCTTCAGTTGGGCAAAACTCTCGGGCTCGACTTCCGTCCCGCCCCGGTCATCACGGCGCCCTTGCGCGTCATTGGCGACCTAACCTACATCCCCCGCAAGGTCGACTTGCCAGTCGCGATTGAGGAGGGCAAACGGAACCGGCCATTCTTGAAACAACAGCGTGCAAATGTCTTGAACCAGATCGAGCAAGTCCACGTTGCGATCGGCAGCTGGTTGCCCAACGTCAATACCAGCGGCGGCGGCGAGTGGGTGAGCTCACCGATTAATTCGAGTTTTCACGATGTTTCAAAGGGCTGGTTAACGACAGTGACTGGCAGCTGGCCGATCTGGGATAGCGGCATGGCCTGGGGCAAGATCCAAGAACAACGCGCGGTCTTGTCGGAACAAGAAATTACCTACGACGACGATGTGCGCCAGGTCGAGCTTGAGATCCAGCAAGCAGCTTCGAATTTGGCACAAAACCGTGAGCTCATTCAAGCAACCGAAAAAAATGAGGAGACCGCTGCCGAAGCTGTTCGTCTGGCAAAGGCGCGCTTGGACGCAGGCGCGGGCACCCAGCTCGATGTTTTGAACGCTCAAGTGCAGCTGACGACCGCGCAATCGACCCGATTGCAGGCATTATTTGGTTACGTTTCTTCGCTTGCTGAGTTTGATCGTGCCACTGGCACGCAGAGCTCGTATACGGAACGATTCGATGGGGTTGCGCCGCGTCCGACCAAGACGCAAACCTATTATACCGGCAGCGATGTGGATGCCCGCGGTAGGCCGAAACCTGCGACGGGTTGGGAGTCGACGACCACCACTACTACAACGACTCAACGTTCATCTGCCAAGTAAAGGCTCGAATCATGCGCGGGAGATGCGACGATCGCTAAACTCGGAGCGGTCTCGCGTGGAATATTTTCCGGCGCTAGATGGGATTGCGAATATTCGTCATGGATTCATCGTCCGCATTCCCGGTATCGACGTCTCCGCAGACAAGGCTGAGGCGCTCGAACGTCTTGAGGCTGTTCATCGCCAGTATCGCGACGAGATTGGAATTGACGATTGGCCGTTACTGACAGCGCAACAAGTTCACGGCGATAAAATCGCGGTAATAGACCAACCGATTACGCATGATAAACAGCTCGCCGGCTGCGACGGTTTGATCACAAATCTACGAAAGGTCGCACTTGGCATTCACGTGGCGGATTGCGGCGCGGTTTACATTGTCGATCCAAAAACGCCGGCGATTGGACTGGTTCATTCCGGAAAGAAGGGGACCGAGTTGGCAATCGCTGCAAAAGCAATTGAGGCGATGCGGCGACATTTTGGGTCCAATCCAGTCGACCTGATCGTCGAGCTAAGCCCTTGTATTCGTCCGCCGCACTACGAGATCGATTTTGCGGCGAAGATTATCGAGCAATGCCAGGCTGCCGGGGTGCAAAAAATTCACGATTCCGGAACTTGTACCGCCTGCGACGTAGATCGGTACTATTCTTATCGCGCCGAAAAAGGGAAAACCGGGCGAATGCTTGCGCTCCTAGGGCTGGAATGAGTTGTTGTTCAGCTCGATCCGCTTTGCCAGAATTATGGCGCACCTGTTTCGTTAGGCGCAATCCGCACTTCCATGTTGATCCGCATCGGCAGTAATGGCTTCTGGGCGCGCCGCGATTCGCCGTCTGAGTCTCTGGAAGAGACCGCGCGAATGTTTAATGAAATCAATGGGCAGATAATCGTCGAGATTGGCTCGGGAGTTCATGGCCGGCTCGCCGGGAACAGCGTTTTAACGTGGGCAAAGAAAACGCGGGCGAAACGAATTATCACGGTGGATCTGGACCCGAAACAAATCGACGACGTGAAGAAAGCCACGATCAAGTATAAGAATGTCGAACCGATCGTGGCCGATGGTCTGAAGTATCTCGCGGATTTCTCGTCGTCGATCGATTTGCTCTATCTTGATTTCTGGGTGCCCGATCCCGACGGAGCATTGCCGGGCACCGGCCGTGCAGAGGCATATCGGGCCGCGTTCGCCGCTGCGAAGAACAAACTCGCGGACCGGTCGTTGATCCTGATTGATGACACCGATCACGTTCATCCGTGGAAACACACGTTGATCATCCCGGACGCTCGAAAGGATGGATTTGTTGTGATCTTCGTCGGCCGGCAAACGTTGCTGATGCGGAATGCGCCGGCAACTGCGACGCGCTAGATCCCACATCTTGGCTGCTGCGTGCCCATGATAACTTTGATCGACCGCAGAAGCCACGAAAAATCTTGAATGCAATAAGCATTCAAGATCCATGAGCGTGTTTGCAAACTTGAATGCTTAAAGCATTCAAGTTATCGGCCTGTTGGGTTCGTCTTGTCAGACGCCGCTAGTTAGTCAGATATCTCGATATCGGCGCCGCTCTTTGAGCGGGCAAATGCCGCGCTTTTTCGCAGCGGCTACGAAATCGATGAACTCGCCGGCTGCTGGACCGAGCTTCATCGTCGAGGCTTTTTCAATTGCCTGCGCAATGTTCAAGCCGCTGGCGTAAACCAATTTGAATGCAGCTTTGATTTCGTCCCGATCCTGTGCGCTAAAGCCGGCGCGGCGGAGTCCGATTACGTTTAAACCGAAGACGTAATTGCGTTCGGCCGCGATAACGAACGGCGGAATGTCCTTGCTGAACGCGGATGCGCCTTGGGTAATGGCGAGCCGCCCCACGCGGATATTTTGGTGAAAAACGCAGCCACCTCCAAGGAACGCGCCGTCCCCAACCGAAACGTTACCGCCCAGGAGACAGTTATTGGCAATGATGACGTTGTTTCCGATCTCGCAGTTATGGCCGACGTGCGCGCCGGCCATTAGGAAATTCCTGTGACCGATTCTTGTCGCACTCCCTTCAGCGTTGCCACGGTGGATCGTGCAATGCTCGCGAATCACGTTCTCGTTGCCGATTTGGACGCCTGTTTTTCGCTCCGCGGAAAAGGAAAGGTCCTGCGGCGGGGTGCCAATGATTGCGCCGGGACCGATGACGTTATCCGAACCGATCCGAACGTCCCCCTGGATTACGACGTGTGAGTCGATTGTCGAGCGGTCTCCAATCTCGGCGCCTCCCTCGACCACAACGTACGGCCCAACCTCGGTGCAAACGCCGAGCTTCGCCTCGGGATCGATGATTGCGGTGTGATGAATGTTCACAAAACGCCCGCTTCTTTGAAACTAAAGTAGCCCGGTCCGTTGTTCGATTGCGCGCCGATGATGATGTGATCGAGCAATTTGATCTGCATGAGCTCGGCCGCTTCGGCGAGCCGGCGGGTGAGACTGTGATCAGCCTGGCTCGGTGATGGATCGCCGGACGGGTGATTGTGCACAACAATCACGGCGTAGGCGGAGGCGATTACTGCGGGGCGAAAAATTTCGCGCGGATGGGCGATGCTTTCATTTACGCTGCCGGTCGAAATTTCCTCCGTTCGAATCAAATGGTAACGCGTATCGAGAAGAATCACGCGCATCGCTTCGGTTCGCAGCATCCGCATTTCGCTTCCGACCAATTCATTTACCAGTTCAGGGGAATCGATCTTCCGTTTTGCCAGGGTTTCATGGGCGAGGCGTTGTCCGAGTTGAAATGCAGCGACGAGGTGAAGCGCTTTGTCCCGTTTAATGCCGCGGATTTTCTTCAATTCGTCCAAACCGCAGCGACTCAACCCGTTCAGCGATCCGAATTGTTGCAAAAGTTCACGGGCAAGATCGACAACGTTCTTCCCGGTCACGCCGGTGCGCAGCAAAATCGCGATCAGCTCCGCATCAGAGAGTGCAGACGCGCCGTGTGCGGCCAGCTTTTCACGCGGGCGTTCGTCTTCCGGCATCTCACGAATGCGCGATTGCAAGGCTGGGGGGGTGGTGCGCGGATTTGTCCGCAGATTTGTTAGAGAAACGATCAACTTCGAAATTGCTCGAGCATTTCGCGAAACGCATCGCCCAGACCAGTCAGGGCGCTGCTGTACGAATTCGACGGCAGATTCTCAATTTGAGCCTGCGCTTCGGAGATCAACGTTTGTCCAGCTTCGATCGATGCGCTCAAAGCGCCATTTGCCTGCGATGAGCTTAAGAGTTGCGCGATTTCCTCGAACCGCGCGTCGAGAATCAGCTGCGAAAGATGCTCCTTGTCCGATCCGTTGCGGCCGCCGAGCAACATCAGCACGGGCAACGTGAGTTTTCCTTTTCGCAGATCGCTCCCCAGCGTCTTGCCGGTAAGCCTTTCAGTACCGGCAATGTCGATGCAATCATCGTAAATTTGGTAAGCGGTGCCGATCTTTTGGCCGAAAATCTTGAGCGAATTCTGCATTACAGCGTCTGCATTGCTTAACAACGCGCCGAGTTCGGTCGCTACTGCGAACAGCGAACCGGTTTTCATTTCAATGATCCGGAGGTAATCATCGATCCCGAGATGAAGATCGAATCGCCGCTGCGTTTGAATGATCTCGCCGGTGCAAACTTCGCGGGCCGCGCCCGCGATTGCGCGGCTTACTTCGACGTTTTCGAAACCCGCTGACAGATTGAGAGCATGGGCAAAGAGCCAGTCGCCGAGCAGCACACTCAGGGAATTTCCCCAGCGCGCGTTCAAAGTCGGCTGCGCCCGGCGCCACTCCGCTTCGTCCACAATGTCGTCGTGGACCAGTGTTGCCACGTGAATGAGTTCGACGATTACCGCCAGATCGACATGTTCGGACGTAATCGAGCCAAGTGCGCCGCCGCTAAGCAATGCGACCAAAGGACGCAAGCGTTTGCCGCGGCCGCCAATCGCATAGCTAACGTAACCTTCCACCGCGGGATCAAATGAAGACGCTTGGGCGACGATTCGCGATTCGACATCGTCGAGCTCCCGTCGCACCACTTCCGTCACTCGGCTCAGGCGTCCATTCGGAACTGTGGGCGCGAACGCCGAGGGTACCGTGACTTCCACAGCCGCAGGATAGAAGGGCGGCCTAGCGCTTGTCAAAGGAACACGTTCGGCAAAACGCCGGTTTATCGACGGCGCAGCCAGGCCGGCGTGGCATACTTTTGCGTCGCAATCTGCTCGGCGCGGGCGAGCAAAGCATCATCGAGCGGTTTTTCGCAGCATTCGCAGCAAAGCGCTCTCGCAAACGAATCGGTGAAGCCGTTTCCAAAATCGACGTTTTGGATGCTTCCCTGCTGCAAAAGTCCGCTGCGGATTCGGCGCTGTGCAGCGCCCGCAACTTTGCGCCCATTCGATAAGACATCAGCGCGGATCGGGTTGGCGAAACAGCTGTCTTTGTTGTAGCGGCGGTCTGTGACCGCCGAATCTACTGCGGGTCGGCGCTCATAGAGCGCCGCTACAGTCACCAGCTCCGCCGCTTGACCGTAGGCATGCAACGCAAAGCAAACGGCACGATGCACTTTTTCGTAGATCGACATCGATGATTCGCTGAAGGCTAGGTCGCTTGAGGGAATGACGACCGAGTAAGTCAGATCTTCGCCGTGGAAAACAACGCCGCCGCCCGTCCAGCGTCGAACAATGTCACGTCGGTAATTCGCGACATCTTCGAACTTTCCAAAGTAACCAAACGAAAGCGCTGGATGGTCCCATTGATAGAATCGAATCGATGGAACGGTTGCAAATTCAAGCAGCGCTTCATCAATGGCCATATTCAGCGCCGCGCTTCGAGAATCGACATCGTGATAAACGATGAGCGACGTGAAAAACGAATTGTAGGGCAACCGCTCCAGTTGCTGGTCTTGCAGTTCGCCAGGCGATGCGCCTGCCCCACAAATTGCCTCGGAGATCATTTCGACATCTCTTCGAGAATTTTCTTGAGCGCTTCCCGCGGATTCTTCTGCGCTGTGATCGGGCGACCGATCACCAGGTAATCAGCGCCGGCTTCAATCGCTTCCCGCGGCGTCATGGTGCGCTTTTGATCATCTTGCTCCGACCAACCGGGCCGGACTCCCGGGGAAATAAGTTTGATTTTGTCCCCCAATTCGGTTCGCAAAAACTTCACCTCGAGCGGACTCGCAACTAGTCCGTCAATTCCAGCTGCGGCGCCGAGATTCGCAAGTCTAATTACATGCCGGTCGAGTTGTTCGCCAATACAGAGCTGATCGAGGGTTTGCTGGGTCGCGCTGGTCAGAACGGTCACTCCCAGAATCGACATGTCCCTCTTTTTCGCTGCGACTGCGGCGCGAATCATTTCAGTTCCGCCGCTGAGATGAATCGTCAACATTTGAACGCCAAGTTTTGAGGCCGATTCAACCGTGCGCGCGACGGTGTTAGGAATGTCGTGCAGTTTCAGATCGAAAAAGACCCTCGCGCCCGTTGCGAGCACCGCGCGCACGATTTCGGGGCCTTCCGCGGCGTAAAGCTGGAGTCCAATCTTGAAAAAGGAAATTTCAGGTCGCAAATGTTCGACCAGCTGCAGCGCGTCGGACTTTGAAGGCACATCGAGCGCAACAATGATTTTGTCAGCCGCGTTCGTCATATACAGGTAGGGGCGATTGACCGTGCCAGTCCGGCTCGGACTCGCCCGATGGCGGTTCGGTGAACCACCGCTACCCAAAGAGAGATTCCTCGACTTGGATCGGAATGACAAAGAAAATTGTGTACATGGAAGTTGTCGCCCCGGCCAAGATTAATCTTTCCTTGCGCGTTCTTGGAAAGAGAAAGGACGGCTTCCACGAAATCGAGACGCTGATCTCGCCCATTTCGCTTTACGACAAGATCGACGTCGAAAAACAAAATCGATGGATCGATTTCAGCTGCGACGATCCGACGCTGTCCACCGGCGACGACAATCTGGTTGTTCGGGCGGCGAAGCTGTTTCTCGAGCACGCAAAAATTAAAAGCGGCGTCTCGATTAAACTGGAGAAGAAAATTCCACATGGCGCCGGTCTCGGCGGCGGGAGCAGTGACGCCGCCGCGACACTGCGCGCATTAAATCGACTTTTTGAAACCAAATTGTCGCTCAATGAGTTATCGAAGATTGGATCCACAATCGGCTCCGATGTCCCGTTCTTCCTTTTCGAATCGGCCGCCATCTGTGGAGGACGCGGCGAGATTGTGAGCCCGACGAAATTGAAGAAGAAATTGTCGATGTTGTTGCTGAAACCTGCATTCGGTGTGGCGAGTGCGTGGGCGTATTCGCATTGGCAAAATTCAAAAGAAATTCCGGGGGTCGCCTATGCTGCTCAGAATTTCGATGGCCAAAGCTTTGTCAATGATCTGGAGCGACCCGTGTTCGAAAAGTTCGTTTTTCTCGCGCAGTTGAAAACGTGGTTGCTCAAACAGCCGGAAGTCGGCGTCGCCTTAATGTCTGGATCCGGGTCGACCGTTTTTGCTGTGCTGTGTCCGCAAGCGAATGTCGAAGGACTTTCGGAGCGCGCCAAAGAGCTTGATCCAAAAGTTTGGATCCATGCATGCGAAACACTTTGATTCTGGGGAGCGCACGCGCCCCGCGTGCGGATTTCGGCGACTCGCCGAAATTTCCTTTCTTGTGTTTCTGCTGCCGTCAGATTCGCGGAAAAGTTCGCGATCACGAAGGCGTGATCGCCAGCGCGCGAGGCGCGTGCGCTCCTCAAAGGCGTGAGGTCAATCGCCTCTACCTATTCGCCAGCACTGCGTTTCAACGTCGCCCGCGAATATTCGCGATTGAGTTTGGCGATAAAGCTGGCGCTGATCTCGGCTGGACAAACCGCTTCGCACTCATAAGTATTCGTGCAATTCCCAAATCCTTCGGCGTCCATCGCGCGAACCATGCCAACGACGCGCTTCACCCGCTCCGGTTCGCCCTGGGGCAGAAGTGCGAGGTGTGAGACCTTCGCCGCAGTGAAGAGCATCGCCGATGCGTTCGGGCAAGCCGCGGCACATGCGCCGCACCCGATGCACGCTGCCGCTTCCATCGAAACATCAGCGCCGTGTTTTGGAACTGGAATTGAATTGGCTTCCGGCGCGGAGCCAGTCCGCGCGGAAATAAATCCACCGGCTTGAACGATTCGATCGAGCGCGCTCCGATCGACCACTAAATCTTTCACAATCGGAAAACTTCGTACCCGAAACGGCTCAATCACGATCGCATCGCCGTCTTTGAATTTGCGCATGTAAAGCTCGCACGCCGCGCCCGGATGGTCAGGTCCGTGCGCTTCGCCGTTCACCGTGAGCGAGCAAGTCCCGCAAATTCCCTCGCGACAATCCGAGTCGAACGCGATCGGTTCTTCGCCACGCAGGAGGAGCCGCTCGTTCATGATATCGAGCATCTCGAGCAGCGAAGCCTGTGGCGGAATGTCGGTGGCTTCGTAATTGATCAGGCGACCAGGCGATTTTCGGTCCTTCTGACGCCAAACTCTCAAGCGAAAGTTCATGCTCGAGTTGATAGCTGGTAGTTGATGGTTGACAGAAAAATGGCCGTAGATGCGGAGTTCATTTTGGCGCCAACGAATTCCGAAGGCCGCTCAGCATGCGCCCAATTTCTTGGGCATCACGGTACAGCTCTTGGAAATTCTCTTCGCTAAGAAAGCCTTGTCGTTGGGCTATGAATATCTGAGACACTAATTCAAAGATCGAGCCGGTGCCGATCTCGATAAAGCGAGCAAAATCGACTTTCGAACTACGGGAGGAACCTTCCGCAATATTCGAAGACACTGACACTGCAGCTCGTCGCAATTGAGTCGTCAAACCAAAGCGCTCCTCCGCAGGAAACGGTCGGGTCCGACTGTAAATCGTGTCCGCAAGCTCGATCGATTTTTTCCAAACATCTAATTTTTCGAAGTTAAACATAGGTGGGGGTGTTTTTTGACTATCAACAATCAACTATCATCTTAAAACTATTTATAGCTTCGCTGAGTGAGATGGACCGTTTCGAAATGGAGCGGTTCGTGGTGCAATTTCGGCGGCGTGATTGTGCCGTTGCATCCCTGAAATTCCCAGGCAAACACGTTCGCAAAATTTTCATCGTCGCGCAGCGCTTCACCGTCGGGCGTTTGATGTTCTTCGCGGAAATGTGCGCCGCAGGATTCGTCGCGGGTGAGGGCGTCGATGCACAGCAGCTCGGCAAACTCGAGAAAATCGGCAACGCGACCGGCGCGCTCAAGCGATTGATTGAAATCTTCGCCGTCGCCCGGAACGCGAACTTTGCGCCAGAATCTTTCCCGCAGCTCCGGAATTTTGCCGAGTGCTTCCTCGAGGCCGGCTTTGTTTCGCGCCATGCCGCATTTGTCCCAGAGTAAGGTTCCGAGCTCGCGATGAATCGAATCAAGTGAAAGATTGCCGTTTATTTTTAGAAGCTTGTCGATCTTCGCGCGCACATTTTTTTCTGCGTCTTTAAATTCGCCCCGATCAGTTGATGGTCGTTTGCCCATTTGACCGGCGAGATAATTCGGAAGCGTGTAGGGCAAAACAAAGTAGCCGTCGGCCAGGCCTTGCATAAGCGCGCTGGCTCCGAGCCGGTTCGCCCCGTGATCGGAAAAATTCGCTTCGCCGATCACAAACAGACCGGCAACGTTGCTCATCAGATTGTAATCAACCCAGAGTCCTCCCATCGTGTAGTGGACCGCCGGATAAATGCGCATCGGCACTTTGTAGGCATCTTCGCCGGTGATCTTTTCGTACACTTCGAACAAATTCCCGTAGCGTTCGCTGATTGTTTCAATACCGAGCCGTTTGATCGCGTCCGCGAAATCGAGATAAACGCCGCGACCACCCGGTCCAACGCCGCGGCCTTCATCGCAAACTTCCTTGGCTGCGCGCGATGAAATGTCGCGCGGCGAAAGATTCCCGTAGCTCGGATATTTTCGCTCGAGATAATAATCGCGGTCCTGCTCCGGAATTTCGTTCGGCAGTTTCTTGCAATCTTCTTTGCGTTTCGGCACCCAAACCCGTCCGTCGTTTCGGAGCGATTCCGACATCAGCGTCAGTTTCGATTGATAGTCGCCAGAATGGGGGATGCAGGTGGGATGGATTTGGGTGAAGCAGGGATTCGCGAAGAGAGCGCCCTTCTTGTAAGCGCGGTGGGTGGCAGTCACGTTGCATCCGCGGGCATTGGTCGAAAGATAAAAAGCGTTTCCGTACCCGCCGGTTGCGAGAACAACTGCGTCGCCCGCGACCAGGTCGATCTTCCCGGTGCGCAAACTTCGGGTGACGATTCCCTTGGCCTGACCATCCACGATGACAAGGTCGAGCATCTCGGTTTGCGGAAACATTTGGACCGTACCGGCCGAGATTTGGCGGCAAAGTGCCGAGTAACAGCCGAGCAACAACTGCTGTCCGGTTTGCCCCCGCGCATAAAAGGTTCGCGAAACTTGCGCACCACCGAACGAGCGATTGGCAAGATAACCACTGTATTCGCGCGCAAACGGCACACCTTGCGCGACGCACTGGTCGATGATGTTACCACTGACCTCGGCCAGCCGATAAACGTTCGCTTCGCGCGACCGGAAATCGCCCCCCTTGATCGTGTCGTAGAACAAGCGGTAAATGCTGTCGCCGTCGTTTTGATAATTTTTCGCGGCGTTGATTCCACCCTGGGCGGCGATCGAATGTGCGCGGCGCGGCGAATCCTGATAGCAAAAACATTTCACACTGTAGCCAAGCTCGCCGAGCGTTGCCGCGGCAGATCCACCAGCGAGGCCCGAGCCGACGACGATGATTTCGAATTTGCGCCGGTTATTTGGATTAACGAGCCGCGCGTGGTCCTTGTGATTCGTCCACTTCCGATCCAGCGGACCTCCAGGGACTTTTGAATCAAGCGTCCCAATCATGTTAACAAAAATTCGAATTTCGAAATCCGAAACAAACGCCAGAAAATTCAAATGCCGCAAACGCTGAATTCCCAACTACTGCAACGCGCGTGAATCTTCGAATTTCGTGCTTCGAGTTTGTTTTGACATTCGAGATTCGAGTTTCGGATTTCATTTAGAGTTATTGCGCCGGTTTGATGAATCCGAGCTGCACGGCGGTCGGGATCGAGGCGTAGCCGACGAACACTAGCCAGGCAAAGATCCGTCCGCCGAGGGCGAGCTTTGGCGCGAGCCGCTGATCGTTGAAACCGAGCGATTGGAAAAAACTGGATGAGCCGTGAGTGAGGTGCAGCGTCAGCAAAAAAAGACCGACAATGTAAAACGCCGAGACGTAAGTGCTTTGGAATCCATAAACCATCATCGAAAAAACGTCGTAGTGCCCGAGCGCATCCGGTTTTAGCAAAGCAAAGCGCGCATCGGTCGTGCGGAAAGTGAAATGAGCGAGGTGATAAACGATGAACGTGAGCACGACCAGACCGCTGACAACCATGTGTCGTGAAGCCCAACTCGCCTTGACGTAATTTCTGTCGCGATAGGCATCCGGTCGCGCCCGCCGGTTCTCGATCGCCAGCAGAACCGTGAAGTAAATGTGCAGAATTACGCTCGCGAGGAGAAACGCCCGAATCATCCAGAGAATAGGCCCCAAATCGTGTAAATGCTGCGAATAGCCATTAATCCAGTCCGGACCGATGAAAATTTGCAGATTTCCCAGCAAATGGCCGATCACGAAAAAAATCAGGATCACGCCAGTCACCGCGACGATCATTTTCCGGCCAACTGAGGAGTGGCAAAGCTCCGAGATCAAGCCGCGGGATTTTTCGCGCACCGTCGCAGCGGCGGCGGATTTTGGTTCGGTCGTCATTTGCTTCCGGGTTTTACGACAGGAATTCTCGCCAAATCCGGCGGCAATTGATCGGCGGCGAAATTCTCCACGCTCATTTCGACCAAACTGACGAACGGGCAACCGAAATCCGGTTCCTTATCTCCGCTTCGATCGACAATTACTCCGACGGCAGTGACGATTCCGCCATTGGCGCGGACGATGTCGATCGTTTCCTGAACTCGGCCGCCGCGTGTGACCACGTCTTCGATGACAACTAATTTTTCGCCTTTGTCGATTTTGAATCCACGGCGAAGCACCAGTTTACCCTCATCTTTTTCGACAAAGATGTGGCGTTTGCCTAACGAACGGCCGACTTCCTGACCGACTATGATTCCGCCCAGGGCGGGGGAGATTACCGAGTCGCAATCAAATTCGCGCAATTTGTCGGCCAGCATTCTGCAAACGCGCTCGGCAATGTCGGTGTGCTGCAACAGGATGGCGCACTGGAAGTATTCGCGGCTGTGCAATCCGGAACGCAAAACGAAATGCCCGTCCAGCAGCGCGCCGGTTTTTCGGAAAAGAGCGAGCAGGTCTTCGCTCATCCCGACGTGTCTGCGACTGTTCGATCCCCATCGCCCGCGACGGCAATGACTTCGATCTCGATACGAACGCCTCTGGGTAACGCTCCGGCTTGCACAGTCGAGCGTGCGGGCGGCGCCTGTTTGAAATAGCCGCCGTAAATTTCGTTTACCGCCTGAAAATCTCCGATGTCAGCCAGAAAGATTGTCGTCTTAACAATGTTTTCGAATCCGAGATCCTCAGCCTTCAACAATCCGCCGATATTTTCCATCACGCGGCGCGCCTGGACATCGATGCCACCAGAAACGACCTGGCCAGTCTTCGGCTCCAGAGGGATTTGTCCGGAATAGTAGATGGTCGATCCGACGCGGACGCCCTGTGAATACGGTCCGATGGCGGCGGGCGCTTCGCTCGTGGAAATGATTTTCTTCATGCATCGATCTTAAATGCCGCGGCGAGCGACGCAATCACTGTGATTTGTTTTCCTGCTTTGCCAGCTTCTCCCGAAAATCCTTTTCGCTATCGATCAGGTAACGCTTGTAGCCGTCAGGGTCGACGAACGCATTCGATTCGCCGCTAAGAAGGCGCTCCCGCTTTTCCAGAAAATGGAAGAAGGACCCGTGCGAGCCGAGAAAAACATCGCAGGGGAGGCTTTTGAGTCGGGAAAACGACTTTTCGAAATCGGCGCGAATGCCCGAATAACTTTCTTGACCCACGAATTTGTAGTCGAGTGAGCTTTGGCTGCCGACGAAGACAACATTGTAGTTTTTCTCGCCATCTCGAATTTTCGTTGTCCAGGTAGTGTTGCCTTTGGTGTGGCCCGATGTTGAGTGCGCTGTCATGACCTGCTCGCCCAGTTGGATTGATTCACCGTCATGGATGATTTGATCCGGCTGGACCGGTGGAAAAAGCAATGTGTCGCCGAATCGAAAATCGCCGTGGCCACCGCTTCGAAGCAGTTCGGCGTCGCCTGCGCTCGCGATGAACTTCGCGCCGCTCTTCTGCTTCAATTCCGCCAAACCGCCGGCATGATCCAGGTGCGCGTGGCTATTCAGAAGAATCCTCACGTCCTCAATTTTGAAACCGAGCTGGGCCAGGTTTCGCTCAATCTGAGGAGCGGTTTCGGCAAAACCGCCGTCGAGGATAATGTGCCCTTGCGGGGTTGTGATCAGGAACGAGCAGACTTCCTTCGCGCCAACGTAGTAAAGATTTCCGGCTATTCGAAACGGCGGCACCGGCTCGTTCATTGAGCGACTTGTCGGATCAGCCTGACCCAGAACAATCGAAGTGGTGGCGAGCAAGGCAACAAAATGGGATGAGTATTTCACGACAACGATTCGTCCGAGATCTGCTTCTCTTTCATGATTTCTAAGATAGACGGCCCGAATGACTTCCCTTTTACGTTCCTCGATTGTGTGCGAGCCATTGCGACTCGCTTAATCTCACCGATATTACTGGCCCAATGGTTAATTGGATTTTAAAGAAGATTTTCGGCTCGAAAAACCAGCGCGAATTACGCCGGCTGGCACCGGTCGTCCGCCGAATCAACGAGTTCGACGAGCAATTTAAGTCGCTCTCGGATGACGATTTACGTGCGAAAACCGCGGCCTGGAAGGAAGAGTTCTCGAAGATCTCCGACCCGGAGGAGCAATGGCGCCGCCTGGACCAGATTTTGCCGGAAGCCTTCGCGGTAGTTAAGAACGCCGCGCGCCGCCTGAAAGAGAGAAAACACGGTTTCACCGTGTGCGATCAGCCGATGACGTGGGACATGGTGCATTTCGATGTGCAGTTACTTGGCGGAATGGTTTTGCATCGTGGCCGTATCGCAGAAATGGCGACGGGCGAGGGCAAAACTTTGGTTGCGACGCTGCCCCTCTATTTAAACGCGCTCACCACTCGGGGCGCGCATCTGGTGACGGTGAACGATTATCTCGCCCGACGCGACGCGGAATGGATGGGTGCGCTCTACAATTTCCTCGGGTTGACTGTCGGTTGCATTCAACACGATCAGGAGCCCGATGTGCGTCGGCAACAGTACGCTTGCGACATCACTTACGGAACGAACAGCGAGTTCGGTTTCGATTACTTGCGCGACAACGGAATGGCCACGACGCGCGAGCAACAAGTCCAGCGTGGATATCACTTCGCGATCGTCGATGAAGTCGACTCCATCTTGATCGACGAGGCCCGCACACCGTTGATCATCAGCGGTCCGGCGACGATCTCGACCCATCAATACGACAAGTGGAAGCCGTTGATCGAGCAGCTGGTGCGCAAGCAGACGATGCTGTGCAATCGAATTGCGAGCGAAGCGGCCGAGGCATTTGAAAAGGGCGACGCGGAACTTGGCGGTCGTCTGATGTTCAAGGTGAAACTCGGCCAGCCGCGCAACAAGCAACTGTTGCGGATGATGGAAGATCCGGACAAACGGCGCGCCATCGATAAGGCCGAGCTTTCCTTCTACACCGACACGCGTAAGGAAGAATTGTTTCAGCTCAAAGAGGAACTTTTCTTCACGATCGATGAAAAATCGAATGAGTCGGATTTATCCGAACAGGGTCGAAAGTTTCTCAACCCGGACGATCCAAACGCATTCGTGCTTCCCGATCTGATCAGCGAATTCACCGAAATCGATCTTGATTCAACATTGGCGGACGAAGAGAAGGACAAGAAAAAATCCGAGCGCCAGGAGCATTGCGACCAGCAGGCGGAGCGGATCCACAACATTTCGAATTTACTTCGCGCTTACTGCGTGTTCGACAAAGACGTTCAGTACGTGGTCGAGGACAACAAAGTTGTCATCGTCGATGAATTCACCGGTCGCAAAATGCCGGGACGGCGTTGGAGCGACGGTTTGCATCAGGCTGTCGAAGCGAAAGAGGGCGTGCAGATCGACCGCGAAACTCAAACTCTGGCGACGATCACGATTCAAAATTATTTCCGGCTCTATCAAAAGCTCGCCGGGATGACCGGCACGGCCGAGACCGAAGCGGCCGAGTTTCACGACATTTACAAACTCGACGTAAACGTGATTCCCACGAACCGTCCGGTCGCGAGAAAGGATTCCAACGATCGCATCTACAAGACGCGTCGCGAAAAATACAACGCGGTCATTAACGAAATCAAAGAGCATCACGTAAATCAGCAGCCTGTCCTCGTTGGCACGGTTAGTGTCGAGGCGTCGGAGTTACTGAGTCGAATGCTCAAGCGCGAAAAGATTCCGCACAATGTGTTGAATGCGAAGTTTCACATGCAAGAGGCTGAGATCGTCGCGCGCGCGGGCCAGCCGGGAACGGTTACAATCTCGACGAACATGGCGGGCCGCGGGACCGACATTAAACTCGGGTCCGGCGTAACCGAGATGGGCGGACTGGCTGTTCTTGGAACCGAACGCCACGAAGCGCGCCGGATTGATCGACAACTTCGTGGACGGTGCGCGCGCCAGGGCGATCCCGGCGCATCACGGTTTTACGTGAGCTTCGAAGACGACCTCATGCGCAACTTCGGCGCAGCCGATCGCATGACGAAGATTATGGAGCGTTTCGGCCTTGAAGAAGGTCAGGAGCTTGAGCATCGCTGGCTGAACAAATCGGTTGAGACGGCGCAGAAGCGTGTCGAACAGCGCAATTATCTGGTCCGGAAGCGCACGCTCGACTTCGATGACGTGATGAACATGCAGCGCGAGGTCGTTTATACCTGGCGCAACGACGTTATCGACACCGAAGATCCACGCTCGGAGATCTTTGAAGTCATCGACGAAGCTGTGCCGAACAAGGTGAAAGAATATCTCGAAGGCGAGGAGCCGAACTACGCTGGCTTGCTTAACTGGGTAAACGTCACTTTCCCCCTTGGTCTTAATAAGGAGCGCGCGCAATTTGAAACGCGGAGTGTTGATGAAAACGCCAAGTTTTTGATCGAGAAAATCAAGGACGCCTACCAGCGAAAGTCGAGTCACGAAGAGCCGACCGCTGTGAAAAGTCTGGAGCGTTACATCATTTTAAACGCGATCGATCGTCTTTGGCAGGAGCATCTGTACGCGATGGACGCGTTGCGGGAAGGCGTTTATCTCCGCGGTTACGCGCAAAAGGATCCACTGGTCGAGTACAAGACAGAAGCTTACGACATGTTCGTCGAGCTGATGTCGAACATTAAGAACGAAGTGCTACACAATCTCTTCCGCAGCACTTCGAACCTCCAGGCGTTCGAGAACTTTCTGGCAACGTTACCGCAGTTCCTGTTGCGGGAAGACGCGCCGACGGCGCCGACCGCGAATGCACCTGCTCGTGCGCGTCAGCCACAACCGGCAATGGCTGGCGTGGCAATGGACGGTGATGGAGACGGGATAGGCGGAGTGTCGGTGGACTTGCCAATGCGCCGGTCATTGCCCAAAGTTGGCCGGAATGAGGTGTGCCCGTGCGGAAGTGGAAAGAAATACAAGAACTGTTGCGGGCGCACTGCGTAATTTTCTAAGCGGCGGCTTTCGAAATTGACGAATTGTTTTAGTTCGGAAATTCTTTCAACTGACCATGCTGACGACATTTTTACGGCGCATCATCGCAGCTCTGCTGGTACTGACTTTTCTGCCGGCTTGTGCAATCCATCCCCCGACTATCCGGGAATACAACGCTGACCGGACTGGTCGCGTTTCGGTCAGCAACGTAAGTGAGGACCAATACTGGAAAGAACGTGTAGACGAACGGATCGCGGCCGAAATTGCTCATGAGAAGCCGGAAGCAGGTTACGACACGTGGCAGAATTACTGGCGTTGGTGGTACAGTGTCCTTCGCCGCAAAAAGAAACCGGCCTACAAATCCCAGGAGTTCAGGACCTCGGAAGACATGGTGAATTACATCAAGGACAAACGTCGCGCCAAGGGTTTGCCGACCTACGAAGACTAACCTGGGCAGCGGCGATTGACCTCAATCGCCACCGGCAAGACTTTCGTCGATGGCAAACGGCGAAACAATTGAATCGTACGTGCCGGCGCGGCTGGATCGTATGCCGTGGAGCCGCTGGCATTGGCTGATTGTCATCTCGTTGGGTGCGACCTGGATCCTGGATGGCCTAGAGGTCACGCTGGCTGGTTCGCTCGGCGGAATTCTGACCCGGCCCGAAACACTTGGGTTAACCGACAGCGAAGTTGGCGCAAGCGCGTCCAGTTATCTCGCAGGGGCAGTAATCGGCGCCATTCTGTTTGGTTATGGAACGGACCGGTTCGGTCGAAAAAAATTATTTTTTGTGACGGTCGCCGTTTATCTGCTCGGAACGACGCTCTCCGCGTTTTCTTGGAATTTTGTGAGCTACGCGTTGTTTCGCGCGCTGACTGGCGCGGGGATTGGAGGCGAATATGCCGCAATCAATTCAGCGATTGACGAATTGATTCCGGCGCGGGTCCGCGGCCGCGTCGATCTGAGGATCAACGGTTCCTACTGGGCTGGCGCTGTGCTGGGCGCGGCAGCAACGCTCGTGTTGCTCGATCCGAATCGGTTTCCCACGTGGTTAGGCTGGCGATTCGCATTTGCCATTGGTACCACACTCGGACTGATCGTGGTTTTCTTCCGGGGTTGGATCCCGGAGAGCCCGCGCTGGTTGATGATTCACGGCCGAAATCGCGAGGCGGAAAGAATCGTCACCGAATTGGAGCAGGAATTTGGAGTCATTGAAGACAACAGCGAGATGACACCGATCCAAATTCACACCCGGACGCATACGCCCTGGCGGGAAATCTGGGACGCTATTGCGCACGAACATCGGCGCCGCTCCTTTCTCGGTTTCGTTTTAATGACGACCCAGGCATTTTTTTACAACGCGATCTTTTTCACTTACGCGCTCGTCTTAATGCGGTTTTACGGCGTCTCCGAACACAACGTTGGGATTTATTTGCTTCCTTTTGCGATCGGCAATCTGCTGGGGCCGATCGTTCTCGGACATTTGTTCGATACCATCGGTCGCAAGCTGATGATCGCGGCGACGTATGGATTAACCGGCATCCTCCTGGCGGTGACGGCGTGGTTGTTTCATGCCGGAGTACTCACGGCGCAGACTCAAACGGTTGCCTGGTCGATTATTTTCTTCGTGGCATCCGCAGCTGCCAGCTCTGCCTACCTCACCGTGAGCGAAATTTTCCCGTTGGAGATCCGGGCATTCGCCATCGCGATTTTTTATGCGATTGGAACTCTGACGGGCGGAGTGTTCGCGCCATGGCTGTTTGGCTGGATCATCGGAACAGGATCGGCCAACGCGCTGGTGGCGGGTTATCTCGTCGCCGCGTTTTTGATGATGGCCGGCGCAATTGTCGAACTTTGGATCGGCGTGGCGGCCGAGCGACGATCGCTCGAATACATCGCGGCGCCGTTATCGAGTCGAGCGTAGCGGCGCTTACCGAGCGACGACTCCGTTAGGCTCGACGGTCAGCAGCCTTCGCCAAGGCTACGGCTTGCCGTGGAGGCCGCCGCTACAGACATTTGGCAGGTATGAATAGGGCCCGACGGCGTAAGTTGGCTGCAATAGAGATGAAACGCTTCTACGCGGAACATTCCCGCGTCAAACTCTGCGTTCGATTTAAGAAACTTGCGAAGCGCGGCGCCTGGAACATCGCGACAACGCGCCAGCGTGATGTGCGGATGCCATGGACGCAATTCAGGCTCAATTCCGACTGCGAGCGCCGCTTCCTGAACGCGTTTGTGAAGTTGAAACAGATGCGGATGGCCGGAGCCGGAGCCGATCCAGATTATTTTTACCAATCCTTTAGGCGGAAAAGTGCCAACGCCTTCCACAGGAAGGAAAAATGCGCGGAACTCAATCGCATTGAGTTTTTCGCGTAATGACAGTTCGACATCTTCACGAACTTCGGGAAAAAAACCGAGCGTGAGATGTATTTGATCCTCTGCAGTCCACCGAACGCCGCGAATGCGCGGATCGAGCTCGACCAAAGTATTCCGGACGGATTTCGGAGGATCGATGGAAACGAAGAGACGACTCAGTTTCACTTTCGCGGTCGAAGCTCGACGCCGGATTTGGCTTCATCGCCGCCCTGGCTGACCTGGGGCGGCAGGAAGTTGTTAACGCTTCGCATGACGCGCGCCACCAAACTTGGAAACAATGCGTTGGCGGCAATGATGAAGTAAGCAGAGACAGGCATTACCAGCGTCGGCTTACCGCGGCGGCACGCGTTCACAATTTTGCGGGCAGCCCGTTCGACCGAGATAGACGCGAAGGGCAGTTTGTTCGCGAGATTGAACCAGCGATATTCGCTGGCGTGATCGCCTTTGAATTTCGCGTGAATTTCCGAACCGGTACGCATCATGCCGGGAGTCACGGTTGTGACGTAGATCTTGTCGCGAGCGAGTTCAGGGCGAATCGCGTCTGAAAAACCGGTGAGCGCGAACTTGCTCACGGAGTAAGGGGCCATGTGCGGGACGGCAATTCGCCCACCAACGGATGAAATGTTCACGATTCGACCGCCACCCTTGGCGCGCATCTGAGGCACAATGAGGAATTCCAGAATGTACGGTGCCCAGAAATGCAGCCTCATGGCGCGATCGAAATCTTTGAACTGCATGTGAGCGAGGGGACCGACTTCAATGATTCCAGCGTTATTGATAAGGATGTCGATTCTGCCGTAGCGCAGCAGCGTTTGCTGAACAGCAGACTGGATCTGGGCTGTTTCAAGCAAGTCGCATGGGATTGTCAGAACTTCAGTGCCGAAACGGTCCAGACCCGATTTCGCACGGGCGAGTTCATCCGTGTCGCGCGCGAGAAGAACAACTTTTCCGCTGTTGGCGCAAATCTGGCGCGCGATTTCCAGACCGAGACCACGCGATCCACCGGTGATGAGCACGATTTTGCCGCGGTAAAATTCACGAGACATTTAGAAAAACGTCGAACGCTCAATACCCAACGTCCAATCCTGAATTAAGAATGTTTTCGGTTGAAACGCGCGACCTCGCGCGCGGTTTCTCGCTCTACCGTGCGCTTCTTGAGATCGGCGCGTTTGTCGCGCGCAACCTTGCCGTGACCGACGCCGATTTCCGCCTTCAGGTTCCCGCTTTTCCAATAAAATTTGAGAACGACGAGCGCCCGACCCTTAATCTGGCTCTCGCCGTAAAGTTTGTCGATCTCCTGGCGATGCAACAAAAGTTTGCGGACGCGTTTGGCTGCTGGCACTTCATGGCTCGCTTTTTCATAAGGCTGGATGTCGGCGTTGTAGAGAAACGCCTCGCCGTTCTCGATCCGTGCGAACGCGTCGCTGATGTTGGCCTTGCCGGCACGGATCGATTTTACTTCGCTGCCCTTGAGCTCGATCCCGGCCTCGTAACGCTCGAGAATGTGAAAATCGCGCAGCGCCTTCCGATTAAGGATCGACTCGGCGGGCATGATCGCGTTTGAAACGCGACGGGGAGTTACGCGTTCTCCTGAGCAGCTTTAACCGCCTCGAAAGCGAGCTTGCCAGCGACGATTTCCTTGAGAGCGATGTCGGTGAGAGACATGCGGGGGGTGGTCTCCACCATTGGTCGGTGTCCCAAACCGAGTTGCCGCACACGCTTGGAGACAACGTTGATCAGGAGTTGCTGGTTGGGGATTAATTGAGCGGCTTCCTGGAGAAGTTGAGTCGTCATATGGCGCAAGGATCTGACGGCGCGGTTCGCTTCCGTCGGGAATTGAAGGATGGTCGGCTCACTCGGGGCGAGCGCGGCTGGTGTAAGCTGCGGGGCGGGGAGCATAAAACGAAGCGTTGAGTTTGCCGCGCAAGCATCGGTTGTCAACCGATTTGTTCCGACTCAGTAATGTCGATCTTTGACCTACAGAAAAATCAACAACCAACCGTACGCCTAACGAGTGTCTTCGACGTAACTGATGACGCGGTAATCAACAGCATCACCTTCGTGGTCCAATTGGCGATCGTAATGCCAGGTGGTGTTACCGTTGCCGTAAAAGGTCTTACAAACGAGGGCGCCGGTGATGTCCGGATTGCCGTTCATGGTATAGGCAGCGCTCGGGGCGTAAATCGTCGCAGCAAAGTTACCTGGTGGCGAGATATTGATCGTTTGGTTTACCGAAGGATCCGTCGGACTAACTCCGTAAAGTTGGAGATTTCCAGCGATCCCGGTTTCATTCGTTAAATCCCTTGCTTTGACGTTAACGTTGCCGTCGAAATAAATCACGAGGTGAACATTAGGCTTCACGTCAACAGTTCCTGTGATATCGCTCGTTGTGTGAATCGCAACGTAGGTCATTGAGCTTCCGTATGGATTTACGGTCAGATTGCCGTTGAACGAAGAGAACAGGTAAAAATTTGGGCTTTGCGGTGTGCCGGCAGCGGGCGGGTTGATTGTCGTGTTCCCGTTTGCCTTGTTCGGAGAATTCTGTGGAAGCGGTAAATCCGTCGGCATCTTGAACGGCGGAAGCGTGAAGGGAACGTTATTGTCGACGGTGCCGGTGACTTGACCCGAACGAACAATAGTTCCGCCGTTCGTGTAGAGATTGCCGTAAAGCATTCCGCGAATCGTCGCGACCGCGCTGTCAATTTCCACGTTGCCGCTTCGGGAATCTGCATAATGCGGATCTGACGGATTGTTGGCTGCGAAATAGTAAGGCCCGTTTGCCGAGTTATAACTATCAATCTGAGCTGCGTCGCCCAAACCGTAGAAGGTGCCCGCGTCCTTAATTGCCGCTTCAAACGGGGTGATAGGAGCTACGATCAACTCGATTCTTCGGCTGATTTGCGGCTGGATGACGGTAAGCAGTGTTTTTCCTACATTGTCGCCGTTCGGTCCGTAAGTGGCGACGAAATGATCGTAGTTGAAGTCGATCTTTCGCAGCAAACTGTCTCCCCGCGTCCCAATTCCCATACGGTCGTCCATTGTTACGCGCCGCAAACCCGTAACCGGCGAAATGCCTTTGGTCCGTATTCGATACCACGGGTTGCCATTCGAATCGTAGTAAAAGAGATCAACCTTGCTGCTTGTGTTTAGGTTGTCGCGCCCGAACGTGACGCCGGAATTGGTGTAAACCCCGCCAGAATATGTCCAGCCACTGCCGGTAAATGCATTCGTTGGATCGAGAATTGTTTTGCGAACCTCTGCGTAAGCGATGTCGCCACCCGCTTCGGCGGCATCAAGTGATTCCTTCCAGCTTCGCACCTGGCTCGACGCGGTGTTGTAACGGGTGACGCAATTCAGCAACACATTGCCACCGATCACCGAGACAATGAGAATCGTTAAAAGAACGCAAAGTAGAACGTTCGCCTGCCGTTTTAGCTTCCTCGAGATAAGCATATTGCCTCCTAAAGGGGCTTAACCGCGCCGCTTGTTTCTCAGGTAGGCAGTTGCGTAAAGGGTAGTTCCCGTGCGATCGGCCGTGTTGCCGGCCAAATTGAAAATCGGCATGAATGTAACCGACGTGCTGGCGTATTCAGTGTTGGCCAGGTCAACGTCCGTGGTAATCGGCACCAACTGATCGGTGCTCGAAGCGATAGTCGTGACCACACCATTTTCGATCCGGACAATTGAACTACCATTGATCGAATAAACAACGCTGGTCGTCGAAGCGCCGTAATTAACCTGCCATCCACTCGAGGTGTAGGAAATGGTCGGCGTCCGTGGCGTGCCGACAAGCGACGGATTGGCCAGCGCCTCCGTATCGCCGGTTTGAATCAGGTAGCTCGGCAACGTCATCGTGACACTCTGTAAATTCACTGAAGTGGTGACAATCAATCCGCGTTTCACGTCGCGATTCAGATAATCGATGATGCGGACCTGCTGAATATGTGTCGCCAGAAAATTGTCCGTCGCGTTAAAACTCTTTTGCAGGCTGATACCGCAGATGATCGCTACGCCCAGAATTACTGAGCTAAGGCTTAATGTTACGAGGAGTTCGCTGAGAGTGAAGCCCGACGATTTTTGTGAGGATGCTAGTTTCATTTTTTGGTTCCGTTTGAGATGATGGTGCTGGTCTGTTCGGAGCGTGCTCGCCCGCCGAGCATGTTCCATGAGGTTAAGACATCTACTTCAACGAGGGTCGTTCCGAGATCAGTAGCCGTGGAATTGAGCGTCACGGTTCCATCGGGAGTTCTCGTGAATTGGGTCGTGCCGTTTGCTGTCGGATAGGCCCCAATCGTGACGCTCTCCGTTGCTTTCTTGCAAAAGTCCGAAGAGTTAGCCGCCGTGGCGAGGATTGATTGCACAGTCGCAGCGGTTGTTAAATCGGTGAAGGAAAGGTTCCGCAGGACTTCGGCGCGATCGTGCACCGATTGAAGCGCGGCGACCGACTCTTTGCTGCTGTCGATGTAACGCAAACAAACGGCGTTCAATTCAAAGACTGATCCGCTGAAGATTGCCATGAGCAGGATGGCGACGAGCACCTCGGGGAAGGTCATGCCTAGCTCAGCTGCTTTCGGTGGGGTTCGCATAGGATTCTGGTAATTGTAGAAACTAGCAGAGAATATGCCCATTATTGATATCCCGGCAGCCATTTCCTAAAGATTGAGAAATTCCCGATATTTTCTCATATTTGAGACCAAAATCCGACACTACGTAGAGAATCCTCGCTCCCGACGTGTAAATTTTATTTACAAACTGCCGCTCACGTTTGGCCGATCCCCGGGTCTCTTGACTCAGAAAATGTCTCGATAACCACACCTAAATTTGTCTCAATCGCTTGCCAGCAATGTGGAAATGCGCGAAGTATGCGCGCCAGAAACTTAGTGCGGGCTGTGGCTCAGCTTGGTAGAGCGCCTGGTTCGGGACCAGGAGGCCGTGGGTTCAAATCCCACCAGCCCGATTTTGGATTGAAGGGAAGAAGTTCGTTTCCTAGTCCTCGCGTTCCCTTAGTCAAAATGTCGCCTGCTAGTTATCCTAATCGGCCCCTCAGGACGATTGCGGCGGCTCTTGCTTTCTTTCAACTGGGATCCCATCGGGGCGCCAGCGGTCCAAACCGACGTCTATGCCGGAGAACCGCCACGCACTTAAGATGGTCTATCTTGATTATCCGCCGAAATTGGCGCCTAAGCGTGGAGTGGCAAAGGTCTGTTCCTGCTGAAAGTAAATCCCGGGGCGGGCGAGGTGGGTGAAGTCAAAGTGCTCAAGACCACAGGCCACGTTCCTTTTGAATGAGCTGGCGGCGAAGGTTCTTTTGTGGCGTTTTCGGCCGGGCGGACCCGCTCAGGTTCAGGTTCCATGCGAATTCTACGCGCACGGTTTTTCGCGCGATCTTCATTAACGAACTTTCGTTTGGATCCGGACAACCCCCAATTGTTCGACGAAAGCGGAGAAGAAGTGGGTTGAATAGGCCCGCGCGATGTGATTGGATCAGTCAGCACAAACTAAGAATTCATGGGTTCTCTGAAGAAGAGGCGGAAAGCCAAAATCTCAAAACACAAGCGTCGCAAACGAATGCGGGCAAATCGCCACAAGAAACGTTTGCGTTACAAGGCCTAAATCTTCGATTCGTTAGGCCGGAATCGGACATTTGCGCCGCATATGCCGGGCGACTAGACTCGAACATGATCGCATCAGGCCGTGGCGAAAAACGGATCGCTGCGTTCCTGCTTGTCGTTTTCTGCGGTGTGTTTTCGCAATCGGCGTTTGCGCGCTCGCGGGTCGCGCCGCCTCCGCCCGCTCCGGTTCAGAGTCCGGTTCCTTCCAAGAAGGCTGTTAGGCAGGACGATTCCGTTAATCGCATGCCGGGGAAGGATCTGATGCTTCGGCTCGAGAACGAACATAAAGCGGACGCCCTGGCTCATTTCGTAGAAGGAATGGCTTTCGAAGAAAATGGCGAAATGGAAAAGGCGCTGGCTGCGTATCGAAAGGTGTTGGATGTCGATCCGGGGCAGACCGATCTCGCCGGACGGGTAGCGTCGTTGCTTGCGCGTCAGGACGATTTTCCAGGGGCAATCGACGTTCTGAAGGACGCCGTCAAAGCATCACCGAATGCACCGGAGCCATTGCTTCAACTGGCGTTCATTTATGCGAAGTATCTTGGACGGACCGAACAGGCAATCGACTACGTCAATCAAGCGATCGCGATCGATCCGCACAACATCAACGCCTACGAGCGGCTGTGTGAAGTTGCACTCGCGGCTGGCGACGAAAAAAAGGCGGTCCAGGCGCTGGATGGTGCGGCTGCGCTCAAGATTGACGATGCGACTTTCTGGACGCGTCTCGGAAAACTGTATGCGTCGATTGTGTTCAAAACGGATCGCACTCCGAAGCCGGAGGAGATCGCGCGGGTCAACGCTATTTTTAAGAAGGCGGCCGAGCATGCCGGAGATGACAGCTCAGTCCTGAAAGACCTTGCCGACTATTACGCTTCCACTCAGCAAATTAAGGAGGCGATTCCACTTTATCTGCGGCTGCTCGAATTGGAACCGGAGGATACCAGCTCGCGGGAAAAGCTGGCCACCGGGTTCCTGGTTACAAATCAGCGGGAAAAAGCGATCGAGATGTTGCAAGAAATTATCAAACAGCATCCCGAGAAGTATCAGCCCTACGATTTGCTCGCGGGGTTACTCGACGACATGGCTCGCACATTTGAGCGCGACAAGAAAAAAGACGAGGCCAAGGCGGCATTCGCCAAGGCAGCGGCCAACTACGAACAGAGCCTTGTCGTGAATCCGGACCGGGCCAGTCCTTATCTTCATCTGGCGGAGCTGCTTCTTGGTCCGCTAAAGGAAAACGAGCGGGCGGTCAAAGTTTTGACGGAAGCGCGCCAGCACTTTCCCCAAACTCCGGAGATTAGCTACTATCTCGCCATAGCTCAGCGTGAGGCAAAACACTCCCAGGACTCCGTCACCACATTTGAAGAAGCGTTGCATGAGGCGGAGTTGGATGGCGCCGAGATCACAAATGCGCGATTTTATTTCGACTATGGCGCAGCGGCGGAGCAGGCTGGCCTTTACGATAAAGCGGCCGATCTTTTCCAAAAATCCATTACTCTCGACCCGGCGAGCGCGGCCGACGCTTACAATTACCTGGCTTACATGTGGACCGAGCACAACATGCGGCTCGATGAAGCCGAACAAATGATCAAGCTTGCCTTACAGGCTGATCCGAACAACGGCGCTTACATTGATACGTTGGGTTGGCTCGAATACCGGCAAGGTAAATTCGATCAGGCTCTGGTCGATCTCCTGCGGGCCGCCCAAAAACTAACCCGCGACGATCCGGTAGTTTTTGAACACATTGGCGACACTTTCGCAAAGATGAATAAGATCGCGCAGGCAGTGGATGCGTGGCAAAAAGCACTAAACCTCGATCCGCAAAACAAGAACCTCAGTTCGAAGATCGACAACGCCAAAACCAAGATCAGCAAAGGTCAAACGCCGAATGCGAATCCCATCCACTAGAGTCGCGGCGATCTCGCGCTTATCGGTCTGCTACGCTGCATACCGATGAGTACTTACCCGACACCGTGGCAAAAACGAACAATGTGGGCTGCGTTGAGCGCCTTCTTCGTTGTCTTGCTGATCGTCATCGCTGGTGTGGTTATTTATGTCGGCGCCAATCTGATCAGTTTCCTACAGCCGATCCTAATTCCGGTCGCAATCGCGATCATTCTTGCCTACCTGCTTGATCCCTTGCTGACGTTGCTCTGTCGCCGCGGTATGGGCCGGACTTGGGCGATCATTGTCATCTTCTTGAGCGTCTTCATTGCTCTCTTCGGCTTGTTTTGGTGGGTGGTGCCGACGATCTCGGTGCAGAGCGCGAACTTCGCCAAGGAGCTTCCTTCCTACACTCAGACCGCCCGCGATCGAATCGTCGATCTTGTTGTTCGTTACAATCGAACCTTTGGCGGGACGACTGGGACCCGCGCCAGGTCCGCGACCTCCGGTTTGGTAAATCTGCTCCTTGGAACTCCGCCGCCTCGGTCGGCTACTCCGACGCCGATGCCGAGTCCGTCCGCTTCGCCAACTGGCTCCGCCGCAGTCGAATCGATCGCGCCGGCGCCGCCGAAAATCAGTTCCGCCGAACGCCAGAAGGTCGAGGCCGACGTGGAAAAGATGATTGTTTATGTCCAACACCAG
>DATMOU010000038.1:0-60804 GCA_035568035.1 Chthoniobacterales bacterium | reverse complement strand
CCAAATAAGGCGTGGCGCTTGATGTCGAGCACGACTTCGGGCAGGCGTTCAGTTTGATCGAAGAAATTGTTCGCCTGGAATCTCGTAATTGCGGTGAGCGTATAAAACGGATCGGTCTTGGCCACCGCAATCACGTTGTCTGGATTGGGATCGATTCGAAATTCACTCTGATAGAAGTCTTGCATCACGAACGCATCACTTAACTTGGTCACATTCACGATTCCGTAGATGTCTTTGGTGAAATTCGTCGTGTCCTGCAGAGTTACCCGGTAGCGATTAGGGTCGAGTGCGGGACGCTTGATCGCGGTCGGATTTATGTCCGGATTTTGATCGTCCGCGTAATAGGTCTTGAGCTTCACGTTGCTTGATTTGTCTTTCCCGTAATCAATGTCCGAATCAAAACCGATCGCAGCCCCTCGCCGTCCGCGATAATCCAGCCGAAGCCGGCCTTTGATCTCATCCGTGATCGGGAAGGTAACCTGAGTCAGAAGCGACGGTCCCCACGAACTCAAGTCGGCCGGCGCGATGGAAAAACTGAACGCGTCGTTCAAAGACTGATACAGATAAGGCCACCAAAAGACGGGGACCTTGCCGATGTAAAACGTTACGTTTTGAAACACGACGTGATCGTTCTCATAAACACGGACCGTTCTCGCATGCAGATGAAAATCCGGACGCGGCGAATCGTCCGTTGTAAAAGTTGCATCTTCGACGTGATAAACATTCGCGGACCGCTGATTAAGATCTTGTCCGCTGAGAAAGTAAGGGCGGTACTCGGTTCGCACGGCTTTCGTTTTGATTTGCTTGGTGTCGATGTTATAGACCCCTTCGTCCGCGACGTACAGACTCACGTCGCGATAAATTCGGACATTTCCTCGCACCAATACCTCATGGGTGCGCGAGTTATACTGGGCAAAGTCTCCATAAATATCGGTATCGCCGATATGAATCGCCACGTTATCCCGAGCCGTCGCAATCCCGTTGTCATAAGTGGTTTCGCCGCTGGAAGTAATCTCAACTGGATCGTGCTCGGACGTGGAGTTGTTGGCCGCGCCCATTGCCAGGCCGGCCGCCCAAAACAAGAAAAAAACCCCCCTGACCAGCGTTCGCATGGCGGAGGCCGAACGTACCGCAGCGGCCCTGCGTTGCAAAGGTAAAAGGAGGCCGGGCGCCGCCTGCTTAGATCGATAAACGCAAACCGGCTGCCTGTTGATTTAGCCCGCAACTCGAGACGATCGCACTCAACCCGATCCCGTTTGTGCCGGCGGGAAACCGAAGTCCCGCGTTTCCCGCCACGTGTCGCATTGGCGGGAGCTGTTTTCCTGCCAAAGCCCGCGCCGCGATAATCACCTGCCAAAGCGCACTGGCGCCGACGCTTTCGCCGAGGGCCGCTTTCGGGCTGTAAACAATGGAATTGGGGATCTGTTTCCTGATCGCGTCGCGCTCGGCAAGATCGACGAAAGTGCCGTTGGCGCTGGCCACAACAAAAGCGGTTTGGTCGCGGAGGTCCTGCAAGATTCGATTTACAACCCCGGTCGAATTTCGCCGTTGCGAGAAATTTCCGCCTGCGTTTATGGAATCCATTTTCACGCTTCCTTCGCGACCGAGAAGCACCGCGCCGGCGCCCTCACTGAGAATCGTTCCACGCGGATGATTTGAAAACAGTTCAATCGGAGGTGACGATTTGATTAATCGCCATCTGTGGTAAGCATCACAGAGCAGCCAATCTGCTTCTTCTGCGGCGACCACAAGACAATGATTGGCCGCGCCCATTTCGAGAAGATCGCTCGCCATTTTCATTCCAAGAATGCCGACCGCGCCGTCGCCAACAATCGTGTACGATGCGCCATTGACTCCGAGGATCGCGGCCAGATGACTGGCCGGCGCATTGAAAACCGTTTCAGGGAAAAGCAGCGGACTGGCCGATTGCGCGCCGGATTCGACGATGTCGTGATAAAATCGTTTCGTGTAAGCCACGCCGCCGTTCGAAACGGCGAAAACCAGCGCCAGTCTCTCCATTTCGATTTTCGGGTCCATTGCTTTTGCCTGCGCCATCGCATCGAGTCCCGCCGCGGCCGCGAAACGCGAGATAGCACTCGCTCGGCGCAATCTTGGATGCGGCGGGAGATTGTTTAACGCTTCGTTGGGAACAAGAAACCCCTGGTAGGCTCTGGCTCCTTCGTTGCGCGAGATCGTTTGGGCGGATGCTTCATCTCCGCGTAGCAGGCGATTCCAAACGTAGTCAACCCCACGGCCCAGCGGCGTGATCCAGCCCATGCCGGCGATGCGCACGCTCATGCGGCAGCTTTCCGGATCAGAACCGAAGCATTGGTACCACCGAAACCAAACGAATTGGAAAGGGCGATGTCGATTTTCGCGTCGCGGGATTCGTTCGCCACGACATTGAGATCTAGATCGGGATCCGGAGCGCGAAAATTAATGTTCGGCGGCAGAAATTGCGATTGCAACGCGAGCAAACAGATCACGGCCTCGATCGCGCCGGCCGCGCCTAACGAGTGACCAATCATGCTCTTGGTCGAGCTGACCGGAACGCGTCCAAACAATTCCGAGATCGCCTTGCCTTCGGCCGCATCATTGAAAGGCGTCGCTGTGCCATGAGCGTTGATATAATCCACTCGCTCCGGCGCGCAGCCCGCACTCCGTAAGGCCTGCTCCATTGCTCGTCTCGGACCGCTTCCAGACGGATCCGGCTGGGTGAGGTGATGATTGTCCGTCGAAATTCCGTAGCCGATGATTTCACCAAGAATTGTAGCGTTGCGTTTGCGCGCACTCTCGAGATTTTCGAGCGCCAAAAGGGCTGCACCTTCGCCGATCACCATGCCGGTACGGTCACGATCGAACGGCCGGCATTTTTCGGGGGTTGCCGCTTGGAGCGAATCGAATCCGACAAAAACCAATTCCGAGAGGGCGTCGTATCCACCGGTTAACACACGCTCATATTTTCCCGATTGAATGCATTCAAAGGCGTAGCCAATCGCGTTGGTTCCGGATGCGCACGCGTTGGCGATCACGAAGCACGGCGCGGATATTCCGAATGCGTTCTGCGCATCGAGGACAGGTTTTTGCGGCGGATAGTTCGCAATCCACTGCGCCGAACGGCCCAAATCCTCATGCCTGTGCAAAGCGCGATAGTAATCTTCGCCAAACGACATACCCCCGCTGGTAGTGCCGATTACAGTGACTTCAGGTTTGAATTCCTGGTCCCGTTCGAGGAGCTCCGCCAGGGCCGCGATCATAATGTGCGACGCACGGTGCAAACGGGCATTTTTTCGCCCCTTTTGCCGATAAACCAGCAGACGCTGGTCAGGAACTTGGGCGGCGGTCTTGCAGCGACAGTGGCTAACGTCGAAGCGGGAAACGGTGCTCACGCAATCAGTGGCGCTCCGAAGGGAATGAAGGGTCTCCTTGAGGCCGAAACCGAGGGGGCTGACCACCCCGGCCGCTACGATAGCGATGCGGGGTTTGGTATTTGTTATGTGCAACGCGTTAAAAGTCGACATTTTGCCCGCTAGCTCGCCCGCGATTTTGGTTGCTTTCCAAATCGAAGCATTCTACACAAGGAGCCCGAAAGGAGAAAACAGCAGCTTGGAAGTCCGTCGATTGTCATTTGGAATGCAATCAGCGGCAATTTGATGTTCAACAGCGGGCAACAGTGTCCTGGCGGCGTTTTCCAGATTAGACTCAATGGCAACTAAATTATACGTGGGAAATCTCCCATTTAACACCACCGAAAACGAACTTCAGGAGCTTTTTTCACAAGCTGGCGCCGTGCAAGAAGTGATGCTGATGCAGGACAAATTCACCGGCAAATCACGCGGCTTCGCCTTTGTGACTATGGGCTCCGACGCAGACGCGCAAAAGGCGATCGCGGAAATCAATGGTAAGACGATGGAGGGCCGGGCATTGACCGTGAACGAAGCGCGTCCACGTGAACCACGGCCTCCAGGCGGTGGTGGTGGTTACGGCGGGGATCGACGTCGTGACGGCGGCGGACAACGTCGCGGACGTTAGTCGACGTATTCTATCCATTCTCTGAAAAAGCGGTTGCTTTGGCGGCCGCTTTTTGTTTTGCACAGCCGGGCTTCGTCTTGGACACGAATCAGTAGAGAGGCGAGAGAGCTAAACTGAGGAGGTTTCCATTATGGCGAACGAACCGGATGCACAACACAAAGAGATTAGCGAGAACATAGAAGTCCCACCCATTCCCAAAGAAACGGCCGGGGCAGTGGCTGGCGCCGCGCTCGGTAGCATGATGGGGCCCGCGGGCGCTGTCGTCGGAGGAATTGTTGGAGCGCTGGCTGGGAAAGCAGCCGGTGAAGGTCGCCTGAAGCCAGCGGTCAAAAAAGCCGCCTCGCGCGTGCTCAAGCCTGCACCGAAGCGAGTGAAGAGAGCGAAGAAAGTGTTCCGGGCTGCGATCGGGAAAAAAAGAAAAGCGCCCCGCCGAACGACGAAATCACGTAAACGTTCGTCCAGCCGCCGTTCGAAAGCCAAACCACGCCGAAAATCGGCATCGTCCCGACGCACGCCCCGAAGACGCCGTCGTTAGAAAGTGGGCAGGGCTGGATTCGAACCAGCGAAGGCGTAAAGCCAGCAGATTTACAGTCTGCCCCGTTTGGCCACTTCGGTACCTACCCGCGACGGTTCTGGAGTCTTGATTTCTAGCCGAAAAACTCGGCGATGCAATTTACTACGTACTGCTGCGCTTCGCGCGGAATTTCCGGATAAATCGGCAGCGCCAAACTCTCGCGGGCCGCGCGCTCCGCTTCCGGGAAATCTCCGGCCTTGTAGCCCAGGTATTCAAAACAGGGCTGCTCGTGCAGCGCCAACGGATAGTAGATCGCCGTTTCAATTTCGCGGTCCGCGAGGTGTTGTCGCAATTCATCTCGCTGCTCCGTGCGAATGACGTATTGATGATAAATGTGATGGTTCGTTAGGCCGCTGTGTGCGTAAGGCTCGACCGGAAGTATTATTTTTTTGTCTAACTCAACACGGCCAAATTCTTTTGTGTAGAAGCCGGCCGCTTCGCGCCGCGCCGCCGACCAACCGTCGAGATACGGCAGTTTGACGTTCAAGATCGCCGCTTGGATCTCGTCGAGCCGGAAATTACCGCCGATAAACTCGTGCCGATATTGCGCGCCCATTCCGTGGTGGCGACAAAGACGCAGCCGCTCGGCAAAGTGCTCGTTCCTGCAAATGACCAGCCCGGCGTCACCTGCGGCGCCAAGATTCTTGGAAGGATAGAAACTGAAGCAACCTACATCACCCATTGTTCCGGCTTTGGCAGGTCCATCTTGCAGAGGGAATTCTGCGCCAATGGCCTGAGCGGCGTCCTCGATCAAAATCCAATTGTGTTCGCGCGAGATCGCGAGCATCTCATTCATGTCGGAGCAAACGCCGAAGAGATGGGCCGGAACGATGGCGACGATTCGTTGTCGATCGTGACTTAGCAACCTGCCTTCGACGACGTGGCAATGCTTCTCAATATAACGTCGCAGCGCCGGCGCTGAGATATTGAAAGTGTCCGGCTCGATGTCGATGAACACCGGAGTCGCTCCGACGCGTGCGATACAGCCGCCGGTTGCGAAAAACGAATACGCGGTTGTGATGACGGCGTCTCCGATGCCAATTTCGAGCGCCATGAAAACCGCCAGGAGCGCATCGGTGCCAGATGAAACACCGATCCCATGCGGCGCCCCGCAATATGCCGCCGCCGCTTTCTCGAACTCGGCTAATTTCGGACCGAGAATGAACCGCTGACTCGATAGCACATCCCCCGTGGCGGCTCGGATCTCGTCCGACAGGGCGCGATACTGCTCGCTCAGATCCAAAAGCCGGACTCGCATCGGCTTAGCTTCTCCGTTCCGTTCGAACGATCAATCCGAACTTTGATCGAGCACTCGCCCAATTGACCGACAACTCCCACTCAGTTAGGCTTTCCGGCATGTCTCTCGTCCGCGGACTGTTTTGGCTCGTTCTGTTTATCTTCTTTACCTTTTGCTTCGTGGTCCTTTTTGAATACGGCACGCACGATTTTACGAACGGTTTTCAAAAGGAATTCAATCGAATCAAGACTTTCGTGATGACGCAGGTTGGCAAAGAAAAGAAGCAGGAGAAAAAGTAGTTACTCGGCGAACTCAATCTCTGCGGACTTGCTGATATAACCGGCGCTATGGGCGTCGCCCAGAAACCTGCGAATCGCAGCTTGGCCTTTCTCGCCGTAATCGCGCGTAAAATCGTTCACGTACATGCCGATGAATTTGTCGGCCAGTTGCTCGTTCATATCGCGTGCATAGGGCATCGAATGGGCAACCGCCTCGTCGCGATGCGCCAGGCCGTAATCGATGCTCTCGCGCATGATTTCGAGAAGATCGTGTCTAACACCAGGCGGAATGTCCTTGCGAATTACATTCCCGCCGAGCGGAAGCGGCAGATTGGTCTCGCGTTTCCACCATTCACCAAGATCGACAACTTTCTCGAAGCCTGATCTCGCATACGTCAGTTGCCCTTCGTGAATGATTAAACCCGCATCGGCTTTTCCATTTCTTACCGTGTCGAAAATTTGATCGAACGGCACGACCACATGTTTGAAATTCCCGAGATAAAGTTTCAGCGCGAGGAATGCGCTGGTCATCGTTCCAGGAATAGCAATGAGCTGTCCGCTCAGCCAGCTTCGGATTTCGGCATCCCCATTTGGGGTTTGGGATTTGGCCCTTGGGGCTTTCCCGACAAGGATCGGGCCATATCCATCGCCCATGCTCGCACCGCACGGGAGCAACGCGTAGTTGTCCGCGACGTAGGCGTAAGCGTGAATCGAGATTGCCGAGATGTGCAGTTCGCCGCGCATCGCACGCTCGTTCAGCGTTTGAATGTCTTCCAAACGGTGCTCAAACCGATATCCGCGCAAATCGATTTTATTTTTCGCGATCGCATAAAACATGAAGGCGTCGTCCGGATCGGGAGAGTGTCCGAGGGTAAAGACTTCAGGCGCGCGCCACATCGCGCATGCTAACTGCCGTCGGGACCGGTGCAACATCGGTTGAGTTTGATTGCTATTTGCGTTGTCGAAATGCTTCCGATAGCCTCACTCACATGGCGAAGTCTGGACTCGGCAAAGGACTGGGCGCCCTCATCGGTTCGCGCCCCGAGCCGGCCAGGGAAGATGTCGAAACCGGCGAACAGATCCGTAAAGTCCGGCTCGCGAGCATCGTTCCCAGTCCGTTGCAGCCGCGAAAGGATTTTGGTGAAGAAGCGTTGCGGGAACTGGTCGAATCGATTCGACAACACGGCATCATCCAGCCGCTCATTGTCCGGCGAGTGAACGGTGGTACCCACGAATTGATCGCGGGCGAACGGCGCTGGCGCGCCGCGCAGGAAGTAGGACTGACCGAGGTTCCAGTTATCATTCGCACGGCCACCGACCTGGAAGTTCTCGAGCTTTCGTTGATCGAGAACCTGCAACGAAGCGATCTAAATCCGATCGAAGAGGCGCAGGGTTACGCGCGATTGCGAGACGAGTTTGGAATGAAACAGGAAGAGATCGCACTGAAGGTCGGTCGCAGCCGGGCCGCCGTCGCGAACGCCATGCGCTTGCTCGAACTGCACTCGCAACTCCAAATTTGGGTCGTGCAGGATTTGCTTTCGGTCGGCCACGCCAAGGTCTTGCTCGGAGTCAAAGCACCTGAAGAACAGCTGCGTCTCGGGGAGACAATCCTGCGCCGCAACTCGAGCGTGCGCCAGACCGAGCGCCTCGTCGCTCGTTTTTTGGGAGGCTGGAAAAAACGCCATCGCACACCCCAAGTCGTCGTCAGCTCGGCGGCGATTGGCGACTTGCAGGACAAACTGCGTCAGCATTTTGGCACGAATGTCACCATCCATCACACCCCGAAACGCGGTCGAATCGAGATCGAATATTACGGCGACGATGACTTGCAGCGTATTTTGAACATCGTTGGTTTCAATTCCAGCGAGCGCTGATTCGAATTCGAAAATGTTGTTTTCTTTCCGGGCAACGATCTTGGCTTTGCTGTTTATCTCAGTTTCGTGCGCAAAACCGCCGTCCAACAGAATCTGGACTCAGTTTTCTGGCGATAAGGCGCTGTCACATGTGCAGGCGTTGGTGGATCTCGGCCCGCGACCACCGGGATCGGACGCAATCGTCAGGGCGCGCGCCTACATTGAAGAACAACTCGAGTCCTGCGGCTGGAATGTGACCGAACAGGGATTCTCGGACCAGACCCCACGCGGCGAAGGAAAGTTTGTAAACGTCATCGCCCGGTTCGGGAGCGCTTCGAAATCCGAATTTCTGCTTTGTTCCCACTACGACACGAAGATCTTCGAGGCCTTCAGGTTTGTGGGAGCGAACGACGGTGGTTCAAGCACCGGCCTGCTCTTGGAACTTGCCAGAGTCTTGGCCTTGGAGCCGCAACTGGCCCAAAGAATTGAACTGGTTTTCTTTGACGGCGAGGAAGCCGTCGAGAATTTCAGCGCAAGTGACGGAATCTACGGCAGCCGTCATTTTGCACAGGAGCTGGTGAAGAATGGATCGGCCAAATCTTTTCGAGGCGGCTTGTTGTTCGATATGGTTGGCGACAAATCACTGGACATCACGTTACCTCCGACTTCACCGGCAAAGATTACAGCCGGCATTTTCGCTTCGGCGGAAGCGCTCAAAGTTCGGAATAATTTTACGTATTTTGATCAAGACATAACCGACGATCATAGTCCATTGAATGCAATTGGCATCCCGGTGGTGGACCTGATCGATTTTCATTATCCGCCGTGGCACACGGCCGAGGACACAATGGACAAACTCAGTCCACAAAGTCTGCAGATCGTCGGGTCGGTCGCGGCCTATTATCTCTCGCAATTGGCGTTCAAATGAAACGCGTCGCCGCGTTCGGGATCTCGATTGGAATTGCCGCGCTGTGGGATGTGGTTGTGCGGCCCTGGCTTTACGATCGGTCGCTCTGCGTGGGGAGATTGGCGGGCTTTTCGGACGAGGCCCTTTGCTGGCATTATTCGACGCGAGCGCCGTCTACCAGATCGATCTTGATCGACAAATTGCGGAACGGTCCTACGTCGAGGGGAAGGATGGGGCGGAGCCGACGCCCGCCGAAAGGAAGACCGCTTTAGATGAATTAATCGCTAATACCGTCGCGCACTCGCGCGCGTCACGCGAACGCATTTCACGATCGGAGCTAACGACCCAACTGGATTTGCTCCGCTTCCAGTTTTCGGACGAAAAAGCGTGGAGAACAGCGTTGAATAAGAGCGGTCTCTCGCAGACTTCGGTCGCAAGAATATTAAGCTATAACCTGAGAACTCGGGCATGGGTCTCTCGGAGAATCGCGTCGGAACTTCCAGTGACAGATAACGAGTGCCGCCAGTTTTACGGCGCACATTTGGAGCAATTTTTCCTCCCGGAGCGACGCAACGTCAGTCATTTGTTTTTGGCGGCGCCGCCCGAGACACCACCGGATGTTGTCGAAACCAAGCGCGCTGCAATCGAAGCGCTCGCTGCACGATTAGCGAGCGGCGAAGAGTTTGCCGCGCTCGCGGCCCAGAATTCCGAGGACGATGCGAGCAAGTTGCGCGGTGGAGAACTCGGTTATTTTTCGGCAAAGCGCATGCCGCCTGATTTTGTCGGAGCCGCGACCAGGCTGCGTCCGGGCGAAATCAGCAAACCGGTGCGGACCCGACTCGGTTTCCACATTCTCGAATTGATCGATGTCCAGGCGCCCCGGCAGCAGACCTTCGATGAAGTTCGCGGAGATATTGCGATCGACTTGGCGAACCAGAAACGTGACATGGCCATCCAAAGACTGAGTGTCGATCTTCGTCAGTTCGCCGGTTATTTGCGACCATTCTAGGGCTCGCGACGAACTTCTGGATTGCGCGACAGCACTTTTCACCGCAGGCTGAATAGGCGGCTGAAGCTACGGAATGGCCGGCCCTTCACATGGCGCGTCGAACCAGAAAAAACGTTGGGGTGCTCGGACTCGGCATCATCGGAAGCCGGGTCGCGGAGAATCTACGCGAACGTGGGTTTCACGTTTTCGTATGGAATCGGAATCCTCGCCCGGTCCCGAATTTCGTCGGCGCGCCCGCTGAGCTGGCTGAGATGTGCGACTACATCCAGATCTTTGTCTCCGACGACGACGCTTTGCTCGATGTTATCCGTCAAATGGCGCCCGCGCTCGGACCGCGCCACATCGTCATTGCCCATCCAACGGTTGCCCCGCACTCCATGCGCGCGGCGGCCGATCTAGTTGAACGGCGCGGGGCGCGTTTTGTTGAGGCGCCGTTTACGGGTAGCAAGTTGGGTGCGGAGAAGGGGGAACTCGTTTTTTATGTGGCCGGCGACGAAGTCGCGTTGCGTGAAGCTCGACCGATTCTGGAAGCAAGCTCGAAGGAAATCATCGAAATGGGCGAAATAGGACAGGCGACGGTGGTGAAGCTCGCGACTAACATCGCCACCGCGGCGGGCGTCCAGGCATTGGCCGAAGGACTGGCGCTTGTGAACCATGCCGGTATTGCTCCTGAAAAATTTGCCGCCGCCTTGCAGAACAACGCCAGTTATTCCAAAACGCTGGCCATGAAGCTGCCGAAAATGATCGAAAATAATTTCGAGCCACACTTCGCGCTTAAGCACATGCTAAAGGACATGAAAATCGCCAGCCAGCTTGGTCTGTCGCACCATTTGGAGCTTGCGGTCACAACTGCGGCACGCGATCGCCTTCTCGAACAGGAGCAGCGCGGTTACGCCGAGGAGGATTTCTCCGTTATCGCGCGCAAATATTTTCCAGAGATGATTTTTCCGACAGTCGAACAAGACCTGGAGCTCTTTGAGAGGCCGCCACCGATCGAACCGGCGGCGACCATCTCGAGCATGGGCGAAGTTGCAGCGGCGGTTCAGGAAGCAGAGCTGACGCAGCCAGCGGCGGAGCCCGGGTCACAACCTTTCCCGATTGCAGAGCAACCCGCGCCGGCGGAGACGCCTCCGATTACGGACCAGTCACAGGCGCCGGGGCCCGAAGTTCATTCGCCCGAGCCACCGGCGGCGACCAATTCGCCAATGGATTTACTCGCGAAGTTGCTGCGCGGTGATAGCGCGCGGCCCGACGGTTCTTAGCAGTTGCTTCAGCAGAATGACGGCGCCAATCCGCAACACGGACCGGCTGTTCTTTGATCTTTCGGCGCGGGTGAAGCTCCGCGTAACCGGCGCTGATTGCATTCGATTTCTCAACGGGCAGATCACGAACGACATTCGCAAAGCGACTCAAACGGAGGCCATCGAGGCGTGCATTTTGAATGCGAAAGGTAAAACCGACGCCCATCTTTTCGTCCACTTGAATGGAGATTCTTTTCTAATCGACGCTGATCCTGCGCTTAGACCGGTTCTTCAGGCGCGACTCGAACGTTACGTGATTGCCGATGACGTGCGGATCGAAGACGACACCCTGGGATACTCTATCTTCCACATAATCGACGCCGCGCCGCCGACGCTCGCTTTTGAGGGCGACATCATTTCGGCAGACCGTTTTGGCACCCCAGGACATGATATCTGGTGCGAAGCAAGGCAACGCGACCAAATCGCTTGCGAGCTGGACAAAGAATTCCAGTATTGCGATGAAAAGTGCACGGAACGGTTGCGAATCGAACAGGGGATTCCGCGATGGGGCCGCGAGCTAATCCCGGAAATCATTCCCGTGGAAGCCAATCTCGAGCAGCGTTGCATCGATTACGAAAAAGGTTGCTACATCGGCCAGGAAACGATTTCGCGGATGAAAATGTCGGGGCAACGGAACAAGCAACTTTGCGGCTTAGTTTCATCGACCGGCGCCGCATTTGTTCCAGAAACACGGCTGATAGCCGGCCCGGAGCAGAAGGACGTAGGCTGGATTACCAGCGCCGCCCACAGCAAAGGCCGGGAGATTGCGCTTGGTTACGTGAAACGCGGGTTTAATGCGGTCGGAACGAAGGTGGAAGCCCTGTCGGGCGAAAACGCGCGGGTTGGCGTCGAAGTAGTCGCCCTTCCATTTTCGCACTGACCGTCGCCGATGATTACGCCTGTGTAATCTCTTTTGCCGCGGCAATTTGCGTCATTTAGGTGTTGTGTTTTGAAGATCGAGGCGTGTAAAGTCGCGTCGAATCCATGATATCGCCCATGAACCAACGCCTGCTTTCGGAGATCGGTCGCACCCAGCGACTGGAGATCATTAACTCACTCAAACGAACCAAGGGAATGTCGGTCAACGAATTGGTCGACAAAATGGGGATGAGCTACATGGGGATCAAGCAGCATTGCCTGACCTTGCAGCGGGACGGCTACCTCGACACGTGGCGGCGTCCCCAGAAAATGGGCCGGCCGGAGATGGTTTACCGTCTCACTCGGCGCAGTCAGGATCTGTTCCCGGTCGATAGCAACGAGTTCACACTGGAATTGCTTGGGTCGGCCAACGAAATTTACGGAGCGAACGCGCCGGAAAAGCTCCTTTACAATGTATTCGAAAAACGGACCCAGGCGCTGCGGGCAAGAGTCAAAGGCGATAGCGTCGTCGAGCGCGCAAAATGGCTGGCCAAAGTCCGTGATAACGAGGGTTACATGGCGCAGTACCTGTCATCCGAAAGGGATGGTCCGCAGATCCTCGAGTGCCATTCGCCGATCATGAATCTGCTGGAGAAGTATCCGATCATTGCCCGGTTGGAACAGGACATGTTCGAAGCCGTTCTCGGAACGAACGTTCGTCGCGAGGAAACGCACGCCAGCGGCTTGTTTGAGTGCGGTTTTTATTTCGCCGCCTGATCGAAGCTGTCGATCTTTCGATCGCAAGATTTCTGCTTTCGCAGCTGATTGATTTCGCGTTGATTGAAGGTCCATGGCTCGGGCCTTTCCCACCGCCGTAATAGAGAATTTGTCGCCGCTAATCGACGGCGGCCGCTATCCAATCAAGCGCATCGTCGGCGACGATCTTTCGGTTGAAGCAGACATTTTCAAAGACGGTCATGACGTCGTGGCGGCCGGGCTGAAATGGCGCCTTGTCGGCGAACCGCGCTGGCATGAGACCGTGATGACTTTTGTGGATAACGATCGCTGGCGAGGAGCCTGCTCATTCAATGACGCTGGTCTCTACGAATACACCGTAGAGGCGTGGACCGATGTTTTTCGGAGCTGGCGCGACGAGTTTAGGAAGAAATTCGAAGCCGGAATTCAAGACCTTACCGCCGAAGCACTCGAAGGCGCGGACCTGATTGAATCTGCTTCGAAGCGCGCGCATGTCTCTGAGGACGCCCTGCGCTTGCGAGAACTCTCCGAATGCATGCGAACCGCCGACATTGCGCAAATCAATGAGATCGTGCAGTCGGGTGAGCTCGAGGTTTTGATGTCGACTTATCCGGATCGCTCGTGGGCTACACAGTACGGGCCGCCGCCGCGAGTCATCGTCGAACGGCGCGAAGCACAAGTGGCCGCGTGGTACGAATTTTTTCCGCGGTCAGCCGAAGGTCTCGGCGATCGAGGATCGACATTTCGAGATTGTCTGCCCCGGATCGACGACGCGAAAGCCATGGGCTTCAACGTCATTTACTTTCCGCCGATCCATCCGATTGGACACACCAATCGCAAGGGCCGGAATAATTCAGTAACTTCAGAGCCGGGCGATCCAGGCGTGCCGTGGGCAATTGGAAGCAAGGCTGGAGGACACAAGGCGGTCGAACCTTCCCTCGGTTCGCTGGAGGATTTCGAATGGCTGAACGGCGAAGTCCGCAAGCGCGGAATGGAGATCGCGCTCGATTTCGCGATCAATTGTTCGCCGGATCATCCTTACGTTCGCGAACATCCGGAATGGTTTTATCAACGTCCCGACGGCTCGATTAAATTCGCCGAGAATCCGCCGAAGAAATACGAAGACATCTATCCATTAAATTTCCGGTGTGAGAACTGGCCGGAGCTTTGGGCGGAAATGGCGAGCGTGGTGCTTTTTTGGGCGGACCGCGGCGTGCGGACGTTTCGGGTCGATAATCCTCACACCAAACCAGTCGTTTTTTGGGAATATTTGATCGCGCGCGTCCGCGACAAGTATCCGGACACGGTCTTTCTTTCCGAAGCATTCACCCGGCCGAAGATGATGAAGGAGTTGGCCAAGGCTGGATTCAGCCAGAGCTACACTTACTTCACCTGGCGGAACACGAAGCAGGAACTCACGGAATACCTGACCGAGCTTACTCAAACCGAAATGCGCGAATACTTTCGCGGCAATTTGTGGCCGAACACTCCTGACATTCTGTCGCCTTATCTGCAGGACGGCGGCCGCCCCGCATTCATGATCCGCGGTGTGCTTGCCGCGACGCTTTCACCTCTCTACGGGATCTACAGCGGATACGAGCTTTGCGAGAATGAAGCGTTGCCCGGTCGCGAGGAGTACGCCAACTCGGAGAAATATCAATTCAAGGAGCGGGACTGGAACGCGCCTGGCAACATCAAGGATTGGATCAAGCGATTGAACCAGATCCGGAAAACGAATCGCGCGCTCCAGTTCAAAGATAATCTGCAGTTCTATAACACCGACAATGACGCGATTATCTGTTACGGAAAGATGACCGCGGCCCGCGACAATATCATTTTGGTCGTCGTCAATCTCGATCCGCATGGCAAACAGCATTCGTTTGTCGATGTTCCGATCGAGCAATTTGGCTCGATGGAGGGAGATGTTTACCAGGTGCATGATTTACTCAGTGACGCGCGCTACATCTGGCACGGCCGGCGTAATTACGTCGAGCTCGACCCGGAAATTCAGCCGGCACACGTTTTTCGAGTCCGGCGCTGGGTCGAGGGCGATCGATTTGCCTAGTAACCCTGTAGCCACGGCGCTCAAATGGTCTAGTCGCCCCGCTCTGTTGGGCGTGGCGGGGAGATTTGCATCCCTTCCGGCGGCGTTTATGATTAGGGCACTTTTGGCATGAAGATCCTGCTTTCGCTGGTCGCTGCCGCGATTGGCACTCCATTATTCGGGCAAACAGTCACCACGAGCGCGACTCCGTCAGCGACCGCTGCCGCTGTCAACGCAGCCCCACCGCTGATTCCCACCAAGTCGATTTTGGACACCCTGTTCGCGGCCGGACCGGTGATGCTTCTGCTTTTCGCGCTCTCGGTATTCTTCGTGATGCTGGTGATCGTTTACGTAATGACGATCCGCCGCGGCACGGTCGTTTCGAGCGGTTTCATGGCGACGGCGGACGCACTGCTGCGCAAACGCGATTATCTCGGCTTGCTCGCGGTCTCGAACCGCCATGGTGAAGCGATCGCGCGCGTTGTGCAAAAGGTCCTCGACTTCACCACGAAAAATCCGAACGCCGATTTCGGGCAGGTGCGCGAAATCGCCGAGACTGAAGGCACTCGGGTTGCCGCGAGTCTGAACAATCGCGTGATTTACCTGGCCGATATCGGGATGATTGCGCCGTTGCTGGGATTGCTTGGCACCGTGCTTGGAATCATTCGTTCATTTGGCGCACTCGGCGCGGACCTCGGCACTGCGCGTTACGTTTTGCTCTCCAAGGGAATTAGCGAGGCGCTGGTCAATACCTGTGCCGGACTCGCCATTGGCATTCCGGCCATGATGTTTTACGCGTTCTTCCGCGGCAAAGCGCAAAAACTCATATCCGAGCTCGAATCCGCGACCACTCACGTGCTCGCGTTGTTATCGTTGCAATACGACAAACGAACTGAGCCGCGCGCGCCGGTGCTGATTGAAGACGAAATTTAATTTCATCGCCAGATCGAAATCCTGATTTCATGAACCTGCGCGGCCATGCCCAAATGCATCACCCGGGGATCCAACTTGCTCCCTTGGTCGACGTCCTGTTGTTGCTTTTGATCTTCTTCCTCCTGACCTGGAACGCGGCCCGAAACGAAAACGAGCTCGATGTCAAAGTGCCAAAGGCAGCGGCCGCCAAGGAAAAAAGCGCGCCGGTGGGCGACGTGGTGGTTAATGTGAAGGCAGATGGCAACGTCGTGGTTAATCGGCGCACGCTGACCTCGGCCGAACTGGCCGATTTGCTCAAGAACCTGGTCCAACTGAATTCCGAGCAAGCGGTGATTATTCGTGGCGACGAATCGGGCGCTTACAAGAATATCATCGGCGTGCTGAACATCTGCACGGATGCCGGAATCACCAACGTCGCCTTCGCGACTGCAAAATGAAAAATGCGCCAGGCGCAGCCGGTCTGATCGGACTGGCGGTGCTGCTCTGTCCCGTTGAATCGCTTCCGGCCCAGCAGCGGGCCCCGGGTCCGCCGCCGCCTCCTTCGCAACAAGTGCAACGCGCGTTGCCGGTCGAGGAAACGCCGCCGCCAACGCCCGCTCCGGAGGGCGAGCAACCGGAAAAACGTCAGCTCGAATATGCCAACGCCCTATTTACTCGAAAACTCTACGATCTCGCTGCTCCCGAATATCAGAAGTACCTGGACAATTATCCCGGCACGTCAGGTCGCGCCAATGCCTACTTCTCGTTAGGCGAGTGCTTCCGGAATCTGGGGAAGGCTTCGACTGCGCGCACCAATTTTCAGCGAGTGCTGAACGATTACGGCGAGAGTGAGTTTGCCGGGCCGGCGGCCTACGCGCTGGCGGAAATGGCGTTCACCCAAAAAAGCTACGCGGACGCATTGCCGCTGTTTCATCGCTCGGCCACCAAATCGAAGGAGCCGGCGGTCGCGTTGTCTGCTCATTATTTCGAAGCTCGATGCCTCGAAGCCCTCGATCACAAGGACGAAGCTTGCGATATTTATCAGCAGGTCGCCGATGCAAAGAACCCGAATCCATATCGTGAAGACGCGCGTGAAACGGCGGCGCGCATTGCAAATGCGCGTGGCCGCAAGCCGGACGCACTCCGGCAGTACGAAGCGCTGTCCAACGAGACGCAGAAACCCGCGCTGAAAGCCGAAGCAACCGTGCGCGCAGGATTGATCGCGCTCGAGTTGGTTCAGTCCGACAAGGACAAGGCCATGGCGGACAAAGCGATGGTGTTGCTCCAAAAGGGGCGGGGATTGCCGGACTCCGGGAAATGGCGCGGATTGGCGCAGATCGGCATTTTGAAGCTTGAATACCAAACCGGCCAATACGCGCAGGTGTTGACCGATTATAAGAAGCTTCAGCAGCAGCTTCCAGAGGATAGTCGGGCGGAAGCAATGCTGTTTGCCGCGAATAGTCAGCGCCAGCTCGGTCACCCCAAGGAAGCGGAAACGATCTACCGGGACATCATGACCAAATTTCCAAATCGCGAGGAAGCCAAGGATGCCGCATTCGAACGTTTGTTGAATATCTACAATTCGGATCCTTCGACGTTGCCACCCGAAGTCGATGAGTATCTCGCCTCCAACCCAACAACAGAGCGAGCCGATCAGGCCAAATTGTTTAAGGCGGAGGCGCTCTACAAACAGCAAAACTTTCCTCGAGCCGCTCCCATCTTTGCTGAACTGCGCGCTTCCCAACTCTCACCCAAACTCCGCGCTGAGGCGGCGTATCAGCTCGGCTCCTGTTACCTCCAGATGAAAGATGTTCAGGGGATCATCGAGGCGTTCGGTTACTTCGTGCAGGCCTTCCCGGACAGTCCGCGTTCGGCCTCAGCCCTGGCTGTTTGTGCTGAGACCTACGAAAACGACAAGAATTATGATGCCGCCCTCGCCGATTGGAACGCGATATTGGCAAACTATCCCAATGCACGCGAGCGCGAGGAAGCGTTGCAACGCAAAGCGCTCATTCTGGGCCAGCAGGAAAATAAGAAAGGAATGGCAGACGCCTTCCGGCAGCTGCTTAAAGAATTTCCGAAAAGCGCGGCTGGACCGATGGCCCACTTTTACATCGGCAAGGCTGCGTTTGAATTGAAAGACTACAAGACAGCGTTGAATGATTTAAACGCTGCCCGTCAGCTTGATAAGAATCGCTACTATACCCAGGCAACGATTCTCATTATCTCCTGTTATTATTTTGGATCGCACGATCGCAACGCGGTCACCAAAGAGTCGGACGCATTGCTCGCAGAAAATCCCAGTGCCCGGATTCCGGCTGAGATCCTGGAATGGCTCGGAACCGAATATTACAACCAGCAGAATTACGTAGCGGCAGAAAAATATCTTGCCGTGCTCGGGAGGATCGACAATCCGCCGGTGAAACCTGACTTCTGGTTTTATCTCGGGGACGCGGCGGCGCGGCAGCAGAAATATGATGAAGCCGAAAATGCGCTCGGAAAATATCTGGAGGTCGCCAATGACCCTGCCGGCAAAGCAAAGGTGTTATTGAAGCTGGGCGATGTGAAAATCGCCGCCCACAAACCGGACGATGCCCAAAAAATCGCGGAACAAATCATGGTGCTTCAACCGGAAGGGCAGGTGAACGCCCAGGCACGATTGCTCGCAGGCGATGTGCAATTTGAGCGCGGCAAATTTGAGGAAGCGGGCAAGGCGTTCATGGGAGTTGCCCTGCTCTATGACGATCCGGCGATCACTCCTCGCGCGTTGAAGAAAGCGGCGACCGCCTATCAGCGTGCCGGTATGACCGCTGAAGCAGACAAAGTGGTCAAACAGCTGCGCGAACGATACCCGAAAGACACCGGCGGCTAGGTAGCGGCGATTGACCTCAAACGCCATGGCGGTTCGGTGAATGGAGCTGGCGGGAGCCGGCGACATGGACGTAGCCCGAAAGGGTGAGCGAGCGGGAGCGAGTGAATCAACCGCCGCTACCTGTGCTACGCGATCGCCAGGGTTTCGATCGGCAAGGGAGCGAGAAATTTTTTCGGCTCATCGATTTGTAAAATCGGCCGGGCCAAATGCGCGGCCAATAAACTCGTATCCGGCAATGACGCGATCCCGATGTGGGCGCGGATTTCGCATTTCTCGAGTTTTGCCAAGACGCGCGATGCTTTGACAATCAACTGGCGATTGTCGGTAAATTGCACCGTGCAAACACCGGGCGCGGTCGCTTCGACAAATGGCGAGAGCATGAAGGCGTGCTGAAGCAAAATTTCGCCGATTACATTTTCCTGCGCCTGTTCGCGAGTGCGGATAACAACCTGCAAACATCGCGCCAGCGCCTGACTTGGAGTCATGCCTTTGGTTATCCCAACTTGCTCGGCGGCATCGTTGAGTTCGATGATGGCGACTTTCTTGTGCGTGGGGTCGATCAGACCGACCGGCTGGGCCCGCAATTTCGGATGATGCCGGATCGCCGCTTGCAAATAAAAATTAGGCAGATAAATCGTCGCAAACATTTATCCGACCTCCGACCTCTGACTTCTGACTTCTGTTTTGCGATGGGAGCGTTGAATCCGGAACCGCAAATTCGAAATCGCGTTTTCGCTTTCGAGAGCTTCAAGGGTCCACGAATTTTCCAGAACGATTTTCAACTGTGCGCTGCTGACCATGCTCTGGCGATTGATGATCAAACAGGCACTCGGCACCGCTTCGGCCAATCGTTGTAATCGGTACCAGCTCGGCTGTGGGATTTTCCGGAGTTCCTCCGGCGGATTTAGAACAAGATCGACAATCACGAGAGGGAAATTTCCATCGCGCAAAAGAAGATCCGCTGCTTTGACCGTATCGAACGCTTTTCGGCAACGGATCCAAAGCAAATGTTGCAACGCGGAATTGTCCGACGAACCAGGATCGAACGAATCCGACCCGTCGATCATCGCGACGAAATGCTGATCGCGCTGGGCCGATCGCAAAAGCGCGTGAATCAGCGAAGCGCTACCGGCACTTGCTCGCGGTGAGATTAATTCAGTGATCGCGCTCTTTGGCAATCCACCGCCGGCGATTTGATCGAGAAATTCAACGCCGGTCGGTAGCAGCGATGTTGCTGGGACAAAAGGATGGGGGAAACGAGCCGCCAGTAATTTCCGAAGATCGACCACTTTGCTCTTCGACATGCGCAATTCTGGCATCGCGCGACGGTATGTTCAAGTGAACATTTCTCGGTTAGACGTATTGAACCCAAGCGTCCGATTCTGCCGTGGCCTTGATGACGCGATTGCGCTCGGCGAGCAACGATCGCATGTAGCGATCGAGGAAAAGCAACTCGGCAATGCGGCCAAGGATACCAAGCGGCGATTCGTAACTGAATAAGTCGCGCATGACCGTGCCCTCCGACGACCGTTCGAAGTAATGATGATGCTCCATTCGGCGAAAAGTGCCGCGTAGCATGACATCAGCGAAGTGAATAGGTGGCTCGAACTCGGTGATGTGGACGGTAAGCGACTGCGAGATTCCGAAGTGGCGAGCCCGCCATGTAACCTCTTGGCCCAGGCCGATGAGGCCGGATGTGGTCCCCGCGATTGCCCGTTCGCCTGTACGAGAAGTCGATTTCATGTGCAAATCGATGCTGCGGGCCAAGTCGAAGACGCGCTCAATCGGAGCTGCGATTGAAGTCGCGAGTTCAATACTGGGCATCGCCGCCAGGTCAACGCGACTTAATGTTTCTTTCGCCGCTCGTGTTTGCGGACGAGGGACACCATGACGCCCTGGATTTTTAGTTCGCGAGCAGGAATCAGGTCCGGATAACGCGGGTTCTCGGCTTTCAGATATGGCCGGCCACGATCAACGACATACCGTTTCAAGGTGGTTTCGCCGTCGATCAGCGCCGCGACGATGTCACCGTTCTGGACGTCTTTGCTTTGTTCGAGAATTACAAGATCGCCGTCGAGAATGTGCGCCCCGATCATGGAATCGCCGCGGACCCGCAACGCGAAAGTGCCGTGAGTTTTTGAAACGTTAGCGGACCGCGCGTCGAGTGAGACGTGACCTTCAACATCCTCCTCGGTCATGCTGGCCATGCCGGCCGGAATCTGTCCGTAAATCGGGACGTCGTGGATCCGAACTTTCTGAATCAGCGTAATCAACGTGCGCGCTTTGCCGGCCTGACGTTGAAGAAATCCTTTCTTCTCGAGCGCGGCGATGTATTGCATGACCGAAGTCTGACTTGCGAATCGGAAATGACTCTGGATTTCGCGCGTGCTCGGGGTGACGCCTTTCTCGCGTTGCTCGCGCTGGATGAACTGAAGAACGCTGCGTTGGCGATCGGTTAACACGAATTCAGCATCGCCGCATCAGGTCCGCGACGCAAGTTCAAATGAACATGATGGCGCGGAGTGCTAGGTGGAACGCGTTCTCCGAACGCGTTTAGATCGTCTTCGGAGAAGCCGATCCACCTCGCACTGCGACAAGCGTCATTTCCCGTTTTGGAACGCGCGGTTTGGCCAGGGCGGCGGCGACGGGAAATCGTAGCGCTTGGTCTTCAGCTCTTCCTGAAGTTCCTGAATCCCGCGATCAAGCTGCTGATCTTCGCCTTTGAATTCCTTCCCGGGATCGTTGTCGACCACGATGTCGGGATCGACACCGTGCCCCTCGATGATCCATTCCTTGCCATCCTTGGAATAAAGGGCGAACTCCGGTTTGAAAAATTGGCCGCCGTCGACGATCGGCAGCGATTGCCGGATTCCAACTACGCCGCCCCAGGTCCGTTTGCCAATCAACTTGCCAAGTCCGAGCGCTTTGAATCGGTACGGGAAAATGTCGCCGTCAGACGCGGAGAATTCGTTGATCAAGGTCACCATTGGACCGGTGAAGGCCTGCGGCGGATCGGTTTGAGGCGTTCCATTGCGTGCGATGCCAATCATCAGGAACGCCCGGCGCAATCGCTCGGCCACAAGTGGCGACACGAAGCCGCCGCCGTTGCCGCGAACATCGACAACCAACGCGTGTTTCCGGATTTGCGGGAAATAAAGCTTGGTGAACTCATTCAAACCGGGCTGGCCCATGTCCGGAATGTGGAGATAACCAATGTCGCCGTTGGTTTTCTTGTTCACGTAATCAATGTTCTTTTGGACCCAATCCAGATAATAGAGCGGGCCCTCATTCGCCGTTGGCACAACAGTCACATCGCGCGCGCCAGCGTCACTCGGTTTTGAATTCACCCGCAGAATCACTTGCTTGTCTGCAGCGCCAATTAACGTCTGGTAAATATTCGGAAGCGTCGACACCGGCGTGCCGTTGACGGCGAGAATGTAATCGCCTGCTTTGACGTCTACTCCCAGGGCCATCAGCGGGGAGCGCGTCTCCTTGTCCCAATTCTCGCCGGGCAGGATGTGATCGATCTTGTAGGCTTTGCTCGCCGGATCGCGCGACAACTCGGCGCCGAGCAAACCGAGCTTGATTCGTGGTGTGTCGGGGCGCTCGCCGCTGGCGACGTAGGCATGGCCGTTGTTCAACTCGGCAATCAATTCGCCCAGCAGATACGTGAGATCATTTCGATGATTCACGTAGGGCAAAAGCGCGGCGTATTTGTCCCGCATCGCCTTCCAATCGACGCCGTTCATGTTCGGGGCATAGAAAAAGTCGCGCTCCTGCCTCCAGCATTCGTAATAGATTTGTTTCCATTCCGCCTGACGATCGAGCTGCATGTCGAGCCCCGCGATTTTATGCTCGTGATCCTTGGTCTCGATCTTGTCCTTCGGAATGTCGATGATGGCGTAGTCTTTCTTGATCTTTACCAGCAGTTTTTTGCCGTCGAATGAGATCTGATACTCGTTCACGTCGCCGAGCACCGTCTCCTTGCGATCTTCAAGACTGTAGGAGCAAAGATGCGACTTGCGATCTCGGCCGCCGCCGTCGTCATCGCCATCTTCACCGACATCGTCCGCCGCCGTGCGTCGCAGATAAAAGACGCGATCTTCAATCATCCGAAGGTCGCGGTAATTTCCAGGCGTGATTTCGAGACCCACGATGCGGTTTTGGATTCCGTCAGTGTCGATCTTGACCACGACTGGTTTCTTAGGCGCGGGTGTCGGTGAGGGTTCCGGTTTCTTTTCGCCGGTCTTTTTGTCGCTCGGAGTCGAGGTAGCTTTTGCTTCGGGCTTTTTCTCTTCAGCCTCTTTTTCCTTTTCTTTCTCGCGTTTTTGATCCGCTTTTCCAACCTCATCACTCTTCGGTCCGAGCGGGTTCTCTGTGTCCTTGGCCAGCGTCACGAGATAGACGCGTTCCATATCGCGATAGATGTTGGAGAATTCCTCGTCGCCGAAGGTTGGTTTGAAATCGCGCGCCGAAGCTAGAAGCAAATATTTGCCGTCATCGCTGAACGTCGGTTCGGTGGCGTTGTACCAATTGTCGGTAACAGCCGTCTGCTGTTTGCTCGCCAGTGAATAAAGGTAGATACGCGACAGCCCGTTATCTTCCGGCCGGCCCCACGCGATCCATTGACTGTCGGGCGACCAATTGAAAACCTCGATCTCGCCGACCTTATCCTGATCCACTTGCGTCACCGTCTTGCTGGCGACATCGACGTATCGCAAACGCTGCAAGCGATCGGACCAAGCCAGCTTCTTGCTGTCGGGCGACCATTTCATCGCATAGTAATATGTATCGGCGCCGCTGGTGACCTGGACCGCGTCGCCCTTGCCGTCCTGTGCCCGAACGTAGAGCTCGTTCTCTCCGGTCGCGTCGGAGTTGTAAGCGATCCATTTCCCGTCCGGAGACCAAATCGCGTCGCGCTCGTGCGCGCCAGAAGTCTTAGACAGATTACGCGGCGTGCCGTTTTTGGCCGGGACAGAAAATAAATCTCCGCGTGCGACCACGATCGTGCGCTCGCCGTCGGGCGCGAGATTCACCGATTCCAAATGTTTGGACGCGTCGACGAACGTATTTCGTCCGATCGCGAAATCTTCCTTAATCTCGATTGGCACCGTTCGGGCCTCGCGGGTCTTCAATTCGTAGCGCCAGATGTAACCGGCTTGCTCGAACACGATTGCTTCCCTGGCGATCGATGGAAATTTGATGTCGAAGTCTTTGAAGGTAGTGAGCTGTCGGGTTTCCTTGGTGCCGAAATCGGTCGAGAACAGATTCATTCGGCCGTCACGGTCGGACAGAAAATAAATCTTGTTGTCCGGTCCCCACATCGGACAGATGTCCTGTGCCGGATTGTTGGTCAGGTTTTCGGTCGTGCCGGTCTTGAAATCGTAGATCCAAATATCGTCCGCCATGCCGCCGCGATAATGTTTCCAAGTGCGGAACTCGCGGAAAACGCGATTGAACGCCATCTTGGAGTCGTCTGGCGAAAACGTGGCGAATCCGCCCCGCGGCACCGGGAGTTGCTGCGGCAATTCCGCGTCGCTACCGACCGTAAACAGCGAGCCGATAAAATCGTTGAACGATTTCATCCGGGAACGAAAAACAATCAGCGGCTTAGTGTTTTCCCAGGTCATTACGATGTTGTTTGGGCCCATTCGGTCCGAAATGTCGTCGCGGCCGAGGGTTGCCGAAATGGTCAGCCGCTTCGGCGTTCCGCCCTCTGCTGACATGAGATAAACTTCGCGATTGCCGTCATACTCGGAAGTGAAGGCGACCTGTTTGCCGTCAGGCGAAAACCGCGGAAACGACGTGTAACCCGGACCGCTGGTCAGCCGGCGCGCCACTCCACCGTCTTTGCCAACCGTGTAAAGTTCACCCGCGTAGCAAAAAACAATGTCTTTGTCGTTGGTGGTTGGAAATCGAAGCAGTCGCGTCGTGTTGGGCGCGTTTTGGGCTGAGGCGGTGAAGATCGACAATGAGAAAACAGCGAAGGCGAAAAGGAGAATTCGGGTGCGCATAGATGGCATGGTTGAGACGAAGCCAGAAAACTGGTTTTGCAATTAACCGAATGCAAGAACTGAATTTTACGAAGCGGTCGCGCTGGCCGGAACGAAATCGGCGCCATCGTCGAACTTCAACCTTTTGTGCAGCTCGCGCTGCAATAGCAGGAGATTGATGCAAGCTTGAAGCAGCTGCGACCCGACCGACATATACCAGACAATCTTGATGTCGAAGCCTGGCCGATACGAAAGGATCAACGCCGGCAGAGCGAAGATTAGAAGGCGTGACGCGGAGCTGAGCAACGGTGGAATGGTGTTGCCGAGTCCCTGAAACATACTCGAGCTGGTGAAGACAATTCCGGCGGCAACGAAATTGAAAGCAACAATCCGAAGGTAATCGCCCCCGAACTGAATTACCGCCGGGTCATTTGAAAAGCATCGGATCATCGTCCGCGGCGCAAGCTCGGTGATCGCGGCGAGCGCGAGCATCAAGACCACCGCAATCCCGAGCCCTGATTTCACCGTGTGTCGGACGCGATCTGCCTTGCGGCCGCCAAAGTTTTGTCCGACCACCGGCGACGCCGCAAAACTCAACGCCACCACCGGCAAGAACAGCGCCTGCATTATCCGCGCACCAACTCCGAATCCGGCCTGGGCCGCCGGGCCGAAGTTTCGAATGATCACATAGACGATCAGGATGTAAACGAAGAGAAGCACAAACTCCGCGCCGGCTGGGATGCCGATCCGCAACATTGCCGCCCAAATCTTCAGCTGCGCCCGCCACTCGGAAAATCGGAAACGCAGATATCGATATTTTTTCTCGAAGTACCAAAAGACCAGCAGGTTGGCAGCGAGAATGGAAATGAATGTCGCCAGGGCCGCGCCAGTCACGCCGAGTTTCGGCCACGGACCGATGCCGAAAATCAAAAACGGCGCGAGTACCATATTGAGAACAACGCTCAGCACTGAAAACACGACTGGCGCCTGGACGATTCCGGTCGCGCGCAAAGCCGAGCCCATCGAAGTGAGCGGGAATTGCAAAAGCAACGCCGGCATGAACCAATAGAGGTAAGATTTTGCCAGCTCGGCGGTTTGCGCGTCCGCGCAGAATGCGTTGGCATAACTGTTGATCGATAGAAATCCGATGATTCCCAGTGCGAGCGCGATCCAGATCGACATCACGCACGATTGATTGAATACCAGCTCGGCATGAGCCTGATCCTTTCTTCCTGCGGCCTGCGCAATCAACGCCGTCGTCCCGACACCCAACATTTGCGTCACCGCGAGCACAAGCATGTTCAGGTTTCCGGCTACGCCGACCCCGGCGATCGCCTCCTTGCCGAGACGTCCCACCCAGAAAAGATCTGCCAGTAAGTAAAGCGTTTGAACTACCATGCTCACGGCCATGAACGCCGACATGTGCAGCAAATGTTTGGTTACAGATCCCTGAGTTAAATCTTTCACAGTGAAGAAGGTTTCGGATCTTGCCGAGTGAAGATAGTTTCACCTCCTGCCACGCCGTAGGTCCGAGCTCGCCACGGGACGAATCCGTCCGATTGGCGGACCGGACTGGCACTTTGGCGAAGGCGGGTGACAGATCCTTCCTTCATGGGCGGCGTTAATCTGCCGCAGCAGTGGCTGGAGCCGCAATCGAAATCGAAACGATGTCGGTCCTAAGCGGTCGCGTTACCCTTGCGGGGATTACGTATTCTTAAAGTTTTTCAGCCACAATCTCGAGCACGAGCGGGGTCAACATGAACGAGGGGTTGTGTCTTTCGGCGGCGGCCAGGTCGGAGCGCACCTTGTCGGCAAATGCAGCGTCGATTTCTCCGAGTTCCAGCAATCGAAGAAGATGGGTTCGAATAAACTGGTCAGGCCATCGCCACATGTAATCGCCAGGCTCAATGCAAAAAATGCGTGGAACGATTGAGCGAACGGCGAAGCCATTGTTCTTCAGCCATGCCGGTAGCTGTAGTCCGGTATCCGGATCGCCTCCGGACCCGCGCCAGGTTGCGACGACGTGGTTGCGAAATTCTTCGTGGCTCGCACGTGGCGGAACGAACTGCCAGGTCGTGTAATGACCGTACTCGTGAAAAATCGCGCGACCGCCGGTCCTCAGCACGCCGGCAATTTTCTTTACCAGCAGATTCGGATCGGAAACGAAGCAGAGCACCCAGCGGCACCAGCTGAAATCGAACGGCCCACCAGGCAAATCGTCGTTCATTAGATCGAGCTCGTGAACTTCGACATTCGCCAACCCGTGTGTTCGGGCCGTGTTCTTGATCGCGTTTGCGAAATTGGTTGAACGCTCAACCGCGACAACTTTCCCGGTCGGGCCGACGATTTCGGCAAGATCGACAGTGGCGTAGCCGGGCCCCGCGCCGACGTCGAGCACTTTGCTTCCTAAGGTGATGCCCGCATTTTGCCAACAGTCTAGAACGACAGTCCGCCAGACACCGTGTTGGACGCCGAGACGATCGAGTTCGTCCGCGTGAGTGCCGAGGACATAGTCGCGCTCTCTTGGTTGAGTCATTTGCGAGGATGAATTTACATCGCGATGCGATCCATCCCACCCGATTCTTGCTAGTCGCGCCGCAGGCAGGGGCGATTGACCCCAATCGCCCGCGGGTGGTTCGGTGAACCGCTCCTACCTCTTAACTTCGGCTTTGCCAGTTTTGTCCTGGATCGTGACGTGGAGATGTTTGGCGTTCTTATCTCCCTCGCGTCCGATGTAAGAGACCGACCAAGTGTCGTCGGCGGCGCTGTATTCGGCTTTTGGCAATTGATACTCGCCCAGGTCGTAGCCTTTGGTCCGTGCTTCAATGTCGGCAATGTCCATGGCTTGCACGGTATTTAGTTTCGGGCCCGCCGATGGCGGAGATGTCGGAGCTACTGAAATCGCTGGCGCCGGCGTTGCTGCCGGCGTGGGCGCCGGTTTTGTGCGCAACGATGATGGCGGGCCGGTGAGCGTTCGAATCGAATCGTCGGCTGGAGTTTCGCCAACCGGAGGCGGAGGTAAAGATTGTAGGCCCTCCTCCGTTGTGGATTTGGAATTTGGAGTTTGAGGCTTCTCGGCGCCAGCCGAGCGTGGTCCTTCGGCCGGAGATTCTATTTCTCGCTCGACGATGGTGGGTTCGGCCTTTGGTTCCTCACTCTTTGGCGTCTTTTTTACTTTGGCTTCTTTTGGTTTTTCGACTTTTTTCTCAATCTGCCGGCTGGGTTGTTCGACGGCGCGAACGGCGCCAGGGGCAAGGGCAGACTTCCTGGTCACTGGCTGTTGTCGCGGTGTCGGAGATTCCGATTCTTCTGAAGCCTGGGCAATCAACGGAGTTGATATTTTTGGCGCGCTGACTTCTGACTTCTGACTTCTGACGTCTGGACTCGCGTCGTCCGGTCCTTCGGTCGGCGGTACAGGTTCGGTTTCTTCTGAAATCTTTGGTTTGGCAGAGGATTCAACTTTTTCCGCTGCCGCAACCTTAGGCTTTGAAGCGGGCGCCTTTTTTGGTCCTTCCGGCTCAGCGGTGGGCTCAATGCTTGTCGCCTTAGCCACGACCGGTCCAAGCGACCAATTACCCTTTCGCTGGCCATCAACAAATCGCGCATGATAGGTCTTGCCGTGATCAACAGTCGTAACCGCGCCCACGAATTTTCCGCGCTCCATCGTTCCGGAGTAACGGCTAACTGGAACCTTCTTGTTGCCCGCAATGTTTGAGCCGGTCGCGAATGCTTTTTGAGTTCGGAGCCAGGTCAGGGTGCCGGGTCCTTCCGCGTAACCTTCGGGATCACGTTTGCCTGTCCATTCCGCGGCATCTCCTGACTGAGGATCGTTGTTCCAAACCAGCGTCTTCTTCCGGTCCTCAGTCCGCTGATAAGCACCGTCTCCGAACGCGTGCCCAGCGAACATCAGGACCAAGATCGATCCAGCAAAAGCAACAAAACAACTCCGTCTCACAAGGATGCTGATTGTAATTCACGGGTGCATTTTCCCACAATAGGAAACTCCCTCCGGCACCGGTAAATCGACAATAAGCTTGAATCCACGGAGCCTGCGCCTGCATCGTAGAGGAGAATGACTAATTCGCCGGGCCGCGGGGAGCCGGTATCTAACACCACGAAGGCCACCTGGATTGGCCTTTTCATCGCATTTTTCGGCGTGTTAATCATGCGCCAGGCGGTCTCATATTTTTATCCGACGCTGACGTTGGCCGCCGCGTTCTGGAAAGAATCTTTGATCTGGCTGTGTGTGATCGCTCTTTTGTTTGTGATTCGTCGCGGAGAGCGGCTATCGCTTCGATCGGTTGGGATCGGAACAGCAAGCTTGGCGAGCTCGTTCCTTTGGGGCCTGGTCCTCGCCGTTGTTTGCGCGGTAATCGGCGGGCTCCTCGCCGCGGTCACTCATTATGGTCACAGTGAAAACGCGGAGACATTCGCTCGATTGCCGGTTTGGCTGATCTCCGCCATTTGCGTCCGTGCCGGAGTCGCCGAAGAATTGTTTTTTCGCGGTTACGCGATTGAACGTTTGCAGGCGCTAGGCTTGAACCGCTTTTGGGCAGCGGCAGTTCCGCTCCTGGTTTTTTCTCTCGGCCATTGGACCGGCGGATGGGCCAACATCGTTATCGCGTTCGCACTTGGCGCGGTTCTGGCGGTCTTTTATCTGTGGCGGCGTGACCTGGTTGCAAACATGATCGGCCATTTTCTGGTCGATTTCGTTGCGAACGTTCTCCCAAGACTGTTTTCCTAGCGTTCAGATTCGGCTGGCCGCGCGCTAGTAATTTCTCCGGATCTCGGTCTTCCTGGTCTTGTCTTCGACGGTGACACTGAACGGCTGCAAGTCGCCGCCCGCCATCTTCGGATCTTTCAGAGTATAGAATAGCGACCATTTATCTTTCACGGCTGAATAGTCCGTTTTCGGTCGCTGATATTCGCTTAAATCGTAACCGCGGGAACGTGCTTCCGCATCCGCCAAGCCAACGGCGTCGTCTTCGCTGAGCTGAGCAACGCCGCGCGTTCCGGATGATGTCGGTCTCGATCTCGTTTCCGATTTCGGCGGCGCGCTTGATTCCGGAATTGAACCGTCGCGCAACGATGACGGCGGTCCGGTCAGTTCGCTCAGCGAACCTTCCGAGCTTGATCGCTTTGGCGCCTCAGTTGTCGGCGATTGGTCGGGGACTTCAGATTTTTGTTCGATTGATGGTTTGGGGGTTGAGACTGGCGGCGTCTCGTTGGCAGACGGGTTCGACGGCTCTTGCGATTCGGCGATTTTCGGAGATTCGGAGAGCGACGACTCGCTTTGGGTTGGTTCCGGAATCGGGGCCGCAGTTGTTTCCGCAACAATTGGCGGACTGGAAGCGGCGACGGGGGAAGCCTCGGGGGCCGGAGTATTTTCCGGCTCGGCCGGGGTCGGCATAGGTTTCGTTTCCGCCACCGCCGGTTTTTGCGGCTGCTCGATTGGCCGACCTGTTTCCGCGGTCTGGGCCCGTTTTTCGGTTTTCTCTTTCTTTACTTCAGCTCGTTCTTCGCGGGGTTTCGGCTGTTCACTTTCCGCTTGGCGACGCTTGGCGACCAATTGTTCCGGCACATTCATCTTCGAAGGAGCCGGTCCGCGCGCCCAGGCAGTGACCCGGCTACCATCGGCAAAGTAGGCGTGCGCAGTTCGGTGGCCCGTGTGCGCATTTACCGGGCCCTCAAGTTTGCCGTTGACCATGTTGCCATAGTAAACCGCGTACACTGTTCCACTGGCGGTGTACCATGTGATCGTTCCAAAGCCGGTCGCATAACCCTCTTTGTCTCGCGCTCCGGCCCAGGCGGCTGATTCGTCGGGCTTGGGACTTCCATTCCACACCGTTGTCTTACCGTCCCGGGTCTGTTGATATTCGCCGGCTGCGCCGAACGCAGCGCTCGCGAACAAACAGATCCCGAAAAAAATCGATCGAATTCTCACAGCCGGATTAAATAAGCGGAAACCGAAGGTTACTGTACCAAAAAACCGCCAGCAAGAGGCGAGGATCGATCTTGCCGGGCCTTTGGGTCACAAATCTCGCCCCATTGGCGCGGCGCCCTCGAGATCTTCCCATCCGCAACTCTTCCAAAACTCGCGTCCATGCGGATTGTCATTTGCCACCAAGATGTTCGCGCGCTCCAGCCCGACTCGCTTCAACCCCGCCAGGCATTCGTCGATCAGTCGCCGGCCGACGCCGCGCCCCCGATAAGTCGGATCAACCGCGAGATGATAAACATATCCGCGTCGCCCGTCGTGACCGCACAACACAGCGCCAACGATGACCGCTCCATCCATCGCTATTCGACTCAACCCCGGATTTTGCCCGAGAAACCGCCGGATCGTTTCCCGATCGTCACCTTCGGCAACGTCCAGGCCTTCGACCCGGTTCCACAGTTCGATCGCCGCGTCGTAGTCTTCGATGCTGAACTCTCGCGTTTGAATCTCCATCCTGACGAGATTCTAGCACGTCTGCAATCGAATCGGCGACTGGGCGATCCGCAATTTACTTTTTCGCGTTACGGGGATCGTCGGTCGGATTGACGTAATTGATCTGAAACGGACCTTCGCTGTCGATTTGCACGACCGAGTCTTTGCCAGCGCCTTTGGCGTAGTTCGCCATGCCAGCTGGCAAAACGATGTAACTACCGCGCGACATTTGTTGCATTGAAGCTTCATCGAATTTCTCGCCCATGCCGATCTTGAAACTCCCCGAAATCACCGTTAGCCGTTCCGCGGTCGGGTGCGTATGAGGCATGACCTTGTAACCGGCAGGCGCTTTCAATCGGACCGTGAACGCTCCGGCCTGCGTCGGATCGCCAAGACCGCCGTTTTGCCTCCTGCGGGCAGTCCCGAAGGCGCTTCGCCCCATTTCAAGTCGGCGGGTCTGACCACGCGATGCTCGGTGATGGCTGATGCCGGTGTTGATTGCTCCGCTGCAAATACAAAGGCCGCGGCCGCGACAATCATAATGAACAGGATGGTGATCTTTTTCATGATCTGTACGATCTCGCCTGAGCCCATTCGAGGTCAAGCACTTCCTGGGATCCAAAAACGGGGTCGTATCTATGGTGGAAGCGCCCCGTTATTTCGCCGTTTTTTGCTTGGGTTTCTTTGAGGCCAGTCGTTCCGCTTTTCTGCGTCGTGCCGCCCGTTTCCTCATATTGTCTCTGCCGCGATTGTGTCCCATAAGATTTCAGAATTTCACTTTCTGAGTCTTTACTTTGTGAGACCACGTCTCAAATGAATTTTAATGCAACAATCTGAACGGCTTCGACGAATGCGTTGTCCAAGCCGTAATGCTGTACGCTCCTGAACTTGTGGCTACAACAGTTGCCGGGTCTCGCCCGGACGAGACCTTTGCAGCACTGCAAGTCCAGTTTCATAACGACCTTCGTGCGCAACACCCGGAGTGGGTCGAGCCAAATGGTGAATGTCCGGTTTGCGATTTCTACGAAGCCCGTCTCGCGCAATTACTGGAAGGTTATGCGTTAACCGGCTCCGACGAATCGGCCGCCGCAGTTCATCGTGCATTGCAAGAGGCAGACAGCGTCGATCACCTGCCAGGAGTCTGATCTTCGCCGTCGCTACGTCTTCGCGAATGACTCTTTATTAACGACGTAGGGCATTTTCGTCGGATCGCAGCCGTAGTTGCCTTCCAATACGTCGATGACTGCCTGCACCGTTCGGCCGGCCATGCCTTTGTTAGGATCAACATCGAGACGGGTAATCTGGGCGCCGCTCGCAAAATGATGAAACACGCGGCAACGGTCCGCGATTTCGGGATCGAGCAACGGTGAATCGGCGGGAAGCGGTTCCTTTTCGAAAACATCGAGCGCCGCGCCTGCGATCCATTTCTCTCTTAACGCCTTCGCCAGCGCCTTTTCGTTCACGACCGGGCCACGCGACGTATTTATTAAGTACGCGGTCGGCTTCATCTGCTTGAGCGTCTTCTCGTTGATAAGGTGGAACGTCGGTTTGTCCGTTTCGCCCTCGCGCAACAACGGCACGTGAATGCTCACATAATCGGCGCCCCGCAACGCTTCCTCAAAATCGACATACTTGATCCACGTCTTCGTGCTCTGGATTCCGCACGCCTGACGCAGGTCCATCGTCTCCTGGATTGCCGCGATGTATTTCTGATTTTGATACGCCGGGTCGTAGCAAAGAATGTTCATATCGAACCCCGAACTTTTTTTAATCATCGCCAGGCCGATCCGGCCTGTTCCAATGACCGCGATGGTTTTACCGGTGACTTCATCCCCAAGAAATGGCAGGAACGGATGCCACGACGGCCAAGTCTGCTCCCGGACCAATTTCTCGCTCGACCAAAGTTTGCGCGCGACCGCTCCCATGATGAAAAATGCAAACTCAGCGGTCGCCTCGGTCAGGACATCGGCGGTGTTCGTGAATGGCACTTTATATTTGTTGGCGTCGGCCCGACTGATGTTGTCGAACCCGACCGCGATCTGGGCCACCACCTTCAAACTTCCTTTTCCGGCCTCGAAAACTTCGGCGTCAATTTTGTCCCGTAACGTCGTGATTAACGCGTCGATCCCACTTTTCACTTTCTCGACGATCAACGACTTTGCCGGCGCTTCCGGTCCCTGAAAAACCTCCAGCTCGTAGCCGTGTTCGCGCAGGCGGTTTTCAGCCGCGTCGCCAATTCGCGATGTCGCAAAGATTCGAAAATGTTTCTTGTCGTTAGTCATGTTAAACGCGATCGAATAATTCGCCTAAGCTGCTAAGCTCTTCCGGCGGCTTTGATTCCGAGAGGAAGTCTTGAAATTCGGGCGAATACGCGTGCCTGCGACTTGGCCACCAAACCCGACGCACTCCTTCGGAATGATAATATTTTCTTAGCAAGCTTTCCCATCCAAGCCAGTGCGCCTGATCAAGGATGCCTGCTTTTTGCTGATACCAGGCGTTCTCCAATAACTTAAACAGAGAAAACAGAAAATAATGGGCGATGATCCGCTCCTCGCGGCTGGCTGAACTCCAGTCGACAGTGGCTTTAGACAGTGCAGACCCGAGGGCTGGAGATTCCATTGCTGGAACATTGATCGACGTAATCGCTGCCGCGAGCGAATCCACGACGAGCGCTTTCTGGGATTTCGTGTTCTGCCGGATGCTTACGATCAGTACCACCAGCGTTAAAAGCACGGCAAAGGCGCTGACGATTTCAGCGAGCGCGACCAACACTTGTAAGTTCATAGCCAAAGGAGAGTCTCTCAGGAACGAAGGAAACTAGACAGGATTTGCCCGTTTTCTACGAGACCCGATCTGGAACAATCCTAGAAGTCCTGTGAATCCTGTCTAGTTACAGATTCTTCTTCGTCCAAACGTCGACGCGATCGAGCGCCTTCTCGATGTTTTCAATTGAGTTCGCGACGCTGAAGCGCAGATAACCTTCACCGAAATCGCCAAACGCCGTGCCCGACAGTGCCGCTACGCCGGCGTCTTCGAGCAACGCGTCCGCTAACTTCTTCGAGCGCCAACCTGTCTTGGTGATGTTCGGAAAAACGTAAAACGCGCCTTTCGGTAATCGACATGAAAATCCTTTGATTCTGTTCAAGCCGGCGACCATGGCGTCGCGACGTTTCTTGAACTCAGCGCACATTTTGTCGACCGAGTCCTGCGGACCGCGCAGCGCTTCAACTCCGGCCACTTGCGTGAAACTGGCCGTGCACGAATTAGAATTTGTCATCAATCGCGCAACACTTGTCGCCAGGTCGGGGCGCATCACGCCGTAGCCCATCCGCCAGCCGGTCATCGCGTAGGTTTTGGAAAAACCGTCCAACAAAATCGTGCGCTCCTTCACCCCGTCGATCGACATGATCGAATGATGCTCGCCTTCGAAAATGAGCCGGCTGTAGATTTCATCCGAGAGCACCATGATGTCGCGGTCGCCAATCGCTCCGGCAATGCCGTCGATATCGTTTTTCTCGAGCACCCCGCCAGTCGGGTTCTGGGGTGAGTTAATGATGATCAATTTTGTGCGATTGGTGATGAGCCCGGCCAGTTCGTCAACATCCAATCTGAAATCCATCTCCTCCCGCAATCGGATCGGCACCGCCTTGGCGCCGACGTAGTTGATCATCGATTCGTAAATCGGAAATCCGGGATTCGGATAGATCACCTCGTCGCCTTCGTCGGCGAGTGCGAGAATCGAGAAAAAAATAATCGGTTTACCGCCGGGAACGACTACGACTTCGTCCGGCGAAACGTCGACCCGGCGCGTCTCGCTCACGTATTGCGCGATTACTTCGCGCAACTGCGGCAATCCGGCCGCCGGCCCATAATGCGTGAAACCCTTGTGCATCGCGTCCGCGCCCGCCGAGATGATGTTTGCTGGCGTATCGAAATCGGGCTCGCCGATCTCGAGGTGCACGATGTCCCGGCCTTTCGCTTCCAACGCCCGCGCTTTGACCAGAACTTCGAAGGCAGTCTCAGTCCCAAGGCGCGCCATTCGCCTGGCTAGCCGAAGTTCGCGTTGCGCCCTCTGATGCATAACGACAATTCGCCACGATAAACGAGGCGACGACGGAAGCAACGTTCCAACATTTTCCCGCGCAATACGTCCAAAAGCGTCACTGATCCGATTCAGAAGATGTTCCGGAAGGCTGTATGCGCGTTTTAGTTGTAGAAGATCATCGGGCCACCCGACAGGTTCTTGTCGGCTTGCTGACCCGTTGGGGATACATTGTTTCCGCTACCGATACTCTGAAGGGCGGACTGGAATTGCTCAATTCCGAGCCGCCCGTCGATGTCATCGTCAGCGACATTGCGTTGCCGGACGGCACCGGTTACGCGCTGGTGAGTGAGGCGCGCCGGCATGGCAACCGCGTTCTGGCCATCGCTTTGTCCGGTTATGCTTATCCAAGTGACGTCCGCGTGGCCAAACTCACCGGCTTCGATCACCATTTGTCCAAACCGTGCGATTGCAATTCTCTTCGCATGATTCTCCAGGAGCGATCCCGCCGGGAGCCGACGGGGAAAGATTAAACGCTTTCATCTGCGTTTCTCACTTTCTTCTTCTCGACTCTTACTTCCCTGGAGCCCAGGTTCGATACTCAGGAAACGTGCCGGAACTTGCCGTGTTTGTCCGGAAGCGTCGCTCGCTTTTACCAAGCCATCGAAAGCTCAGCGCCCTGCAAATCGCGCTCCACGATTGGTTGCAGTTTAATCCGATGATGCTCGCGATTGAAACGAACAACCGTCTTGCCGACATATGTTCCGACGACGGCGCCAACCAACACATCCGAAGTCCAATGTCGGTTATTGTTGAGCCGCGCGTAACCAACTGTCCCCGCCAAGGCATACACGCTCACTTTTACCCACGGGTAGTCGTAGTGCTCGGAAATCACACTCGCTAAAGTGAACGCCTCAGTTGTGTGCCCTGACATGAACGAATCGTGCCCGCTGAACGGTTCGAAATCATAAGCGCCTTTGGCGTCCGTGGGACGGGCTCGGCCGACGAGGTATTTCGTCGTGTTAACGATCAATCCAGAGGCGATGGCGCTGGCAGCAATGCTGTCCAGAGCGGTCGCCTTGGCCCGCGGATCTTTAAAAATTTCACCCCAGAGATAAAACGTGCCCACAATGCCGATGGCGTACTCATTTCCAAAAGGTTGAACGTTATCCAGAATGTTTGTGAGCGCGTCGGTGCGGGCATGCCGGATTGCGTGACCAATATCCTCGTCGAAAACCATCACCACTCCGATGCTCGCGCTGATTGCTCCGAGCGTCAGCCAATCACGCGAATCCCAGCGCGCCGGCGAAGTGAAGACCTCCTTGGTGTCGAGCAACACTAGGTACCAATAATTTCGCTGAAAGATATCCTCGATCGGCGCGGTGAATGGCGGCAGAGGATTGGCTGGATTTACCCCCGGCGCATTGATCGGAGTATTGCTCGGCGCTTCCGGCGTCGTGACTTCGTGCCTGGGATATGGATTTGCCGAGAACGGATTGGTCACGGCGTCACTCCGAGACGCAGTGAAGGTCGCGATCAGAATCAGCCACGCAATTTTCTTTGCTCCCCGCACAATTCGACAACTCCACGTTCATTTCGAACGAAAGTGATTCGGTGGACGCGTGTCACCAGGCGGGGTCTGACAAAGGCTGGAAAATTCTCAGCCGGCGCTTTCGCGTTCCACTTTGTAAACCCGAAAGCCACGCGCTTTATAATTGTTGAGCGCCCCTGAATGATCGCGGTTACACGTGTGCACCCAGACCCGCAAGGGCGTCGGTGACCACGCCCACGCATTCTCGATCGCGCTTGTTAACAATGCGCCGCCGAGTCCGCGCCCAATGAATTCCGGCAACAATCCGAAATACGCAATCTCGATGTCCTCTTGATGGATCTGAGCTCTGACCTCCGACCCCTGACTTCTGGACAGCGAAGCTGGACTGCGTTTTAGCTCGTAGTAGCCAATAAGTACTTCGCCGCAACGACCGGCAAACGTCCGCAGGTTTGGATCGTTCGCGTATTCTTTCCATTGCTCCTCCATCCACGGCCGTTTGTCGATCCACTTCCAATTTTCTCCCACACGGAAATACATGTCCCGATTGAATCGCCAGTTCGGTGTTGTCAGCTCGCGGACTTGGAATTTCTGACCACTGACGTTTGACCTCTGGTTTTCTGGCGCCGGCGACGACAGCATCTCCAAATACGTCGTGACCAGCGTTTCAGCTTTCAGCATCTCGTCACTTGCCACTGGCGGCGGGTTTGATTGTATCAAACCCTGCCGCCATCAGTTGTTGATTCAACGCCGGAAGATCGACCTCGAGGAACTGTTTCCATGCGTCCATCATCGGATCGACCTTTGTTTGAACTTCGGCCGCTGCCGCCTTCACTGCTGCGGTGGGTGCGACATCAGCGCCTTGCGTTTCGTTAAACAAACGGGTCGTCGATTCTAAAACGAAAAACGAGGGTGGGGCGCCCTGTCTTGGGTGCGGAGGACCAAATCTCATCAGTGTTTGGTTAAATGCCTCGAGTTTTTGCGTCACGTCAGGCCGCTCGGCAGCTCGGGCTTTGAGTGTTGTGAGTTGCTCGGCGATCTCTTCGAACTTCTTGCCGATCGGTGCCAGTTTGAGCCGCAGCTGATAGAGTTGCCACGCAAGGTCGAATTGCTGCTGAAGATCGCTCGCCGAAGTTTTCACCCGCGGATCCATCTGCACCGTAAACGACTGCGTAAAATTCTTTCCGTTAACGGACAACGTCGCGGTGTATTCACCGGCCATCACCCATGGCGATGTCGCGGCCGGGGCCGTGTTTTGATACGTCGCCGACATAGGATATTCAGGTTCCACGTTCGGCACTGGATCGTAATGCATGTCCCACAAAAAGCGGTGCGCTCCCGCCTTCGTTGAGACCGATTGCAACGGGCGAATCCAATACTCCGGAATCCGCAATTTCTTTGGATCGTATTTTTGCGGAGTGTCGCCGCTCGAATATTTCCGGACCGATTGGCCTTTGCTGTCTTTGATCTCGATCGTCACCGGGCCGGTCGCATCTTGCGCCAGAAAATAATCGATCATCGCGCAATCGGGCGGATTTTCGCCCGCCGGTTCGTCCGGTGGGAGCGGCGTGTCCGGATTCAAACTGAAACGCACCCGTAACGCGGTCTGTGGTTTAAACAGGAAATTATCGACCTTGTTTCGATCCAGCTGCCGAAGCGGAGTGATGTTGTCGAGGATCCAAAATCCGCGTCCGTGGGTCGCTGCCACGAGATCGTCATTCTTAGTAATAACGTCGCGCACCGAGCTGGCGGGCATGTTCAGTCGAAGCGCTTCCCAATTCCCCCCATCGTCGAACGACACGTAAACGCCTTTTTCTGCTCCCGCGAACAACAGGCCTTTGCGCACCGGATCTTCGCGGACGGCGTTTACAATCTGGCCCGCTGGAATTCCGTTCACGATCTCCGTCCAGGTTTTGCCGCTGTCGTGCGTTGCAAGAATGTGCGGCCGCAAATCGTCGAGGCGCAAGGTGTTCAACGCGGCATACGCGGTGTTCGCGTCGAAATGCCCGGCTTCGATCAGCGAAATTTTTTGCCACGGCGAAATGCCCGGCGGGGTCACGTTGTTCCATGTCTTGCCTCCGTCAGTTGTGAGGTAAATCAATCCATCATCGGTCCCGGCCCAAATCCGGTTCGCTTCAAGCGGTGACGGTGCCACCGTGTAAATAACGCCGCGCCGTCGCGCCTGCTGGGTGGCGTCGTCTTTGTATTTTCCAACGCAAGCCGGCAGGTCGTATTTTTCGCGCGACAAATCGGGACTGATCTTTTCCCAATTATCGCCGCGGTCGCGCGTTTGGAAGAGGGTGTTGCCGGCGAAGAACAACAGCTGCGGATCACGCGGCGAATAGATCACCGGTTCGGTGCGCAACGTCCTGAAATCTTCCGTTTGCACCGGCACCGGAAGAATGTTTTGCACCTGACCGGTTCGCCGATCGAACCGCGTCAGTTTGCCGCCGATGATATTGTCTGGATCGAGTGGATCGGCGACGACGTAACCGTATTCTTCCGCCGCGACCGGTTGCCAATCGCGAAAGGTGATTTCGCCTTCGTCGCCGCGGCTTTGGATTCCAACCGAACCGCTCTCCTGTTGCCCGCTGTAGAGCCGATACGGAAACGCATTGTCCGCGCTGACGTGATATAACTGCGCGCTCGATTGGTTATACCATGAGCTCCAGGTCTTGCCGCCATTGACGGTCACGATCGCTCCCTGGTCGGAGCCGAGCAGAATAACGTCCGGGTTATTCGGATTAATCCAAACATTTTGATAATCGTCGCCGCCGGGTGCGCCGCGCCAGCCTTCCCAGTTCTTGCCGCCGTCGGTCGATTTCCAACAAACGACGCTGGCCGAGTAAACGATTTGCGGATTTTTTGGATCGAATCGCACTACCGGCAGGTCGCCGCCGCCAATCCCGAGCCCCGGCCGCGGATCGCCCGTTGTTCCGCTCCAACTGTCGCCGCCGTCGTCCGATCGATAAAGTTTCGCGATGGTTTTTGTCCGGACTGCCGCAAACAAGGTTGAGGTCTTGCTCGGCGCGATCGCGATGTTCGCCTGCACAACGCCCGGCGGCAGACCTTTGGTTAATTGCCGCCACGTTTTGCCGCCATCGACTGATTTGAAAACGCCGCCCCCGTCTCCGTTGAAAACGTCGTTTTCCCATGGCGCTTCGCGCGATTCCCACAACGCCGCGTAAACAATTTGCGAGTTGGTCGGATCGATCTGCACGTCGCTAGCGCCGACGTTTTCGTCCCGATATAGGACGCGTTCGAATGTTTTGCCACCGTCGAGCGATCGATAAACGCCGCGTTCCTGGTTTGGACCGTATGGATGACCGGCCACCGCGACGAAAAGCTTGTCGACGTTTTTGGGATCGACTACCAACTGCGCGATTTGTTGACCGTCGCGCAGCCCGAGATGCGTCCACGTCTTGCCGGCGTCAGTCGATTTATAAATGCCGTCGCCGACCGAAAGATCCGGCCGGTGCAATCCTTCGCCGCTTCCGACGTAAACAATGTTCGGACTTGAAACTGAAACCGCGATCGCGCCGACAGACGCGGTCGGCTGGTCGTCAAAGACCGGTTGCCACGTCCTGCCGTAATCGGTGGACTTGAAAACGCCGCCGTTGACGGGTGCCATGTAAAATACATTGGGCTGCGATGGGACGCCGCAGATCGCACGGGTTCGGCCACCGCGATACGGCCCGACATTGCGCCAGCGCAGAATCGACTCGAGCGCTGGGAGGTTGCTCGGCTTTGCCTCCTCGCCACCACGCGCGCTAGCGATTCCGAAAACGGTCGCCAAAATAATTGTTGTCGAGCTTCGAATCCAATGCCGTGCAGCCGCGGCCCTGCGGGCCGCAATTACTCTCGAACGCATAACGCGTCGCCACTTTGCGCTGCGACGGTGGCTCCCGCAAGACGGGGTCGTATCTAAAGATTCAAGATTTCCGGAGAAATCGAATTTTTGAGAGTAGAGCGAGATCTAAAGCTAGGATCTCGCTCGATCCAGCTTGGCTGCTTTTTTTCTCCAAGCTCCCTGGCCTTTCCTACATGCTGTTCGCTCCATGCTCTCGGCGTTAATCTTCGACCTCGACGGTGTGCTCGCCGATTCCGAGCCGTGGTGGAACCGGATCGACGCGAAATTGCTTAGTGAATACGGCGTCACTTATCGCGGCGAATATCATCAGCAGGTTGTGGGAGTGAGCTACCGGATCGCGTGCGAGTTTTACAAAAAAGCCTTTAACCTGTCCGTGCCGACCGACCAGATGATGAAGCGTCGCGGCGAGATCGCGGCTGAGTTCTTCACTGATCGGGTCGGCTTGTTTCCCGGCACCAAAGAAGTCTTGGAAGAATTGCGACAATTGAAGCTGCGCCTCGGCGTTGCTACCAGCTCAGTCAGCACCTCGGCCCGGCCGTTTTTAGATCGGCATCAACTGACGCAATTCTTCGAGGTTGTTGTCACCGGTGACGATGTCGATCGCGGGAAACCCGCGCCCGATATCTACCTGCGCGCAGTTGAAAAACTCGTGGTTCCCCCCGGCGAATGCCTTGTGATTGAAGACGCGCTTTCGGGTATCGCCGCCGCCAAAGCAGCAAAGATGTGCGTCGCCGCCATTCCGGACCGACGCTTCGTCGATCCCGCTGACTACAAAGAACAAGCCGATTATGTTTTGGACGGTCTGACGGAGTTGCCCGCGCTAGTCGCAAGAATCCGCCGCTCGCGTTAAGGCGCGCGGCTTCTGGCTCCGTGCTCCTCTGCTGGCTACGAGATCTTGCACGGAATCACCGCGTCTTCGTCGAACGAGTAAACCGCACACAACCGATGATATCCGTCCGCAATCACGACGTCGCCGTTCTTGACGTCTCTGATTAGGAGAAGCGGCGAAAGCGTTTGTCCGGCCTTGATCTTCTTCCGGTCTTTTTTCACGTGATAGTTGCTGATGCTGAGCAGCGACAAACGCGACGCCCGGAAAATATCTTTGGCCTTGAACTTCGACATCGGCGCCTGCTGCAGTTTTTCCACGTGCCCGGCCGCCGTCCGTTCGGCGTACAACAATCTCAAGTAAGAATTCGCCGCCGTATAATCGTGCTCTTCCGGTTCGCGCAACCACTTGATCTCAATTTCCTTGTCCATTGCGACGCTGGAATTGATTCTACATCTCAACATCTCAACATCTAAACGGCTCAACCCCTCAACTCTTCCTTCATGCCATCCGTCGCCCGACGTCGTTTTCGCTGCGGTGGCCTTGCTGATGCTATGATATGAAAGGTAACTGCGATGGAGGAGTAGCGCCATGTCCCTGGAAGTCACGATCGACGACAAGCGCGGACTGATACTGATGCGCGGGTCGGGCGTCTTGACCGACGCCGATCTCGCCGCAGGCCATCACCAGGTCGGGGCCAACCCGGCGGCCGATCCGTCGTTTGGGCGGATTTGTGATTTGTCGGCGCTGACCGACGTCCGGGTTTCTGACGAATCGTTGGATCTCTGGGTGACGGATCCAGTTTCGAATCCACCAGTTCGCCACGCGATCGTTTGCAATACACCTCCGGTGCTGAAGCGTGTGCTCGATTACGTTCGCCTGTCTCGGAAACAATTCCGCGAAGTCTCAGTCTTTCCCAGTTACGAACAAGCAGCCGATTGGATGGCGCGCGAGCACAAATCTCCCTGATCCGCACTCTCTGGCCGTTGTTTCGCCAAGGCTACGGCTTGGCAAGCTAGCGGGAGCGTAATGTTTAGATACGACCCCGGGTTAGCGCAGACGTAACGATCGCGGCGGGAACGCGAGCAATCGTAGTGAATCGTCGATATCAGTCTTTGGCCAACGTTCGGTATAAAGGTCCTGAATCGACTCACCTGATTCTGCCTTCTGCCCTGTGTCGTCTGCCCTCTGATCTCCGGTCTCTATGCTCTGATCAACCGGTCCTGCCGCGGGCGATTCCGGTTCTCGTTCCGCAGTCGCGCGCTGTTTCGCAACCATCATGCTCCAGCGCGCAGTTGCGCGCGTCGGCGCGGTGCCGGCCGTCCAACCCGTCACCCGCGTGCCGTCGATGAAAATCGCGTGGAGGGTTTTTCTTTTTGCATGAACATTGACCGGGCCCTCGAGTTTTCCGTCCACCATTCGGCCCCAGTAACGCGCGTAAAGTTGCGGCGTAACGATTCCCGGCTCTTTCGTGTACCAGGCGAGCAAACCGAATCCATGAGCGTAACCTGCAGGGTCGCGACCGCCCGACCACGTCGCGACGTCACCGGGATTGGGATGATTGTTCCAGACGAACGTTTTGCCATCTCGCGTGGATTGATAATTCCCTTCGCCACGCGCGAGCGCGACCATCAACACGAGCAACGTGCCGCAAAACAATAGCAATCGTCCAGCCACCGAAAATCGACCGAATATGACAGATCACGGTCCGCTCCGCCACCTCAACGTCCCTGAATCCAAAACGCTTCCAGTTCTGGACTCCCGGCTCCACCATTCGCAAGCTGCGTGACGAAGCCAGGGCGCAACTCGGAGCCAAGTTCGACGTCAGATCGTTCCACGACGAAATCCTAAACGGCGGCTCGATGCCGTTAGACCTTTTGCAGGAAAGGGTGGAAGCGTGGATCAAAGTCGCAAAAGAAGTGACAAGTGGCCTGTGACGAGTGACGAGTAGGGGTGCCAATTAGCGTCAATCGTTCAATCACTAAATCGCTAACTCACTAAGTCATGAACAAAGAATATTCCGCTCCGCCGTCGATGACGATCGATCCCAACAAACAGTACTCCGCCACGTTCAAAACCTCTCGTGGAGAAATTGTATGCGACTTGTTCGCCAAGGATGCTCCGAAAACGGTGAACAACTTCGTTTTTCTCGCCCGTGAAAAATTTTACGACGGAACGCTCTTTCATCGCGTGATCGCCGATTTCATGGTCCAGGGCGGTGATCCGACTGGAAGCGGGCGCGGCGGACCTGGATATCGATTCGAAGACGAAGTTAAGAACAACCCGCGCAAACATCAGGTGGGCAGCTTATCCATGGCGAACGCCGGCCCCAACACCAACGGCAGCCAATTCTTCATCACCCACGTCGCGACCGATTGGCTGAACGGTAAACACACCGTGTTCGGTCAGGTTCAGCAAGGCCAGGAAACAGTCGACGCAATTCAGCAAGGCGACGAGTTAGTCTCGGTCACGATTGGCGATCAATAACTGCGTTCCGCGCTTCAGCTTTCAGCTGTCCACTTCGCCTTTCGCCCTTCCCGCTGTCCGTTGTCCGCATTTGAAGTGCGCCGTTCGCACGCAAATGTTAAATGTTTAGGTACGACTCCAGGACAGAGGTACGACCCCAGGACAGAGGTCAGCTCAGGATATAGCGACCGGTCTTCTTTGTTCCGATGCGCCGGACCAATCCGGCTTTGATCAGCGGTCGCAATAAATCAAGTGCGCCTTGCTTGGAAATGCCGACCGCGTCCCAGATTTCGCGCGGGGTCATCGCCTTGCGTTCGCGCAACAGATGGAGGAGTTGCTCCTGTTTTGGCCGCAGCACCAGTTTGGCTCTGCCGCTGCCGGCCGTGAGTTTTTGAATCCGGGTCCAGACCCGTTCCAGGGTGACTCGCAATCCTTCCGCGCTGTACTCGAGCCATTCGGTGAGATCGTCTTCTTCCTTTCGGACGTTTGCCAGCGCAACATAATAACGCGGCCGGTCTTCCCAATAGAATTCGTCGATGGAAAAAATGTGATGGTTGTCGAACCCGCGCCGATAAAGTTCCCACAAGCTCAGCATGCGACCGGCCCGCCCATTGCCGTCGGCAAACGGATGAATTGTTTCAAGCTGATAATGCACGATCGCTGCGCTCATGATCGGCGAAATTTTCGGCGCCTGCTTATTCCACCAGGCGAGTAAATCGGACATCATCGGCTCGACCCGCTCAGGAGGGGGCGCAATGTGATCGCCAACTTTCACGCGGATGGTCCGGTATTCGCCCGCTTTTCCCTGGTCCATCACTTCGGCGGCGAGGATCCGATGCATCTTCAGCACGTCCGCGTGCGTGATCTTCTCCCGCTTCGCGTTCTTCTCCACGAAGCGCAGCCCGGCAAAATAATTCGCGACTTCTCGCCGCGGCCGTTGCCCTGTCGCCGGAATATCGCGTCCTTCGTCGATCGCGCGGACTTGTTCCAGGGTGAGTGGATTGCCCTCGATGGCGGTAGACGAATGGGCGTTGCGGATGCGGGTATCTTTTTGCAACGCCGGGATCCATGGTACCTGCACGGCCGCGGCCAGAACGCGTTCACGCAGGGCCGCAATCTGCTCGACGCGCGAGAGGAGAAGGGGGGTTATGGCATAGTTGGGCTGGAAGCTCATTCTAATTAGTCAAGCATAAGTCAAGTTATTGGTCAAGCGCTATCAGGGTTGCGCGCTGGGGCCGCAATGCCTCTAGGTCAAGTATGAGTCAAGTTATTGGTCAAGCGATCGCGGCGCTGCGCCTTCTGCGGCCGCTATGAAGGTAGGCCGTTCCGCGCGATCCATTCGAGCTCTTGGCAGAATCTGTCCAGTTCAGCCAAGGTCGTATAGAGGTTCGGCGTGACGCGGATGCCCTGGAATTCGTCATGCACGATTGGGACGGTGAAAATCTTATGTCGATCGAAGAGGTATTTGGTGACGGCTTTTGGATCGGCGCCGTCGACGTGAACGTTCGCGATCGCGCAGGATTGGTTCGGATCGAACGAGGTGTTGAAACGGATCTTGGGCACATCCTTAAGATTGTTCATCCAGTAACGGGACAAATATCGGAGCCTCGCTTCCTTGCGTTTGCCGCCGATCCCGTTGTGAAAAACGAGCGCTTCGCCAATGGCGAGCTTCGGTGCAGCGGAGTGGGTGCCGATCTCTTCGAACTTCCGGATGTCGTTTGCCTGCTTCGCTTCCGCGGCCATGAGCGGCCAGATTTTTTCGATCTTGTCGCGTTTCACGTAAAGCATGCCGGTGCCTTTCGGCGCGTACAACCATTTGTGCAGACTGGTGCCGAAATAATCGCACCCCAGATCTTTCTGTTTAAAATCGATCTGGGCGAAGGAATGGGCGCCATCGACGATGGTTTCAACCCCGCGGGCCCGGGCCAGGTCGCAGACCGCTTTCACCGGCGTGATCTGGCCGGTGATGTTGATCATGTGCGAGAGGAGGATCAATTTCGTGCGGTCGGTGATTCCTTTTTCAAACGCGGCGGTGATCTCGTTGAGGTTCTTGGGCGGGATCGGAACCTGGATTAGCTTGAGCTTGAGATTTTCGCGTTTCTCGCGCTGCCGCAACGTGGTGAGCATGCGCGGGTAATCCTGAGTGGTGGTGAGAATCTCGTCGCCCGGCTTGAAATCCATGCCATCGAGCAGATTCTCGAGCGACTCGGACGCGTTGCGAGTGATCGCGATCTCTTCCCGATCGCATCCGAACAATTCGGCCAGCCCGGTGCGGATGGTTTCCGATTGCGGCTCGAGGATTTCCCACATCGTATAAGCGGTGCAGTCTTCCTGTTCCCAGATGTAACGGACCAGAGCTTCGGTCACGACCTTCGGGCTGGGCGAAACGCCACCGTTGTTCAGATTGATCATGCCGCGGGTGACGCTGAACGAGTTTTGGATCGCTGCCCAATAGTCTTTGTTGGCGGCCGCTTCTTCCGGCGAGAGATGGGCAACCGTTTTGGTCGCGGCTTCGACGTCTCTTAATAGAGAGGCAATCGTCGCCGAAGAAAGCGCGGCGAGGCCGAGACCCTTGAGGAATTCGCGGCGGCTACGCACGCCGCGATGAAAGCTTAAACGCTGAAAACTGAAAAGCTGAAAGAAGACGTTTAGACGGTGCCGGGGGTTGAAAGCAAGGAGCGAGGATGGTCTTCGGGCAGCGAAACAAAAGGGCCAAATGAATAGATTCGAGACGACTAACGACGAATCATCGAACGATTTAGTTATAAGATGAAGAAGATTATCACTTTACTAGCAGGGTTCTCGCTGGCGTTGGCTGGAGCGGTCATCGCCCAGCAACCAGAGGGACAGGAATCACCAGCAAAGAAGGGCGGCGCGAAGGAGAAAACCGAGCGCGCGACCGAGACGAAACCAGCGCGCAACGCGGCGCCCGGTGAGAAAAAGGGCAACGCAACTAACGCGGAAAAGCCAACCTCCGCCGAAACGGGCGTGAAGCAGCACGGCGCTAAGGGCGAACGCAACGCTAAAGGCCAGACGACGACCAACGGAGAGACGTCGCCGGCAGCGGGGGCGAACGCAGGACAGCAAGAAGCGACAGGCGGCAAGAAAGGCCGACAAGGGCGCAATGCGAAGGAAAACGCCGCCGCTGAAACCGGCGCAACGGCGTCACCTGGTGCAAGTCAGCCGTTGGAGCAGGGGAAGAAAGGGCGGCAAGGTCGAGCTGCGAATGCGAAGACATCGCCGGCAGCGACTGTGGCTGCCGCCAATGCTACTCCCGCAACGGGCGCGTCACCCGCAACCAGTGCGACTGTTGCAGCAGGCGCAACCGGAACAACCGCGATGACGAAGGAACAGGGAACTGTTGGCCGAGGCGGGAAGAAAGTAGAACAACAGCAGGTCCAGCAGATCAGACAACAACACGCAAGTTTTCGTGCACAACCGAGGCCGGACAGGGCCCCAGCAGTGACATTCAATGCGAACTCTCGAATCTCGGGCGCTGAGCGTTGGCAAGGTCCGCAATACGAAGTGTTCCGTTCCTATCATCCGGAATGGCACGATCAGGGTTGGTATCGATCACGTTATGGTCGAGTCGAGCTGATCGGTGGCGGTTACTACTATTGGAACAGCGGCTACTGGTATCCCGCGTGGGGTTATGATTCCAGCGCTAACTATTATCCCTACGACGGGCCGATTTATGTTGGTCATAGCGCCGAGCCGCCCGATCGAGTGATCGCGGACGTGCAATCCGAATTGCAGGAGATGGGTTATTACCAAGGTGAGGTGGATGGATTGCTTGGACCATTAACGCGCCAGGCACTCAGAGATTATCAAGCAGACCACGGCCTGGAGGTAACCGAAGCAATCGACGAACCGACGCTAGATGCGCTGCAGTTGAGCTGAGGCGAAACGCTCAAACGCGCAAAAGCGAAGCAACCGCGGATTACACGGATCAAACGGATTTTGGTCCAGAAGCAGAGACGCGCCCTAGACCGTGTCCAAAGCACGTAAAGCATCGCCACGGCAGCGAAATTGCTCCGAAGAAGTACGAACAGCGCAGGCTGGGACAATTTATGAAGCGAAAACTGCGAATTTTGGAGGTCGATGACGAACCGATCATTGGTGAATCGATCGCGCTGGCTTTGGAAGCGCCTAACCGGAAGATTGTCGTCGCCAAAGACGGAAAGGAAGCGCTCGCTTTGGCCGCGAAACAGAAGTTCGACGTCGTCATTACGGATCATCGAATGCCGCGGGCCGGTGGACTGGAATTGGTGCGCAAGCTTCGGGAGCGAAATTATGCCGGAAAAATCATCGTTCTCTCGGGACATCTTTCACCGGACAACATTGGGCCGTACGAAGATCTCGAGGTCGACGAAGTGGTCGGCAAACCGCTGCACTCAGAGGAACTGCGGACGCTGATCGAGGATCTGGAAGAGTTCGGAATCTAGGGTCGTATCTAAACATTACGCTCCCGCTAGTGCATCCGTAATGTTCCCCTGGATATAGACTGCCGCACAGCGTTGAGCGGTTTAGTTATTGAGATGTTAGGGAGAAAAAGCTGAGACGCTGAAACTCAAAAGCGGAAACCTGAAAACGGAAACGCTGAGTTCCCTATTCGTCTCCGGGATTAACGATTTTGAAGGTTACGGCGGCCACTGCCGCGCCAATCAGGTCCGCGACGATGTGGATCCAGATTTGGGAGAGGTTGACCAGTTTCATCACCCCGATCCCGACCGCCACAGCGGGGTTGAACGCGCCGCCGGAAATCGCACCGACTGCGAACGCGCCGACCATCACGGTCATACCGATGGCCAGGCCGTAGAACGAGTTGTTGGCGGTGCCTTTGGCAGTGGCGACGTTAAGCACGACGAACGCGAGGGCGAAGGTAAAGAGGAATTCCGCGGCCATCGCCAGGGGAACGTTCGTAATCGCCATGGGGGTGCCGCTTTTGCCGCAAAGGTAAACGGCGACGAACGCAGCGGCGATTCCTGCCAATAGCTGCGCGATCCAGTATGGGATGACATCGCTCGCCGGGCATTTGCCGCGCAGAAAAACCGCAAGCGTGACCGCGGGATTGTAATGCGCGCCGGAAATGTGTCCTCCGGCGAAGACCATCACCATGAGCGCGGCGCCGATCGCGAGCGGAGGGATGACGCCGGCTGCGCCGGGGATGACGGTGCAGCCAATGGTCAGGACGAGAAAGAAAGTGCCGATAAATTCTACGATGTATTTGTTCATGCTTTTCAGGGAGTTATGGGCCGAGCCTAGGCAAAAGCTGAAGCGCTGAAAAGCGGAAATCGGGCAGAAGGCGGAAGACAGAGCGGCAGAAATTGAGAGTTCCAAGCGTGCAAATTTTCAGAGATATTCGCTGTTATGGCGAACGAAGCTGCTAACAAGATCGATTATGTTGAGTTTCAGGCGCGGGACATCGCGGCCACGAAGAAATTCTTTGAGCAGCTCTTCGGTTGGAAATTTACCGATTACGGTCCGGATTATACGTCGTTTGAGGATGGACGAATCGCCGGCGGTTTTTCGCGGGCAGACAAAGCCTCGACTATCGCGGACGGCGGCGTGCTGATTGTATTTTATCATCCGCGTCTCGAAGAAGTGCGCCAGCGGGTCCTGGATCTCGGTGGAAAAATCACGGCCGACATTTTTTCGTTCCCTGGCGGACGCCGTTTTCATTTCACCGAGCCGAGCGGCAACGAATGCGCGATTTGGGGCGAATAAGTACTAAAGCCGAAATACGGAAGGAGCGGGGAGGTCAGAAGTCAGAAGTCAGAAGTCAGAAGTCAGAAGTCAGTAAGGGCCAATTTTACTTTTTACTTGTCTGCGAGGAGAGTGCCGCGGCAGTTTTTTGATCCGCAACGGCAGGGCGCTTCGGCTTCGATTTCTTTCGTACGCGGGACGTCGTCGTCGGTCTCCAAGTGGTAATCGTAAGAAAGTTCTTCGTCCGGCCGGATGTTCCGTGAAGCGTGGATAAAAATTCGTCCACGCGTTTCACGGATTTCGCAGTTGGGGTCGCACGAATGATTGAGCAATCGCGCTTCGTTTCCTCCAACCGAGGGATCAATCACCCATTTGCCATCCCCGATCCCGAAATAATACATCCGCGGATCATCCAATTCGTTTGGAACGCTCGACCATAAAATCCGCCGGCCAGTGTATTCAATAATGCGCGCGCCTTTGCGGAAAGGCTTCGCGGCGAAAACGCCTCGGCCGTGCATGCGTGATCGCTTCACGATTAAAGCGCGAGAACTATTTTTCGGCGCGATTCGTCCGCGCCGGGTTCGACACGTCCGGTTTGATGTTGGCGACCGCATACAATCAAGAAAGGCAGAATTTAGAAGGAAGAATTAAGAAAGGAAACGAGCAAGGAGCGGGGAGCAAGGAGTAAGAAGCGAAGCGGTAAGAGCTAAGGACAAAGAGCGACACGAATCTGCCTTTCGAAGCTCTCAACTCTCAGCTATCAACTATCAACATGCCGCACGTTCTGCCGCCGAAGCCAGCTCGGCACCTGGCGCGGTTAACGTTTGTCGCTTTCCTGTTCACGTTCATCGCGTCGCGCGTGCTGGTGATTTTGATCATGAGCCGGCGGATGCCGGATTTATTTTTGCATCTCGGCGGGACGCATGTGCATCATCTCAACTACGGAATTTTTTCATTGGCAGCGATCGCCGGGGTGCTGCTTTTCGCCCAATTGAACGACACCCAACGCAGCGTTTGTGCGCTGATTTACGGATTCAGCATGGCGCTCACCTTCGATGAGTTCGGGATGTGGCTGCACCTGGGCGGCAGTTACTGGCAACGGGCGAGCTTCGACGCGGTGATCGTCTTGCTGGGAGTATTTGGGGTGTTGGCATTTCTACCGCGTTGGAACCGGCTGCGAGCGCATCATTTCATCATCGGCGGATGTCTGCTGATAACGATCGCGTCGTTCTATTTCCTTCTCTTCAAATCCCTTAAGCACGCGAATGAGAAATTGATCCCCAAACTAGAGCAGATGGAGCAAAACGGGCCGGGTTGAAGGTTCAAGAGGCGGGAGTTGATGTGAAACCACTGGCGCAGCCACTGTTCAATCTTCGAGGATTTTGATAGTCGTTTGCGCACGAATGAGAAGTGCTGGTCTCGTCTTGCTCGCCTGCGCGATCGCGCTCAGCGTCGACGCAGCTCAGGTAAGAATTTTCGCGGGAGCGCGGTTTGATTCGAAGACGTGGGCAAGGTTGCAGAAATTCGATGTGAAAGAGTTGGGCAAAGACAGAAATCTGGAAGCGCATGTTGGACAACTGGTGGAGCTGCATTTTCAATTTCGATCGAAGGAATTGCGTCATCTCAAACCGAACTGGTATCAGGCATCGGTCTGGCAAGCAGCGCCGGAAGGGAAACGAGGGTTTGTCAGTGTGCCGGTGATGATAGCGAACGCGGACCTGAAAGCGTTTGAAGGGTTCACCAACGATTCGCAGGCGAGAGCGGATCTGAAAATTTACGGGCAGGTGTTGTTCGATTTCGGGATTAACTACACTTTTGTTCGCGTGATCGGCACCAATACGTTCGTCGACGGCGGCGGATACACGAACGTCGCGTGGTAGGGCGGGGAGCGGGGACAGAAGTCAGATGTCAGATGGTCCTATTTCATTTTTTTCCAGACGACGTCTTCGTTATTTCGACGGTCGATCAAGCTGTCGACTTTGCCGTTGGTGTCGTGATGAAAGAGGATTCGGCCCTCGACGCCTTTGCGAAAGAAGAGATCGCTCGATTCGGGAAGTAATTCTTCCTTCTTACCGTTTCGTTCGACGAATAATTTTCCATTTTCGACCGTGACCGTGCGGGTCTGGCCGGGCGCAAGCTCGTAGCTACCAACGTAGGTTGAGGGTTGATAGTTGAGGAGTTGAGCGGAATCCGCGGCGTGCGGATCTTCGTAATAACGGTGGGCCTGGCTGGAGATGATTTGCCAGTTCCCGTTTCGCCGCAGCCAAGTATCGGTGATGTGATAACGCGCGTGAAGTTCCTGGCCGAAGATCGTTTCGGATTCGTTCGCGTCGTAACTCAATACCGCGGTGCCGCCAATGATCCGGCTGATGACGTTCTCGATCTTGATCGTGCCGGAATAACCTTTCGGTAACGGGGTGATGTCGGCGACGAGCTTGGTCTTGTCGAAGGTGCGCCCTTTCTCGTCGGAAAACGTGCAATCGTCGGCGAAATATTTTTTCCACGGCTCCTGGTTCCCGGAAACGATCGAGTCGTAAAGCTCCTGAGTGCGACGAACCAGCTCCGTTTCGGTAATTGGCGACTCGGCCGCAATCGCCGGGCAAAGGCCCAAGGATGAATTAAGAAGGATGAAGAGAAAGGCGAGGCGGAAGAGTTTCATTTTAAAACCGCAGCAAACGTGGGACGCGCGACCCGTCACGTCCAATGTCGAGTTTCAGATTCAGTCGAAAAGGAAGAACTGCTACGCAATCGGAACTTCCGCGTAGAAGGGCAAGGTTTGGGCGACGGTGTCGAGCGTGGCGGCGAGATTGTTGAGATCGACCGGCTTGGATAATAGCGCGAGGGCGCCAGAGTCGCCGGCCAACACGTTCGCCGGCAACCAACCGGACACGAGGATCACGCGGGCGGCCGGATCTTTGGCGATAATGTTGCGACAGGCCGTGGCGCCATTCAGTTTGGGCATCCAGTAATCCATTAGCACAATGTCAGGATGGTGTTGCGAGTAGGCTTGAATCGCTTCCACTCCCGAACCGACCACCGCCACGATCTCATGGTGGCAATGTCGAACAAGGTCGGCAAGTGAGGTGCCGACGCTTCGCTGGTCGTCTGCGATCAAGACGCGCATGCCAGGCTTTGGCAGCAAGGTGCGAGCCAGTCGGGGAAGGCAGAAGGCGGGAGGCGGGAGGATGGTCTGCTCCGCGTCGAAGGTTTGACATTGCCACGAGAAATAAATTAGCAAAGAGAGACGAGTATATGAGGCACTGGATTTTGATTTTGTTCGCCGTCGTCGCGATGTCAGCGCCTTGCGCGTATGCGCGGCCGCGTCCCACGCCAACTCCAACCGGAAAGACTGCGCGATTGATCGTGCAACGTGCGCCGAATTTCGGGAGCGATCTTTTCATTCGATTGTCGATCGACGGAAAACGGGTCGGAGACATCCCGCGAAACCAGCATTACGGCGGAATTGTTTCGGCGGGCCGGCATGCGGTCGCGGCGCTCGCGTTGCCGAACACGGAAGCGCGTCGTCCGACGTCGATGCAGCTGATTGCGAAAGCGGGCCAGGTTTACATTTTCACCGCGACTTGGAACGGGGATCGCCTTGTTTTAGTTCCGAGCACTTACTACATGCCGACGACGCGAGCCAACAAAGGCTAACATGGGTCGTATCTAAACATTCAAGATTTTCAAAACAAGGTCGGCTACACTGAGCGCGAAGAAGCGGAATGCGGAATGCGAAAGGCGGAACGCGGTTCAGGCGGCGAGCCGTTCGACCGCGGAGCGAAGTTGGCGGATGTCGAAAGGTTTGGAGAAGATAAGGCTGACGTCCATTCGCTCGTAAGCTTCGCAAACGTCGGCTGAAAGATTGGCCGAGACGACGATAATTTTGCCCTCGATGCCGCGCCGTCGAATCTCCTGGACCAGCTCGACCCCGGTCAGTTTCGGCATTTTTTGATCGACAATAATGACGTCGAAGGGAGTTGAACGATCGAGGTGGGCGAGCGCATCGGCTCCGTTTCCGACACACACAATGTCGTATTGCGGCCCATCGAAGACGAATCGAAGTGCGGTCGTGACCGACGGCTCGTTATCGACGGCGAGGATGCGGTAAACGCGTTCCATGTGAGAATCGAAAAAAACAGCAGCGTTCGGGCCAGCCAGGCCATGAAATCTAAAGGCTGAAAACTGAAAAGCGGGAGGCATTTAAGCACGATCGGCCATTGAGGAAACTGCGCCTATTTGGTTAGTATCCGGCCATTTATGAAATGTAGGACCGTTCTCATTCGGTATTGTTTGGCATTTGCGCTGATTTGGATTTCCGGTTGCGGAAAGAACGATGAGGAGAGCACTTTTAAGCAACCGGTGACGCCTGAACAAGCGGCGAGCGTTCTTGATCTCTCGACGTTTCCACTGATGAAGGACGCGAAATCTGGCGCGCGCGCGGTAGCGAGTTTTTCCTGCGACGCGCCAGGCGATGTGAAATCGGTTTTTGATTTCCATCGCAAACAATTGGTTTCGCAAGGTTGGAAGGAATTGCCGAACAGCTCCGTGACCGATCAATCGGCGAGTGCGATGTTTGGGCGGAAAGGGTTTCTGTTGTCGCTGTCGGTTTCCCCGCGCGAATCGAAAACGATGGCGGTATTCATTCAGAATCACGGCAACGTGAAGCCGGCGAAATTGCCGGTGCCACCGAAAGCGAAACCGGTCTATGTGGGCGATGCGTCCGCGATGTATGTGATTGATTTGAGCATCGCGGAAACCAAGGAGGCGTGTCGAAAATTGCTAGTCGCGGAGGGCTGGACGACTTATGGCGCAGCCGGTGACACTGTCGATTACAAACAAAACGCGATTCGGGTGAGCGCGACCGTATCGTCCGCCCCGGCGCAGGGCGGCAAGACGATGATCACATATTCAACGGTTTTGATGTCGGCCGATCTGCCGGCGCCGCCCGACGCTGAGGAACTGCGTTACGCCGAACAAGCGCGCGAGCTGAGTTTTGAAACGGCGGCGGACAAAAATGCAATGGTCGATTTCTACAAAAAAGCTTTGGCGGCGAACAAATGGCAACCAACGCTGGAGCACACGGTGCAGATCGATGACAAAGATGAAATGATTTTTCGAAACCCCGCGAAGGACATGTTGACCCTGGCAATGCCGCCGGCGCGCGGCGGGAAACTTTCGGTCTCGTTGCAACATCAGAGCGCAGCCGAGATCGCGGAGCTGGAGCGACAGATCAAGGAACACGAGCCGGAGATCAGGGCGAAGATCGCAAAGCAGCGTGAGGAGGAGAACGCGCTCTGGGAGGCCAAACATAAACCGAGAGTGTTGCCAAAATTTTCGGTGACGTTGCCGGCCGATGTCGAAGGTCTCGAAATGAAAACCGATGAGATCAAATTCACGGTCGCGCACGGGAAAGCGAAAGCGATCGCGGAACGATGGAAGGAGCAGTTCATTGACGCCGGTTGGAAAGTGGACGCATCTGCGCTCGATTCGTTGGCGGGCGCGATTTCATTTTCCAAAGATACACAAAGTTTGACGGTTAACTACACGGACACTGGCGTGATGCCGGCGGAAGTAACGCTCTCTGCAATCGGCGTGGAATTGGCAGCCAGCAGGTGAGCAGACGAGCAGATGTTGAGATGTTTAGAAGTTGGGACGAGATTCCTTCTGATGAGAATGAACCGCTATCTTCTGATTGCGGTGGTGGGTGGAACTGCGCTGGTGTTCGCCGGATGCGCTAATCAACAAGGTGCCACTTCGGCGAATGCAAATCCGTCGGAAAAGACCTACAACAGCAGCGATCTGCAAAAAACTGGCAAACGAACACCTGGTGAGGCGTTGCAGGCGGCTGATCCGTCTGTCACCGCAACCGGTGGACACTAATTAAATCGTAAACAGAAAGGTGAGGATGAAGGAATGGACAATCTGATTACTCGACGAAGATTTCTTGAAGTGAGTATGGCAACGGGCGCAACCGTTTTCGTAGGTGGAAAGATCCTGGGATCGACATCGACACCCGGAACGGCGACGAACCCAACATTCAAGATCGGGGGCGATCTCGAAGTCAATCGGCTCGGGTTCGGCGCCATGCGAATCACGGGTGAGGGCATCTGGGGTTGGCCGCCTGATCGCGCGAACGCGGTCAAGGTTTTGAAACGCGCGGTCGATCTTGGCGTGAATTTGATCGATACGGCCGACGCTTATGGTCCGGAAACCAGTGAGCTCCTTATTGCCGAAGCATTGCATCCGTACCCCAAAGGTCTCGTGATTGCGACCAAAGGTGGACTCACCCGACCCGGCCCCGGCCAATGGGTGCCGAACGGCCGTCCGGAACATCTCAAAGAGGCAATCGGCAACAGTTTGAAGCGATTGAAGCTCGACCGGATAGATTTGTATCAGCTTCATCGGATCGATCCGAAAGTGCCGGCTGAAGATTCACTTGGCGCGCTGAAGGAAGCTCAGCAGGCCGGAAAGATTCGCCACATCGGGTTGTCGGAAGTTTCGGCCGAGCAAATCGAGCAAGCACGGAAGATTGTGCCGATCGTCAGCATTCAAAATCGCTACAACTTCGACGACCGGAAATCGGAAAGCGCGCTCGATTATTGTGAGAAGCAAAGCCTTGGATTTTTGCCGTGGGCGCCGGTCGGTGGAAATCGTGGACTCGGTGGCGGGGCGGCTGAAACAGTCGCCAAGGCGCACAACGCCGATGTTTATCGAGTTGCGCTGGCCTGGCTGTTGCAGCGCTCGCCCGTGGTGCTGCCGATCCCTGGCACGCAAAACATTCAACACCTCGAAGACAATTGCGCGGCGGCGAAGTTGAAGCTGACTCCGGAAGAGTGGAAAAGCGTGGCCGCATAAGCCGCTGGCCCCAGAAATCAGAAATCAGAAGTCAGAAGTCAGAAGTCAGCAATGCGACCCACCGCAAAGGTGCTGATGAGCATTCGATGCCCGGCGTTCGTCATTTTCATTTGCCTTGCCAATGCTGCGCTCGCGGACACGCTCAAGGAAAAGACTGATAATTACGTCGGGCGCCATATCGACGCTGAATTGTTCAGCGGCGTGGTTTTGGTCGCCTCAGATCGAAAATCGCGCGCGAACATCGGCTGACACGCGCGTCGGTTTTCCCGTTCTTGAATCGATCGGCACCCAAACGGTGCGCGCCGTTGCCAGCAGCTGATTGTCGATCTTTCGCCGAACGTCAGTGAAGCGCTCGAATTTTAAACGGCTCGCTTCGCCGACCCAGGTCCGCAACATGATTTCGTCGCCGAGATTCGCCGGCATTTTATAATCGATCTCGTGCCGTAACACGACCCAGCCGATCACCTCTTGCGCGTCGGCGCTGGCGAGCGATTTCCAATGCGCGGTCGCGACGTCCTGGACCCAACGAAGATAAACGGTGTTGTTGACGTGGTTCTGTCCGTCGATGTCGGCGGGCTGAACCGCGACGGTCATTTCAAAAACCGGTGTCCTCACGAAAACGATAGTCAGCGTTTGTTACGTTCGGCCTGAATCTGAGTCAGCAGCTCGCGCTTCGCCTTTTCCAAGTCGTGGAAGAACTTAGCCGTGTCCTCCAATATTTCGGGATAATCGGCAAATCGTTTTCGCAATTGCTTAGTGGCCCGATCGTAAAAGAACGAAATGTCCTGATCGAGATTGGGCCAGATCAATTCGTCGCTGAGTTTCTGGTAATGTGTCATTCTGTCCAAACCCCAGCGGATCGTGGACTCGAGGTCGCGCAGCGCAGTGAGCGTCTTGAGATCGAGCACTTCGTAGCCGCCGGATTGAAGTAAGCTGGACATGTCGCTCGCGCTGTAATCCGTTGTAAATGAGAAGGGACGCAGAGGCGGCATTTCCCCGGCGGCAAGTGCGCGACGAAACTCCGCCACCTGTTGGTCGTGCTTCTGCGCATCTTCTTTCGTGTTCTCAAGGCCCTCTTTCATGCGCTCCTCGAGCCAGCCAAGAATCTGATCGTGCCGGCGAACGTCGGCGCGATGCTGTTGATAGGCGGTTAACCAAAACGCTGCGTAGGCGCCGAGGAAAACGAGAAGCAGCTCAGCGGCCCAATGGCCGAGCCGGGATAGAAGCGATTTGCGCGGCGAATCCACAACTCAAAGTCTAACGCGTGACCGGTCCGTGCAACATCACAGGTCGGTTTTGACTCGAAAGCGTTTCATCAGTTCCTGCCGGATCTCCATTTGCAGTTCCGGCTGCAAACGGCTTAACAACTTCTCCCGATGCTCGGGATCCATGGCGGCAAACTCGCGCACCATCTTCTCGCGCGTCTTGTATTTAGAGTACTTGCCCCAGCCAATACCTATGGCAAGCAGGCCCGACCCAACCCAGATGGCGATGTCGGTGCCGGTTATCACCGGCAAAGGATAAAGGATGAAGGATGAATTATGAAATTACTTCTTCCTTCATCCCTCGTCCTTTCTTCTTAGGTGCAGCCGCGAAGCAGAAAAATCAGAAACAAGATCGGCAACGGTATTCCGAGCAACCAAAGCAGAATGTAACCGGTTGCGCCTGCTGTTTTCGCTTTGTCCCATAAATGCATATCCCTTCATTTCCTTTCCCTAAAGGATGGACGGGAAGCGCCCGACAACTATTCAAGAAGACAAGTGTGGGATCGAACTTAGGCGGCGGCGTCGGCGGTGCAGAGTTCCCGCGCGAATTGGCGCGCTTCCTCTTCGAGCGAGCCAATCGTGAATTTCGGACAACTGTTGCGATTGCCGAGATATTCGCGGCACCATTGTTCGAGCCCACCAGCGCGCTCGCATTGCGCGATATGGATGAGATTATGCAAAATTAGTTCGCGGTCGTTCCAGGCATCGACGCGGATAATCAGCGCGTAACCAAAGCCCGTGCAGCGGGTGTCCTCGGTAAGGATGCCGGTTCGCCGCGAGATTTCGGTGAGTTGCGGACTTTCAGGCAGCGGAATTCGATCGACGACCAGCAGCCTCACGTTGCCAGGATTTTTCACGCCGGCGAGCATTGCATCCGCCGTGTGGCGCGCGCTCAGGCGGCTTCCGTGTTTGAGCACGAATTCTTCCTGCGTTTTTGCCCACTGATAGGCAAGCGAAAGCAAATTCTCGAATGTTGTCTGGTCAAGCACGGCAACGGGGTGTTCGCGATCAAAACTAGCAGGAGCCGCGCCATCTCATCAGAGAGGAATTACAGGCCTGTAATCTTCCAGAGTTTCTAGGGCTCAGTCCGCGTCGAAAGCCGTTATTGAATCGCGGCACGTTTTCGATTTGTGACGCGGTTACAACTCGCCCCGTTAACTGGTCACCGCTTCGGGGTGATATTTTTTCCAGTAACGAAGCGCGGCGCCGACTGCCATGTAGCTTGGGTCGGCTCCCTCATAAAGAGTGACGAGTGACGTGTGACGAGTGACAAGACCGGCAGTTGATGGTTGCGACGGACTTGAGTCATTAAAAATTGCATTGATCTCGGAATGTTCGAGCGCCGCGAACTCCGAGCGTAATTGGTCCTCGTCGGCTCCACTTCGGATTTTCTCGCGAAACCATTCACTCCAGCGCGCGACGCGTTCGTCGAGAAGATCAAGATGTTCCGGAATGGAGCCGTCGATTTTTCCAAAGTGCGGCAAATAGAGGTTCGCGGCGTTCAGTTTCCTGATCTTCCCGATCGAATTGCGCCACGATTCGACGTGTAACTCGGGCGGAACGAATGGCGGTATCGGCGGACCGTTGCCAATCCGGACGCCGGCAATGTCGCCGCCGAAAACATTGTCGTCCCAGTGATAAACGTGATGATGACTCGCGTGACCGGGCGTGGCGATGGCTCGAATTTCAAACGGCGGCACGCGGACGACGTCATTGTCTTCCAAAATCTTGACGTGTTCTCGCGGCACCGGCGCGATTTTGCCCCAGAGTCGCGTCATGTCGTCACCAAAGATTCGAGTGGCGGACTCAACCAACTTCGTTGGATCGACCAAGTGCGGCGCACCACGCGGATGTACGTAAACCGTCGCGGAACCGCCAGTCCGGCTCGGACCCGCAAACCGCCAGGCTGCGCCGGCGTGATCGAAATGAATATGGCTCAGGAAAACGTGACGGACATCCTTCGCGTCGAGTCCGGCTTTCCGAAGCTCTGAAATGATGTTGTCGAACGTCGATTCCGGTCCGGTATCGAACAGGGCAATGCCGTCGTTCGTTTCCAACGCCGTCACCGCCACGATTCCGGCGTGCCCCAGCTGTCGCGTATCCAGAATGTGAATCAAGGCAGGATTAAGAATTATGAGTTAAGAAGGTCTCTCTTTCGAACGCTTCAGAATGGTAACGAAAATGGCGGTCAACTCGTGGGCTTCCTTCCGCAAAAGACACAAGCCGTTCCGCGCGCACTAAATCAGCGTCGGCGAGCAACTCCAGCCAATAAGCTGTCTCTTCTAATTCCCGACGTGAATCGCCGCATTTCGAGATAAACTCAGCTCTACTGCGACCGCGAAATGCCTCGCGATAGTTTGCGCCCACAAAAGTGCCGGAGCGCAGAACTTGTTTGCCGATAACCTGGGCTTGAGGCGTATCGGGTAAGCGGGAAAACATACGGATAATGCGTAGACCGAACTTTTTGGTTCGATCCTTCAGATTGTGTTCCGTGGGGGAGGACACTTTCTTAATTTTTAATCCTTAATTCTTACTTATTGCAACCACATAGGCGGCTTTTGGAATCGCGAACCCGCCGTTCGTCGTATACCGCTGCAGGGATTTTTCCATCGCCGATTGAATTTTCTGGAGCGCATCCGGCGTCTGCCGCGCGAGCAATCCTGCGGTGCGGACGCCCGCTTTGAGCTCAGCGTCGAAAATGAAACGTGCGCTCGGCACTTGCCATCGAATTGTGTGCACGTTGAAACTCATCGACAGCCCGTCGAATCCGGCACCCTCGAACGCCCTTCGAAATTCATCTTCGTTCTCAAATAGATAGAACGGAGGACCCGGCGGAAGACCAACATTGAGGTTGGCATGCGCCTGAATCGCGTCGTCGACAAGTTTTATAAACGGGTTTTCTTCAATTCTTGCCCAAGTCGTGAACGCGAATCTGCCGCCAGGTTTCAAAATGCGTGCCGCTTCGGCCATCGCACGCTCCGGATCCGCAACGTGGAGTAACGAAAAACTTGCCACCACGCGATCGAACGTAGCGTCTGCGAACGGAAGGTTTTGCGCATCACCTTCGCGAAATTCGATTCCTGGAAACATGCGTTTCGCAATCGCGATCATTTCCGTCGAAAAATCGAGACCAACCGGTTTTGCGCCGCGTTCAGCGGCCGCGGCCGA
>DATMOU010000037.1:0-267190 GCA_035568035.1 Chthoniobacterales bacterium | reverse complement strand
CGCATAGGATCACCGACCAAATGATCCGGCACATCTGGGGGGAATGTCGGCCACAAGTTCGAGGCCCTTTTGATCGGCGCGGACGCCCAGCGGTTTGAGCATTCCCCCAACGCAATCGCGCAAACTGAAATCAGTCGACTCGAGCTCCAGTTTTCCGGCTTCGATCTTCGAGAAATCGAGAATGTCGTTAATCAGACCGAGCAGTGAGTGCGCGGAGTTTTTCACCATGCTGAGATATTCGCGCTGCTCGCGGTTCAATTTCGTTTCGAGCGCAAGATCGGTCATGCCGATGATGCCGTTCATCGGAGTACGGATCTCGTGGCTCATGTTGGCGAGGAACTCGCTCTTTGCCAGGCTCGCCGACTCCGCGGCCAGCCGCGCGTCCACCAATTCCGTTTCGGTGCGCTGCCGCGTTGAGGCCATCTCGTTGAACGTGCTCGCGAGCAGCGCTAGCTCAAAGCCGCCGCGCACCGGCGCGCGCGCCGTCGCGTTCCCGGCGGCCAATTGTCGAGCCGCTTCGGTGACTCCCTCGAGCGGCCGCAACAGGCTGCGGGCCGCGAGCGCACCCGCGCTGATGGCCACCACTAGCAGGCCGAGCAAAAGCCACGTCAGGCCGCGGATTATGCTGAACGCGGGCGCCATGATCTGGTCGTAAGGCCCGGTTGAGAGCACGATCCATTGGCCCGCGCCGCCGCCGAATCGTTCGGTCGTGGCAAAGCCGGCGAGCACCTTCTGCCCGCGCGCGTCTCTGTAGATCGCAAAGCCTTCCCCATCTTTTGTCGCGTGGATCGCGCCTTGCAGCACGGGCCAGTCGGGATGCACCTGCAGCGCACGAACCGTTTTGTCCGCGCTTTTCAAGACGCGCCCGTCTCGCGTGAGCAGCTCGGCTGCGCTGTCGCCGACGGTGTGCTCTTTGAGATCGATGATGTGCTGCCCGACTCCGGCGGTGCTCATCACACTCACGAGCACACCCATCCGGTGGCCCGCCGAATTTAGTACCGGGGTGATCAGTTGCAGACGTAACTCGCCGCCGGCCGGCGGTCTGTCATCGAAATCGGAGGCGATCACGTCGCGGCTCGCGTTCTCCTGGAGGCTTGCGAGCTCCTCCACGACCTCGGGAAAGATTTCCGTAAGGGGCCGGCCCGCAGCAGCCGGAACTGTCGCCGCAATCACCCGGCCCTGCGCGTCGGCGAAGTAAAGACCGTCGAAGAAAAAACTAAGGAGCGCGAGCTCGTTGAGACGCTCGCCGATCTGCGCCGGTGTGCCCTTGGCGATGACGGAGTTGCTGGCAAAGATGCGCAGGTCGGCTTCACGCTGGCGGAGAAAGGCGGTCACAGTCGAGGCGGTTTGCGCCACACGCCTCTGGAGATCGCGTCCAGCATTCTGCTCGAGGATTCCGGTGAGCGTGCGGTCCACCACCAGCGCGGCGCCGCCCAGCGGCAGCACGGTGAAGGCTACGATGCCGAGAATGATTTTGTAGCGGAGAGTCATGGCTTTGGAACACAGGCTTTCAGCCCGTGTGGTTGCCGGACATTCTGCCCGCCGCGCGGATGCGTTGTTTTTGCATGCTGGAACGCGGCGTTCCCCGTCTTCATTTCAGCGCCTTGAGGAAGCTGTCGTTCAGGAGCGCGATACTATCGAGCGGTTTGGAAGTCAGTTTTTCCTTGAGCAGGAAATCGTTCATCATGCGCGCAGAGCCGTGGAGCGAATCAAAACCGGCGCCATAGGAAAACGCGACCAGGTTGGCACGTCGATCGAGCAGAGGATCGACAGCGGCAAACTGCCGGACTTCGGCCAGTGTCTTCTTGTTCACCCGCGCCACGATCGCAAACGCCTCCTCGGGGTGCTGCTGGATGAACTCGGTCCCACGCTGCCAGATGCCGAGGAGCGTCTGCAAATCCTCCGGCCGCTCGCGTACGACTCGGGCCCGCGTGGCGAGCAAGGAGGGGCTGATGCCCGGGATGATTGCCGAGTCCCAAAGCTTGTGTCCATGCGCCTTTTCGACCGCATCCGTCAGGGCTGGTCCCCAAGTCACCACCGCGTCAACGACACCAGCGGCGAGTCTTTCGGGCGCCTCCTCACCGGGCATGTCGACGAGTGTTACGTCGCTCATCGCCAAGCCCTCGCGTGCCAGCACTATGCTGAGCATGTATTCCACATACGTCCCTTTGCTGGCGCCGATGCGTTTGCCTCTGAGCGCCGCGAGCGAGTCGATGCCGGCCCGCGCGACGATTCCATCCGCGCCGGCACTTTGATCGGTGCTGGCGATGCCGATCAGGTCCGCGCCTTTGCTGTTGAGCAACATCACGTCGAAGAGTGTGAGGTCATTCACATCGAGGCGGCCTTCGACGAGGTCCTTGAACGACGCGAAGTAATCGGGATTCGTGTTCACGATCGTGACCGCTAGTCCGGCCTCTTTGAACCAGCCTTTCTCGTCAGCGATATTCATCCAAAAGGAGCCGGGCCAGTAGTAGGCAGCGATTCTGAGCGGTGTAGGAGCCGCGGCGGGCTGCTTTGAGTCGCAGCCGCCGAGCAAAAGCGCGGCGAAGAAGAAGCGGGAGCCGATGGCGAGGAGTGACTTTGGATTCATGGATGGTGGATTAGAAGTTGAAGCCGACCGCGAGCACGAAATCTGTGCTTGGTTTGTTTCCTACCGGCACCGCGCTGGCGTTGAGGAAGGAGAAAGGATTCGTTAGGCCGGACTGGGCCAACGCCCCGTGCGGTATCGAATAACCGACCAGCGCATTGACCCAGATATGTTCGTTGACGAACCACTCTCCGATGACGCTGACCTCGTCGGAGAGTGGGCCGTTCGGACCAGAGACGAGTCGGGTCTGATGATATTGCGCCCGGAGCTTCACTTTTTTGTCCGGCCAAAAGCCCGCTTCCGCGCGGATGATGCGGGTATTAGTGCTAAAGATGATCCAATCAATCTGGTTGCCGAGATACCATTTGCCCCAATCCGAGAAACCGGTCGCAACGGGCGTGAAGTCCGCCGAGTAATAAACGTAGCCCGCTTCTACGAAGGGTTTCAGCGGCAGATCGTCCGCCTGCCAGCCGACTTCGCCGTGCCACGCATGCTCGTTCAAGCTCTGGTTCGGGGTCGTGATGTAGGCGGCGTTATTGCCGCGGCCAAATTCCCCCACCCATTCCCCACTGACATAAAAATCATCCAAGCCCGGGTAATGCTGTTCGCCACGCAGGCTCACCAGCCACATATTGTTATCCAGATTCGAGAACGAATCGCGATAGAACAGTCCCGCGGCATAGCTGCTCTTCACTTTTGTGAACGAACGCGACACCTCCATGCCGCCAACCCAACCATTGCGCTCGCCGCCACCGTCCCATGTCGGATTCTCGCTGTAAATAAATGCATCGAAGTGCAGCGTCGCCGCATCAAACTCCAGGCGTGCCGCGTCGAAGCTGCGGCGGGGACTGTGATAAACTGCTTCTGTGTAGCCGCGATGAAAGCCGTCGTAAACGCCATCGCCGATGAGAAACTGTGTGCCGAGTATGATCGGCTGCCGGCCAATTGTCAGTTTGAAGGGCAGGCCGCTTGTCTGGTTCCACTGCACGTAGAGCGTGTCGAAGTCGAACTGCGGCGTATTGCCGCTCCCATACGGATCGCGCCCGCTCGTGCGCACCCCGATCCCAACCGCTTCGAACGCAAAGCACTTGTATTCGAATTTTCCACCGAAGCGCAGACTCGTTTCGAGCCAGGCCTTGTCGTCACCGGAAAAAAAGGGGCTCGATTCATAGAGCCCGAAGTTCGTCAGGCTCACAATCGGTTTGAACAAATCGGGCGGAGCTGGCGCAGCAAGGACGACAGTCCCCCCGCGCGCCAGCGAACTTACAATAAGCACCGCTGCCAAGACGAAGCATCGAACGATAGCGCCAAAACTTTCTGTGGTCTCGCTCTGCATTGCATTTCTTCACTCCTGCGCGACCGCAACTCGCCGTGAAACGAATCAGCGCCGGAGATTTCTCTATATATGAGCGAGCCACGGCTGTGCCGTTGCCACGGGGGAAAACCCGCAATCGGGAGTGTGGAAACTACGGATTAGATCGGAGCTAAGGAACTATCCCGAGACTTCCGAAGTCGCGTTTGCGTCTGCAGCTGGAGCGAAGACCTGAAGCGCGCTCTGAAGTTGATCAAAATTGATTGGCTTTACCAAATGCGCCAGAAAACCTGCTTGCTGTGTCTTAGCGCGATCTTCTGGCATACCGTAACCGCTCAGAGCGATCCCTCGCAGGCCATATTCCTTGGCCAATTGTCGCATTAAATCGATTCCATTTCCGTCCGGAAGCCCCAGGTCGCTGATAACCAGGTCAAAGGAATGGGCGGCGGCCACGGCCAGCGCGCGCTCCACGCTTTCGGCGGTAAACACCTCGTGCCCGTACCGACGAAGGAGACGCACCAGCACCATCATGGTCGGTTCATGATCCTCGATGACGAGCAAGCGCAGACGAGGTGGAGCGGTCCGAGACCGAAGTTCCGGCTCGGCGACTGCCGCGGTGGGAAACGGCAAAACGGCGGCGAGTTCAATCGTAAAAATTGCGCCGAGGCCTGGACCGGCGCTCTCGGCGCGGATCCTTCCCCCGTGCGCCTCGATGATCGCTTTCGAAATAGCCAGACCAAGCCCCAGGCCTCCGGCAGCTCGCGCTTCCCGTGTTTCTCCCTGTTCGAAAGCGCGAAAAATGACAGGCAGTGTTTGCGACGTAATTCCCGCGCCCGTGTCCTCCACCGTGAGAACGAATTCCCCTGGCACCGGATTGAAGGTGCGGACCGTAATTCGCCCTCCCAGCATGCTGAACTTGATCGCATTCTTCACCAAATTCCAAAAGACCTGGTGAAGTCGCGTCGTGTCGCCCCGGACATGGTGTTCACTCGCCGCTAAATCAAAGTCCAACTGGACGGACTTCTGTCTCGCGTCATTTTCCACAATTTCCCTGGTGTGGGCGAGCAAGCAATGGACATCTATTGGTCCAGATCCCACCAGTTGAAGAGTACCGCGAGCGATCTTGGTCAAATCGAGCAAGTCATCGATCAGTCGCGCCTCCAGCTGAACGTTGCGCCGAATCATACTAAGCTGCGCGCGAAGCTCCGGTTCGATGGACTCTTCATGCTCCAAGGCCGTCGCGCACATGAGGACTGGAGTTAGCGGTGTTCGCAACTCATGGGAGAGAATGGCCAGGAAATCGTCCTTAGCGCAGTTGGCGCGTTCCGCTTCGTCTCTGGCGTGACGAGCCTCTGCATGCGCAAGTAACGACTCATTTACCATCCGCTCCCGCTCAGCGCCTTCGGTCTGCAATCTTCCGTTAAGCTCTTCGAGCTCACAAACCTTCCCAGCTAGTTTGTCGGTAACAACGCGCAGATGTTGGCGGGCCAACTCGTGCGCCGAACGCGAGCGGCGCGCACGCCTTCGCCTGGCCAGCGCCTTATTAACTATTTGAATGACTTCTTCCGGCTTGACCGGTTTGACGATGACATGATGGACGCCGCAAGCCTTGGCCAGCTTCCGTGATTCCTCTTCGATGTAGTTCGCCGTAAAAAAAACCACTGCTGTGTGCGCGATCTTGCGATCGCTTCGCAGTTTGCGCACGAATTCGTAGCCATGCATCTTCGGCATGAGAATGTCGGCAATGATCAGATCCGGTTTTTCTTTGCGGACCATTTTGAGTCCTTTCACGGCGCTGTCTGCCTCAAGCACACGGTGGCCATGATGTATCAGCATCCCTAAGAGTAGCTGACGATTGGCGGGACGATCATCGACAATAAGAATCGTCTTTGTCTTTACATTGACGCGGCAATGTTTGGGTGCCCCTATCGAAGTTTCTTCCTGTCGGAAAGGTTTCGTTAGGGCACAGGGCCGCGGCCACTCGTAAGGAGATTTTTTCATGCGCGATATCCCGAGCATTGAGTATGCAGGTAGCCGTTGCGGGAACTACGGGTTTTATCGACCGCAAATCTACGGGGTTTCCAGCAATCTCGCATGCGTGCGGTACGCTCGACCTAGCCAATCAATCATTGAGCAACGCCAAGGCTGCCTTAAAGTCGTTTACTAGAAGCTGAACGAGAAACCGCCGCTCGCTCCGTTACTGTTGTAATTGCTGCGGCCGACAATTCCGTCGTAGTAAACATAGACCGCCAAGGCCCGACTCAGTTGCGCGCTGACGCCCGCCCTGATCTGCGCGGCATCGCGGCCGACAGTTGGTCCAAATGCCGTCAAGATGCCGCCACCTCCGGACACCAGGCGCGCATCGATGGGATAAGCTTGATCGTAATATTCGTGTAGCCACGCCGCGCGCGCCTCGGGCCGGAAAATCACGGAGCCTGCTTTGATGTCGTAGCTTGCTCTTAGCCCCACGGTGCTGCGAAGCGAGTCCTCGTTCTGATTTTGTATCTGCAAGGGGAGCAGCGAACCCGTCTCGGTGTACTGGTCGATGTTAACGTTCGTATATTGGACGGATGCGGTCGGGCCGATGTTCAGACAACCAAATTTCCAATCGTACCCGATGGCGCCGAGGCCGTTAACTTCGGCGCCATTGGTGCTGCCCTGCGCATCACCCGAGAGCGCGGTGCGCCGGATGTCATAGCTATTCCAACCGGCACCGCCAGCAACATCAACATAGAACCTGTCGCAGAAATAGGTGGCAAATGCCCCCACGTTCCCGCCCTCCATTGTTAATCGTCCGTTATCAAACAATGTGGCACGCGCGCCCTCGTATCCGCCGTAAATGCCGACAGCAAAATTGTGCGAGAGTCGATAATCGATGCCCAAGATGACGGCACCGTTTGTGATCTTATAGCCGGAGGCATTTTCATCCTCGCCGCCAACTTTCACATATTCCCCGGAACCGGTGACAAAAATTCCCCAGCGGTTCTCCGGGGCCTGAGCAAAGGCCGGCGCTGGATTCTTATCCAGCGAAGCTTTGCTATCGAAGTCCTTGCTATAGATCTGGCCCGTCACCTGGGGCGCATATCCGGCCGCGCAAAAACCGTTCGATCCTGCCCGAATGTCATCCATGCGCTGGATCAGGTTGGCACCTTGCATGGTGTCGAGCGAAAACTTTATCTCGTAAATTGAAGCTAGCTCTTCCGGAGCGATCAAGCGTGCCGTCTGAACTGGGATAGCCGGGGCCTGGATATTATTGGTGTCCAGTGTGACGGCTCCATTAATCGCCAAGGCTCTTCCATCGAGACTGGCCCCGGTGGTTAAGGTAATGCTGGTTAAGGCAACGATACTTCCGACGAACCTGGTCCCGGTGCCGATAGTGGCGGAACTTCCTACCTGCCAGAAGATGTTATTATCCGGACCGCCAAGCAGCACGACGGCGGAGTTGGAAGCCGTGGTCAGAGTGGAGCCGATCAGAAAATGGAAGGGAGCATTGGGAGCTCCTGCGGTGTTCAATGTGAGCGTTCCGGTCAATTGAGCGGACGCATTGAAGCGATAGATGCCGGGCGTGAGGGTCAAACCACCCAAATTCATTCCCGTTAAGTTGGCCGTAGGCGTCTCGCCGGCCAAATGCGTGTAAGCGGTAAAAGCATCGGCATGAGCTTGATTGGCCAGTGCGTCACTGATGTGAATGGCCCCGTTGAGCACTACTCCGGGTGGGAACCCGGTGACGGAGCTCCCGGGACTCAGCCCCAGATCCCCGGTAATGATCGTCGGGCCAGTATTCGTGACCGTTGACGCGCCTAAAATGGCAAAGGTGTCCGCCGCACCGAGTGAAACGGTTTGGGCCACCGCCGGCCGGGAGGGAACGAGTAATCCGGAAACGATTAATGCCGTTGCGCACGCTGTGGCCGAACTGCGTACATGCTTTTTGTGTGTTGAACTGTTTAGCATACGTCAAATGCGAGCAGCGAGAGTGCTACACAGGGCGCGGTAAGTTCGTGTTTTTTGCCGGGGAAAACTACTGAAGCGTTGGATCAGCTGGAGGATGGCGCTGAGATCGACTCCGAAAACTTTCGCGAGTCGAAGCTCATTGTTGTTGCAACAGGGAAGCCAGTCGAAACTTCTGATGAGCAACCTACGCAGACTAGCGGCCGGTACGACTCAGATATACGAGGAACTTTTGCATTCGGCTGCGCTCGGTAAACCCGACAAGGGCGAGAGCAAGAATGCCCGGAACCCAAGTGCTAGGTTCAGGGACAATGGGAGCAGTGATTGTGTTGGTATCCAGCGTGACGGCTCCATTGATCGCAATGGCTCGCCCGTTGATAGTGGCCCCGCTGTTAACGGTGATACTTTGATCTGCGAGAATATTTCCGGAAAACACGCTGTTGACGCCAATCGTGGCTGACGTGCCGACCTGCCAGAAGATGTTAGCCGAACTGCCATTCAGCAACGTGATCATGGAAGCGGGATCGGTCGTCAGGGTGGTGCCGATCTGGAAGTGGAAGACGGCGTTTGGATCTCCTGCCGTGTCAAGAGTAAGTATTCCGGTCAACTGAGCGGTAGTGGCGAAATGATAGACACCGGGCATGAGTATCATGCCGCCTAAATTCTGTCCGGATAAGTCAGTCGTAAACGTCTCGCCAGTCAGTTGGCCGTAGGCGGTAAAAGCATCGGCATGAGCTTGCATGGCGAGGGCGTCATTCATGTGAATGGACCCGTCGAGCACGACTCCGGGTCCGAACCCAGTAACGGCAGTCCCGGGACTCACCCCCAGGTCCCCGGTAACTATCGTTGCGCCAGCATTAGTGACCGTTGAGGCGCCTAAGACGGCAAAGCTCTCCGCTGCACCCAGCGAAACGACTGAGGCCGCCACGGACCAGGAGCTAGCGAGCAGCCCGAAAACGATCAGTGCTGATGTACACGTTCGTGCGGCCAACCTGCGGGCATGTTTTTTTTGCGCTGACCTATTTTGTATTTGCATGCGTCAGATTTAGCAGTGCTGATGCTACAGTTGACGCGGTGAATACCTGTTTTGGTTGTCGAGAACTACCGGGGCCGGCGCGTGAGACTTCTTGCGCTTCTTCCGTGCCGAAATGCGACCAGTGGCGAGCTTTTACGTCACGCGTCGATGATGTTATTGCGGATCGCGTAGCGAACCAATGCGGCAAGGGACTCCAGGCCGAGCTTGCGCATGAGCGTCGCCCTGTGAGTTTCGGCGGTCCGTATGCTGATTCCCAGGCAATTTGCGACTTCTTTGTTGCTATTACCTCCGGCAAGGAGGCGCACCACATCTCTTTCACGCGAGGTGACGGTGTTTTCCTGGCCGTTTTGCTTTTTGCCTGCAGAACCGGAGAGGAATTTTGCAAAAAGAACCTGAGAGATTTCGGAAGTGAAAAACGGTTTGTGGTCGGCGATCGATTTGATCGCGGCCACGAGGTACCGGCCAGCATCAGACTTTTGAATATAGCTCTTGGCTCCGGCCTCGAATAGCTGCGCGATAACCTCTTCCGAGTAATGGGCGCTAAAGATCACAACTTCCGTATTCGGCAAGGCGCGTTTGATCTCGCGTAGAGCCTCCAGTCCGTCCAGTTCCGGCATTGTCATATCCAAAATAACCACGTCGGGCTTCAGTTTCCTGGCAGCGTCGACTGCCTGTTGTCCATTTGTGGCAAGGCCACATACTTGCCATTCGGGTTCTTGCTCGACCAACGCCCGCACGCCGGTCCGCATCACTTCATGATCGTCGGCGACAAGGATTTTTAGTCGACGCATTAATTTTCCTCGTTGTGGTGCAGCACGCGATCAACTGCGCGCAGCAATGTTTCTCGGGAATAAGGCTTGTTTAGACAGCCCTCCACTCCAATGTCAGTCAACTCGCCCGGGTTATAATCGCTATCCCGGGCGCTGGAGACAATGATCTTTGCTTTGACATCCATCTTGCGCAGCGTTCGCGCGAGTATCAAGCCGCTCATGATCGGCATAACCACGTCGGTTAACACGACATCGATCTCTGTCGATTGTTGCATGAAAAGAGCGAGTGCCGACGGACCATCGTCCGCCGCAAGAACGTTGTACCCACTCTTAGAAAGAACTACCTTTGCCACTTCTCGAATTGCCGATTCGTCATCCACAATGAGGATGGTTTCCCCGTGGCCGGTTGGAACCTCCATTTGCGCCTTAGTCTCGTCCGCTTGGAAAACGCCCGCCGTGGATGGTAAGAAAACGCGGAAAGCCGTGCCGTTGGCAGTACTGTAAACCTTCATTACTCCACCATGACTTTTGACGATGCCAAGCGCGGACGAAAGCCCAAGACCGGTGCCTTTGCCAGGTTCTTTTGTGGTGAAGAAAGGATCAAAAATCTTTTCGACGATATCCTGCGCAATCCCGGTGCCGGTATCCATGACACTGATAAGGACGTGAGGACCTGCTTTAAGACCTGGCGTCATCGTTGCATACTGTTCGTCGACATCGAAATTTTCGGCGGTCAGAGACAGACTCCCCCCTTCGGACATGGCATCTCGTGCATTGAGGCACAGATTGAGCAACACTTGGTGCAGTTGCGTTGGGTCGCCCTCAACCAGGCGGACATCGTCCGCGTAGTTCGTCCGCACCCGCACCGTTTTGGGGAAGGTCTCTTTGGCGATCTTCGCGATTTCTTCGATGATGTAAATTGGCTGCAAAAGGACCCGGTCACCGCCAGCGCCGCGGGCAAAGGTGAGTACCTGCCTAACGATATTGGCCCCGCGCACCGCGCTTGACTCGATAGTGTTTAGAAAATTTTCACTTTCCTCCGGGGAGGGGTCGTTACGCAGAATTGGCACAGCCATCAAGATTGGCACCAGGATATTGTTTAGATCGTGGGCCACCCCGCTGGCCAACGTTCCGATGCTTTCCAAGCGCTGTGTGCGCAGCACATGTTTCTCCAACTTTTTCTGCTCTGTGACATCGGTGTTGATTCCGAGCACCGAACGCGGCGTGCCGTCGTCGTTTCGAATAAGGGTGGCGCGACCATCGACAATCACTTCACGTCCATCTTTGGCGCGGTGTTTGATCTCACCACGGAATTCCCCGGTCGAAACAAGCTGTTCGAGCAGCGTTTCGCGGTCGTTTGATTCGGCGAAAATCAGCTCACCCATCGGCCGGCCGATTGCTTCATTCGCGCTCCAGCCGTAGAGACGCTCCGCACCGCTGTTCCAAACGGTGATAAGGTCACTCGCGAAATCGCGCACAATAACAGCGTCCTGTGCGCGCTGGATAATGTCGGCCTGTTCCCGCAACCGTTCCTCATTTCGCTTTCGTTCAGTTATGTCTGTCCACACCCCCACCATTTGTTGCGGTTTGCCCCCGGCGTCGCGCACGATCCGGTTATTGTCTTGCACCCAATGATAACTGCCGTCCTTGTGCCGAATCCGGTATTCCGTCGCATAGCCGTCGCCCTTCAAAGCTTCGGTCAGCACCCTTACGACCCGATCACGATCTTCCGGATGCAAACTATCCATCCACCACTTATATGACATTGATTCCGCGACAGTGACTCCAAGCAAACGCTCAACATTTTCGCTCACCAGGACTGGAACGAAGTTCTGCCCTTCTATTTTAAGAACGTAAAGAACCGCTGGGACGTGGGCGAGCAGGTGGTGCAGTTGCTGACGTTCAGATCCCCGTCCGCCTATAGCCCATGGACGCTCCGATTCCCGAACTCCTCCTTCAAAGTCTGAGGAGCTGGCACCGTCAGCACCCGATTGTCGAACTGGCGGCGCTTTGATACACGAGTGGCCACGCGCCGCCGCGGGTCCACTACTCACACTACTACCAGGGGGATTATTTAATTTCTCGTTTCTCGTAGGCAAGGAATCTATCGGCCACAGCTACTTACCGTGCCATTAGGGAAATCCTTAGACACGGCTAGGTAAAAATACTGACCCTAACGAATCCCGATCCGCACAATTTCACCGCCCGCCGCATCTTCAATCGTCACCATTGTATCGTCGGCGCTAAGAACTCGCAGAGACACATATCTTAAAAGAGGTCGTGCAGTACGCGATCAACCATGCGCAGAAGGGTTTCCTCAGTATAGGGCTTGCTAAGATACCCCTGCACCCCCATCGCTCTCAATTGTACCGGCATATGATCGACAGCTTGTCCGCTACAGATAATGATTCTTACCTTGCTGGCCATTTTGCGCAGCACCTGCACCAGCAGTGAACCACTCACGGCCGGCATGACGAGGTCGGTCACCACCACATCAATCTCCGCCCATCGCTCGACAAAAATCGCGAGAGCGGCCGGACCATCCTCCGCCACCAACGTGTTGTACCCAGTTCTCGAAAGAACGGCCGCTGTTACTTCTCGTATGTTCGATTCGTCGTCCACGATGAGGATTGTTTCTCCGTGACCAGCGGGAAGGTCTCGCTTGCGCTTTTTTTCAGCCTGAGAATTATTGTCAGCCGAAGGTCTGGTCCTAAAAAGGGCCAACCGTCCGGGGTTGGCGAGTCGCTCATGCTCATTCCTTTGTCGCTTCGTCTTTCTGTAATGGGTAAAGCGTACAATAGCCGTCATCATCTTTTTCATTTTTAGAGAATTTCCAGCCTAACGAGAAATAGGATGCTTGCCTATTGGGGGAAACCCTAAGGGAAAGCCCTACTGTCCCTATCTCGCGCTAGCTTCCGGGGGCACTAGCCCGGAACGCATCGCTTGACGGACCAAGCTTGGAATGTCGTTAATTCCCAAGCGCTGCATTAATTGCGTGCGATGCGCTTCGACGGTCTTAACGCTCACTCTCAGGAGAAAGGCTATTTCCTTTGTGTTGTACCCTTCCGCAATCAGTTGCAGGATTTCTCGCTGCCGGGTAGTCAATTTCGCTAATGGATCGTAGCGGACGCCAACTCTCTCCAGCTCGCCGTGGGTCAGGTGTTTGGAGACATGCGGGCTCAAGTAAAGTTCCCCAGCTGTGACTCCTTTGATAGCAGCTTTCAGCTCGGAAACAGCATCGTCTTTAATTAAATAACCGCGAGCTCCGGCCTGCATAGCCTGCACGACATACTCCTGGTTCGCGTACATCGACAGGACAATCACTTTCACATTCGGAAATTCTCTGGTCATGCGCGCGATTGCCTCCAAGCCGTTCAACTTCGGCATGGCAATATCTATTAACACCACGTCCGGCCGGTGTTTCTTGAACAGGTCGAGGGCTTCACGGCCGTCAGCGGCTTCGGCCACGACCTCGACCGCCGGAACTCGCTTCAGGAGCGCGCGAAAACCGGCACGGACAAGCTGGTGATCGTCGGCCAGCATAATGCGCGTCTTCTTCTTTTTCATGAGGGGAAGCCGAGCATACTTTCTGAAGTCAGGTTCCCGAGGGCATGTCCGCGTTCTGCTTTATCAGCATCCAAGCCAGACTCAGCCGGGGCGTTACCTCGCTGAAATTGTGAAAGCCGACCGGCTTCACAATGTAATTTTCGGCTCCGAGTCGCCGGCACTTGGCGATATCGCGGTTGCGCGTTGAGGCAGTCAGGATAATCACTGGGATATCTTGCGTTCGCTTATCCGCTTTGACTCGCCGCAAGACTTCCAATCCACTGATCTTCGGTAGATTCAAATCGAGCAAAACAATCAGTGTGCTCCGCAGGTTGCTGTCATGAGCGTTAGCGAAAACGAAATCGAGCGCTTCCTCGCCGTCTCGCGCTATCTGCAACGGATTTGTAATGTGGGCTTTCTTAAGAGCGCGGACCGTTAGTTCGACATCTCGTGGATCATCTTCTACCAACAAAATCTCCACCATTTGCCGCGAGCTAGTGCCCTTTCCGACGCTTTCAAAAAGCTTGGAGACTGAAACCTGAAACGCGCCCGCAAGTTTCTCGATGCTTTCGATCGAAGGATTTCGAGCTCCGCGCTCCAGGTCGGAAACATAAGTCCGATGAAGACCAGCGCGGTAGGCGAGTTCTTCCTGCGAGATGCCTAATGAGGTTCTTTGCGTCTTGATGGCCATGCCTAGCAGAGCTTTCAAATCAATCGTCGCCATCATTTTTGCGACATCTTACCGGCACGCACCACAGACAATGAGTGACAGTAGACAATCGTCGACAGAATCATGCGGATACGAGATTCCACGTCTTACTACGACTTTTCGAAACCGAAGTTCGTAAGAATCGTTGTAAAGGGGAAAATCGTTGAATAACCGGGCGGCTTTCACAGGGCCATACTCGACCCGGCGGTTGTCATCGGAAATAGGGAGAAATCTTACGTCAGGCGGGAAAAAACCTTACATCGACAATCTCGGACTCATGGAATTTCCTATCGCTCAGCCGAGACCAATCCGTTGCGAATCGCATATCGCACCAGGCCAGGAATGTCATGGATGTTCAATCGGTCCATTAGTTGCAGCCGGTGCGATTCGACCGTCTTAACACTGATGTCCAGCTCGGCTGCGATCTCCTTCGTATTTTTTCCCTCGGCAATTAGTTGCAAAATCTCGCGTTGACGCGAGGTCAGTTGCTCGAGCGGGCTGACTGCTCCGCTGACACGTTGCAAATAATCGTCGATTACGGTGCGGGAAATGGAGGGGCTGAGGTAAATTTTGCCTTGGATCACCGAATTGATTGCCAGCTCCAACTCAGTCGTCGCCGAATCTTTCAGCATATAGCCGGAGGCGCCTTCCCGCAGTGCCCGAATAACATATTCTTCACTCGCATGCGCTGAAAGGATAATCACTTTTACGCTCGGAAAATCCTTCGTGACTCGCGGCAGCGCCTCCAAGCCTCCAAGTTCCGTCATGGCAATGTCCATAAGCACAATGTTCGGCAACTTCGTTCGCACCAACTCCAGCGCCTCTCGTCCCGTGCCAGCTTCGCCGACGACCTCGACACCAGGAATCTTCTCCACCAATGCGCGAATACCAGCACGGACGAGGGCATGATCGTCCGCCAGCAAAACGCGTGTTCCATTCATTTTCCGAGATTGCGGCCGCGCCCCTCAGGTCCAAACGTTAACGGCAAGGAGACCTCAATCGTCGCTCCTTTATTCGGCGACGAAATAATCTTTGCCCGCCCACCAACCAGCGCAGCTCGTTCTTTTATTCCGATCAGACCGAGTCCAACTGCTTGCGCTTGCGCGGATTCGACATCGAAGCCCCTGCCATCATCGCGGACCTGCAACCGGAAATTTCCATTTTCGCGGCCAAGATCGACATCGATTCGCGTAGCATTGGAGTGACGTAATGCGTTTGTGATCGCTTCCTGGGCAATGCGAAAACAGGTTGTCTGAATTTCCGGATCCAGGTTCTCCGGCATACCCTTCGCGGACAAATGCACGGCGACCGACGCACGGCGTCCCTGTTGAACGAGCAACGAACGGAGCGCGGGAACTAACCCCAAGTCGTCCAGCATCGACGGGCGCAGATCGAGTGAGATCTGCCGCACCTGGCCAAGTAACTTTTCGAGAATTGCAGCGGTTTCGTCAATTCTCTTCGATTTTGCGCCATCCGCTTCCTTCATCGCAGCCTGCAGATTGATCTTCGCCGCCGTGAGCGCCTGGCCTATTTCATCGTGCAACTCTCGCGCGAGGTGACGCCGTTCCTTTTCCTGAACCTCGAACAGCCGGCGCGAAAGAAGCCGCAGTCGATGATTCGCCTTTTCCAATTCTTTCGCCGCCCGCTTACGTTCGGTGATATCCTGCGCCATACCGATCATACGGACAGGTTTGCCCGCGTCGTCACGGATCAATTGTCCGCGCGAATGCACAAACCGAACCGATTTGTCCGGGCGAATAATGCGAAATTCCACGTTGTACGGCGGACCGCCTCCTAACGCAGCACGGATGGCCGCGTTTCGGCGCGCTCGATCGTCACGATGGATGGCCTCCGAGAATGCCTTATTAGGCGAGTTTCGATCCTCTCGTTCGAATCCGTAAATGCGGCGCAATTCGTCCGAATAAGTCAGACCATCAGTGAGAATATCCCACTCCCAACTTCCAATGCTCGCGAGACGCTGCGCTTCATTCAACTCGGCTTCACGTCGAAACAGCGCCTCTTCTACGCGTTTGCGCGCGACCGCATTGGCAAAAATTTCTCCGACCAGACGCAATCGCGCCACCATTTCGTCCGGCCAGTCGCGATAGATGCGCACTGAAGTGAAGGAAACGGCACAGATGACCGCCCCACCGATACAAACGGGGATGCTCAACACTGACTTGGCTCCGATCCGGCCAGTGAACTCCTTTTCCTTCCAAGCCTGCTCCGGGATGTCATCCGGAATGCGCGACCATTTGACCGTATTCCCTCGGAGAAGCTGTTCCGTGATCCAGGGGGCTTGATCATTCGCCACATCTAGCGGGCGGGTATCGATGCCGCGAGAAGTGTGTGAGTGACTGCGCGAAAGCGTTATCCCATCTTCTCCGACTTGATCGAATATGGCGCGGTCCAGATCCAGAAACTCGACCAGATTTTGCAGCCACTTATCTATTTCCTGATCAACTGACGTTGTCGGCAAGTTTGCGAATGCGGCTGAAAGCTCGGTCAACAGCGTTTCGAAACGCAAGCGCTCGTCCAAAGCCAGCTCGACGCGCTTGCGCTCGGTAATGTCTTGAGCGACTCCGAAGAGTTGTTTGACATTGTCTTGATCATCCTTGGAGACGAATCCCAATTCGCGGATTATTTTTACTCTACCGCTTTGTGAGATGATTCGATATTCGATATCGAACTCCCTCCCGCATTCTCGCGCGCGCGCACTGGTTTGGAAGACTAATTCCTTGTCTTCCGAGTGTACTCGATTAAGGAACGAGCGGTAACTGTTCAGATCCGATTTGGCAATTTCAAAGATTCGATAGAGTTCATCCGACCAAGTGAGAAGGTCAGTCCGTGGGTCGAACCGCCAACTTCCAATCTTTGCCACTCGTTGAGCTTCTGCCAGGTCCCGCTCTCTAGCACGCAGTGCTTCCTCGACGCGCTTCCGCTCGGTGATATCCTGAAAGCAATTCATGGCTCCTACCAGTTCTCCTTTGCCATTTCTCAAAGGAACAATATTGACCAAGACCGTTATGCGCGATCCGTCGGGCCGCTCTATCACTACTTCCAGATCGTGAGCCGGGACTCCAGTCCGGAGCGCTTCCGCCATTTTCGATTCCTCGTGGGGAACGAGGCTGCCATCGGGAGAATAAAGGCGCAAAGAGGCGCAATAACGCTGCGCTGTATCCCCCGGTTTTGGATCGCGTCCCCATAGCTCCACAGCGCGATTGTTGTAGCTTTGAATTATCCCCGACGTATCGCACACATAGACGGCGACAGGCATCAACTCCACCAAACGGCGAAATCGCTGTTCGCTTTCACCCAGTGCCGCCGTCCGCTGTAGCACCTTCTTTCTAAGTATGCGATTCCACGCGGTCAGGCCCGCGATAATTAGGAGCGCCGCACAGGCCGTGTAGCCCGCGTAGGTGAGATATTGTCCAATCCTGTTTATCGTGCGGCCAAACCATTTCTCGTTTATTTGCTTTAACTCGTCCGGTTCAATGGCCGCGAAGCCGTCCGACACCGTGCGCAGCAGCGCCGTATCTCCTTTGCGCACGGCGCGCCGGAGTTCGTCATGGAACATCGGCGCCGAATGCCGAAACTCATCCTCAATGCCCGCCTTGTTTAAAAGATAAAGCGCTGACGGGTTATCGATCACAAAGACGTTGATTTTATGCTGCTTCGCCGCATCGATCATCGCGTCGTAATTTGGAAACGAGATCACGGTCGTAACCCCATCCGCCTTGAGCTTGTCAACATGCTGGTCCCCCGCCTTGACCCCCACCGGAAATCCTTTCAGCGTCGCGATATCGGTAATGGCGGAAATGTCGTTGCGAAAGAAGACCGACGCTTCGATCGGGGTATAGGCCGGAGTGAAATCAAAGTATTCCCGGCGCTCGGGCGTCTCGACAATGGCGTCGATCACATCGAACTCGCCCGCGCGCATGCGCCGCAACGCTTCGCCCCAGTCCATCGCGTAGATCTCGACCTTAATTCCCGTCTTCTTTTCCCACGCCCGCCATTGATCGATCACGATGCCCTGCAACTCGCCTGCGTCCGATTGAAACGAGTAGGGCGCGTAGACGTTGTCCGTCACAACCCGAATGGTTCGCGGCGTCTCGACGGTCGTCTGCGCCACGGCGTCGGGCAAAACCAATGCCAGCATGAGCAAGGCGAGCCACAGGCCCGCTGGACAAGACGAACCATCTCGCCAACCGGTCAGCGTGGAAAAAAAGCGTTCGGACTCGCGCGTATAAAACCCCCTCGACCGTCGCCCGCTTCGGCCTGGCGCCCCTCCGCGATTCGCTCTGGGGAACATGCTCTTAATAGTATAATCGAAATTCGAGCCGCCGCAGCCGTAAGAAGCGACACTTTTATGGCGGGGAAATCTTTCGGAGCCGTGGCCGCGCCTCCTTTATTGAATGTCCGATACGGCGCCTCCGATGCGAAACAAAAATACCGGGTTTCAGTAATATTCCCCGGCGAGATTCCGTAATCGCCGCACCCATGCGTTGCATCCGCGCTGCTCCATCTGGAGTATGGGAAAAGTTTCAGGGGACGAGACCAGTGAACTGAACACGGACTCGAAAGGAATAGCCCTTGAATCAGCGCCCGACCCAAAACGCCAGACGCGGATTGAGCAGGCGGAGACACGGACCGAACAGGCTGAGGCGCGGACCGAACAAGCCAATACGCGGACGGAGCAAGCCGAGACGCGGACTGAACGGGCTGAAACGCGGACCGAACAGGCTCAGACGCGGACTGAACAGGCTGAGACGCGGACCGAAGAGGCTGAAGCGCGGATGGAACAGGCCGAGAGCCGGACCGAAAAGGCTGAGACGCAGCGTGAGCAAGCGATGCGCGCCTCAGAACTTAGTTATCGGCGATTATTCGAAGCAGCGAGGGACGGCATTCTGATTCTGGACGTCGACACGGGACGCATCACCGACGTGAACCCTTTCCTGACTGAATTATTGGGTTTTTCTCACGCTGAAATGGTCGGGAAAACCGTCGGGGAACTTAGTCCGTTCAAGGACATCGAGTCGAACAAGGTCCTACTTGGGCGATTACAAAGGGACGGGTATGTCCGCTATGAGGACCTGCCACTGGAAACGAGGAATGGCGACCACGTTGCCGTGGAGTTTGTCAGCAACGTCTATCAAGCCGGTGACAAAAAAGTGATTCAATGCAACATCCGCGACATCACCGAACGCAAGCAGGCGGAATTAGCTTCAATCCGGCTGGCGGCGATTATCGAATCTTCGGACGACGCCATCATTGGCAAAGACCTGAACGGTGTCATCACCAGTTGGAATAAAGGTGCGGAACAGATTTTCGGATATTCGGCCACCGAGATGATTGGGACCTCAATCATGCGGCTGATTCCAGCCGACCGGCAGGATGAGGCGAATCAAATTCTGGGGAAGATCAGAAGTGGCAAAAATGTGGAGCACTTTGAAACGCTGCGACAAACCAAGGACGGACGACTGATTGATGTATCGGTCACGGCATCAGCGATCAAGGATGCCACCGGCAAGGTCATCGGCGTGTCGAAAGTGGCGCGCAACATCACCGAGCGCAAGCGGGCCGAGAAGAAGATGCACAACATCCAGGCCCAGCTGGAGCAGACCAACCGCAATCTCACGAAGAGAAGTCAAGAGATCCAATACTTTTACCACACCCTTTCACACGAGCTGAAAACTCCGCTGACGGCAGCACGCGAGTTCGTTTCGATTGTGATAGATGGGCTGGCCGGCGAACTGAATGCGACCCAATTGAATTACTTGGGAATCGCCAAGAAAAGCTGCTCCGAATTGGCGGTCTACATCAATGATTTGCTGGACGCGACGCGGTTGGACACCGGCAAGTTGCATGTCGAACTGAAAGCCGTCTCCCTGGCTGCCATCATCCAGCGCGCAATAGCAGTCATGGAGCCGGTCGCGGCGCGGAAGAATATCCGCTTGAGCGAGGACCTGAACACTGACCTGACGGACGTGATGGTGGATGAGAGCCGAATCATGCAGATCCTCACCAATCTGCTGAACAACGCCTTAAAATTCACGTTCGAGGGCGGGGCAATTATCGTAAAGCTTGCTGAGTGTTCGAAAAGTTCCGAATGCGTCCAGATTTCCGTCACGGATAACGGTTGCGGCATTCCAAAAGACAAGATCGACAATCTCTTTCATCGTTTTTACCAGATCAAAAATGGCGACGCCACGCCGGAAAAAGGCGTCGGCCTGGGATTGTATCTTTGCCGCGAATTGGTGTTGATGCATGGGGGAAGCATTTGGGTGGAAAGCGCACTCGGAAAGGGCAGCACTTTTTCATTCACGATCCCCAAGCACGCGGCCACAAAAGCTTCGCACGTGCTTGTCGTCGACGACGATAACGATGTGTGCAAAGCGCTGCGCCTGGCCCTCGAGGACAACGGTTTTGATGTCGAGACAGTCGCGGGAGGAAGTGAAGCTCTGCAACGGATTGGTCGAAAAACTCCGGACGTCGTCGTTTTAGACTTGATGATGGTGGGACTGGATGGGCCGAGCACGTTGAAAGAAATTAGAAGAAATCTGGGGCCGATTCCCGTGATTGTGCACACCGGGTACCCCGACGGCGACCTCATGCAACGGGCGCTCGAATCTTCTCCCTTTACTTTGCTGGCCAAGCCGTGTCCGCCGAAGCGGTTTGTCGAAACAGTCCGGCGAATCTGTCATCAAAATCAGCCAGTCCGACCACCCTCTTCAACCCGCACGCTCAACGAAGGAAACTAATAAATGAAAACGATATTAATCGTCGAAGACGACCAGAAAATCGCCTTGGCTCTGCAAGTTCGACTCAAAGCAAATCGTTACGCGGTATCAGTCGCGTCTGATGCGATCCAAGGAGCGAACCTGGGCCGCACGGTAAAACCTCACTTGATCCTCCTGGATATTTCCATGCCAGGAGGTGACGGCTTCCAACTGGCAGAAACCTTCCACAAAATGCCCGAAACCAAGGGAACGTCGATCGTTTTCATCACCGCGTCCAAGAGTCCGCAACTCTTGCAAAAGGTAACTGACTTGGGCGCTGTCGGCTTGTTCGAGAAACCTTTCGATACTGAAAAACTGCTCTACAGCATTGAGCGCGAATTAAATCGCCTGGATTCATTGGCTGCGGGGAAATCCGCTGCATCCGCGAGCTCAAAACAAGATCAGGGACCCAAGCAGGTTCTCATCATTGAAGATGACCAGAACCTCGCGATGGCCCTAGGCCTTCGCCTCAAAGCCGCCGGTTACGGGACTACTACAACCTATGACGCATTGACCGGATTGAACGCGGCTGTCAGCAATCCTCCAGCCCTCGTGTTGTTGGACATTTCCATGCCCGCCGGCAACGGCTTTTCCGTTGCCGAAAAGATTCAAACTCTTATCCCCACCCCTACTCCGATTATTTTTCTTACCGCTAGCAAGAAGTCCGATTTTCGGGAAAGGGCAAAGGAATTGGGGGCGGTAGGATATTTCGAGAAGCCGTACGAGGCGGAAGAGCTTTTTGGCGCAATTCGAGAGGCATTAGCTTGATGGCCTCGTTGATACACGCGGCACTGAGGCCAACAGCATGAATCTGTCTTACGTGCAGAAACTCTTGCTCGCGGCCGACCCGTTCTCCGCCACCCGAACAAATTTTCGAGCTTGGAGAACGAACCGTAAAGCAAAGCGCCGGACACCTGAACTGGGCAGACTCCCACACGAACGCCATCTCACGGTGGAGCAGCGAAAAGATATCTCAACCGAGTTACAATATTCGACGATAGGACCGGTCTCGATCACGGCGGCCGCATCCGATAGGGAAGCGGTCGGTTATGAAGGCGAGATCGCGAACGTGCTCCAGGACACGGGATTTCCCGTAGAAATTGACAATGCTAAGAGAAAGCCGTCCGCGCAGCAACTACCTGCGGGCGTTGAGATGACAGTCAAGGAAGACACAGTTCGGCCAATTCATGCGTACCGGATTGTTCGCGCATTTCGACGCGCCGGCGTGACGATCGCGACGCGAATAGATCGGAGACAGCGGAAAAATAACACTCTCTACATCTCCGTCGGCGCCGATGATGCACCGGGTCTTGTTCCGCTAATAACCGGCACAGCAGCAAAATGGCGATTGAAGGTTCGGCGAATTCTGCTGAAGAAATGGAAAAGGAAGTTTGCATCTGGCGGGGTGGGTCCCGGGCAAGCTGATTAGCGCCAGTCAACGATGTCCCATGAAAAAGGAACTTTTTATTTGCGACAGTTGTGGGGCAAGAACGCGGCTTAATAATGCGCAGCGCCATTGGTGCGGCGTATGTACCCAAGGCACACCGGTGGAGATGAGATACGTTAGAGACAAAAAACCGTTAATTCTCGACAGCGTCGTTGACGACACCATGCAGAAAGGCGCCGCTGTCCGCTCTCTTCAGAGCGCGTACCGGGAACGCGATTTCGTGCTGCGCGCGACCGCGTCTAGTTACGACGGCGTTCACAAATCGGTGAACGTGTGTTCGTGAACAACAAACGACCAAAGGCGCATTCTCGCTGCTTTCCCCAGGCACCTGCGCTGTCCAAGGCCGGTTGTCTCTCATGAACAAACAAATCATTGACGAGCTTCTTTCCGCCATGATCCGCAGCGGAGAGGGCATTTCCGATTTGCTCTTTACCGTGGGCAAGCCGCCCTTAATCGAGGCGCACGGATGTTTGAGTGAATTCCCGCTCAAAACACCGGCAACTGTTTTTGGGTCAGGAGAAATCGATCAGCTCGTCGATCACATTATCAATGACGATGAGCGGCTCAGAGGAGATCTCGCCAATTGGGGTTCGTGCGACTGCAGTTACGCGCTCAAAGATATCGCCAGATTTCGCATCAACATTTTCCGGCAGAACGGCCGCCATGCGATCGTGATGCGACGGTTGGAATCACAGCTTCCAACGCTTGAGAAGCTCGGACTGCCGCCGGTCTTTGGCGAAATTATCAAGGAACGAACAGGCATCATCTTCGTTACCGGTGCTGCAGGGAGCGGCAAGACCACCACGCTCGCGGCGATGCTCAACGAAATAAATCGAACGCAACAAATCCACATCGTCACACTCGAAGATCCCATTGAATTCTTGCATCCGCACCGAAGCGGCGTGTTTCATCAACGTGAACTGGGCAAAGATTTTCCTGATTTCGCGCGCGGCCTGCGCGCCGCGCTGCGCCAGGCGCCCAAGGTCATACTAGTTGGCGAAATCCGCGATCGCGAGACGATGGAGATTGCGGTGACGGCGTCGGAAACCGGTCATCTCGTCTTTACGACACTTCACACCATCAACGCTGGCCAGACAATCAACCGCATTCTTGGAATGTTTAGCAAAGATGAGGAACAACTATTGCGGCAACGATTGGCCGACACCTTGCGTTACATCGTTAGCCAGCGACTAGTGAGCCAAGTTGGTGGCGGGCGCTTCCTCCTGACCGAGATCATGGGCAGCAGTTTGCGCACGCGCGAGACGCTGCTCTACGGCGAAAGCGAAACCCGCACTTTTCAAGAGATCATTGAGGCAGGCGGCACGTTAGGCTGGCACAGCTTCGATCAATCATTGCTCAAGGCTTACGAAGCCGATCTCATCACCGAGGACACCGCCATCATTTTTTGTGCGCACAAAAATAAAATGCGCAGAGACGTCGACATGCGGAAAAAGCTCAAGGCCAAGACGTTTGAAGCGCCATCTGGTCTGCAAATGCAAGAGGCGATAATAGCCTCGATTCCTCAACCTGTGAAATGAACACAGACTCAGAATCGCACGGCCACGAAGGAAACGCTGTCAAATTGCAGGCAGCGCCCGAGGATCATTTGCCACAGGAGCTGCGCGCGCAGCTCGATGCAATCATTGGATTCGCCAAACGTCTCGAGACGAAGTCGGGAACCGATGAAAACGTTCAACAGATCCTCAGCGCAGCGCGCGAATTACTTAAAGCGATCAGTAGAGAATCGGCCAAACCTCAAGATGGCGACGGCGCGCCACGATCAGCAGCGAATGAGCGATGCGATGTCCTCTACATCGAAGATAACTCGACAAACTTTGCGTCCGTCACCATGCTTCTCAGGAGCAAACGCGCGCTCAAGGTGCTGCAGGCGATCAGCGGCAAAGCCGGCGTCGCCCTCGCCCAGACGCACCGTCCAAAATTAATTCTGCTCGATCTTAACCTCCCGGACATACACGGGTCAGAAGTCCTCCAGCAGTTACAAAAAGATGCGGCCACGGCGCGCATACCTGTGGTCGTGATGAGTGGAGATGCAACGCCAAGTCAGATTGAGCGGTTGCTCGTTCTCGGCGCACGAAATTACTTAACCAAGCCTTTCGAGGTCGAACCATTCCTCGCTGTCGTCGACGACGTCATGCAAGAAAGCACCGCTGCAAGCACCACTTAGCTGGTTGACCAGGAACGCGACCGCACTGCTTCAAAGTCAGTTGTGCGTCAGGGAACAATGTGCGCTGAAATGTTAACTTAGCGGACAGACTGCAGTGGCGTTGCAAAACCGAACCGGCGCAAGGCCGGATATTCATTTGAACGTTTCCAATGCAAATTGGCTTCTCGTAACAATTTCCGCTCCGACGCCATTTTCGAAATCTCAGAAAAGATAATGGAAATCAGGTTTCTGTATCCGCTCGACCTGAATTTACGGACCGTAGGGTGACCAGAAACCAGTTCCAGCTACATCGGACAATACTGCCAGGTCGGTGCTTGGAACCTGAGGAATCGTGTCCACTGTCTGTTGACCATAGGCCGTACCCAGGATGGTTTTTCCGCCATTGTAGAGGAGCGAACCTTTCTTGACGTAGTTCGTCCAATCGGCAACTCCGACCGTATCGCCGGTCTTGCGGTTCGTTTCAATCGCGTACTGGTCGCACGCCGAGTCGATCATGCGCAGATCATTGAGGATCCGGCTGGCCTGTGCACGCTTGCGCGCCCGGAGGAACCCCGGAACGGCAATCGCCGCGAGTAGGGCGATGATCGCAACCACGATCATGATTTCGACAAGGGTAAACCCACGATGACGGCGGAAGTGTGTGTTTGACATTCTATCAATTGGAGCAGCGGATGTGCCCCTTCCGCCTGCGGGAACTACGTAATGCCTTTGTGCATACTCCCACCTGTAACAAGCGCGGAATTTGACGCAGACTTGACTAATTACATCACTATGGTGTGGGACTATCGATAGGAAGTTAAAGGGGGTTTCAGTTCAGCTGCAATTCGTATTCTGGATGAATGGCCAGACCCCGCAGGTCTCGAACCGGACGTGAACGGACGAACGAACGACTTGGAAAAACGTGAGTTAGGTGGTGGACTTCTGTAGACGCTGAGTCTTCTAGCCTGATTGCGCCGGCGTAGTTGACGCGGTGATGGCCGCACGAATCTTAGCGAATGGAGCGTCGTCATTGAATTCGATCTTGCTGCCGATTCTTTCGACGCCAAGTTCTTTCCAGAGACCTTTCAAATCAATTGGCGTTGGCGTTGCTTTCATCTTTTCGTAAAATTCACGTAAAACTGGAACTCCTGTCGCGTGATCGCCAACTTCCAGCGCGCGAGAAAGTGGCCACTCTGATTCAATCGTTCCACCGGCTCTAAGAATCGCGCGCAGCGCGTTCTCGAGACCTTTTTGATTTCCTGTTCGCTTCCGAATTTCGATATCAGCAACAAGACAAAATAGCGCGCCACCCCAGTACGTCCGGCCCCATGTTGGCGTAAAATCCAAACCGCGATCGTTTGCCTTGGGCAAACCCTGTGGTAATCCGTCAACGAGGTCGCCCCAGACTTTTTCCGGCTTTAAATCGCCGTTCCGGCACCGCGCGATTGGCTCGATGTAGGTCGCCGAACCTTCTTCGATCCAATGGTGCTCCGCGGCAACAGATGGGAAGGCTAAGTGCACCATCTCGTGCGTCAGCATCCAGTCATCGGCGAAATCTGCGGCCGTGTTGGACCGACCAACTGATATCGTAATCACAGCGCCGTTCTCGCCAAAGGTGTGACCTGAGCGCACGCCGCGTCCGTCATAAAACCGAACGCGAAGCTGCACATCCGCGACCGGGAATTTTTCGTAGTAAACAGTGACCGCACGCGCGGATGATGTTACCCAGTGCAGGACGAGCTTGCGGAGCGGCTCGAGCGGGGAGGCGTCGAAGACAACTTCGATTTTGCCGCCGCCGATCTCCAGGTGCTCGTCACTTTGGGCGATGACGTGCGGCCCAAACCCCAGCCACATCATGACAAAGAAGCATGCAGCGAGACGCATCACTTTTTACTGGTCGAGAATGCTGCGATTTTCGCCGGATCGACGATTGGCGCCGAGCAGCGCCGATCGGTACAGATGAACGCCGCGGCCGTTTCTACCTGCGGATATTCCACATCGGAATTTGGTAGGCCGCCTTCCCGTTGATCCCACCATTCGACGCGTTTGTAGGTCACGGGTTGGGCGATCGCGGCCAGGAACAGCTGCCGTGCCGCCGGATCATCCTTCCTGCCGACGACCGTGATGTGCAACGGCGGAGCATTCAGCTCGCGGTCGGCGAGGAGGATGCCGCCGACTTGAAAACCGCGGTGATTCGCTACCGCCGGCAAGGCCAGATAATTCATCGCGTGTTGAGCGCGTTCGCGTTCAGTCGGGTTGCCGGTGTAATGATGCAAAAGGTTTGTTAGGCGAGCGAGAGCGGCATTTTCGTCCGCTTGCGGTTTCGGCGAGAGTTTGGCACTCAGCGCTTCGGCGACGGCAACGTAACCAATTTTGCGCTTGAAATGCTCCTCCGCAAACTGTGTGGCCTCTTCCGCGCGCTGCAACCAGCGGCGATCACCAGTTACCTGATAAAGCGCTAGAAACGAGCGCGCCATGGAAACGCTGTCTCCCAGATACGGTCCGTTGGCATCGGTCTCGTCGTGACGAAATCCCCCCGCCGGAAGCGAGCGATGAGCAATGATCCAGTCGGCGGCACGGACCGCGTCGTTGAGATCCGCAATCTCGCCGGTAACCGAATATAAAGTGGCCAGCGCATTGATCGCCCAGCCATTTTCACGGGCGTAGATATGTTGATCGACACGCGGGATACCGCGTTGTCGTCGTTCGTTGTCGTTCAGCGCAAAATATTCCGCGGAATGTTTGCCGGGCACGAGATCAGCATCCTGACTCGTATAAAAAGCGCCCTCCGGACTGGTGAGAAAATTCCGAAGATAACTGCGTATCTGCCTAGCCGCCCGCAGATAGTTTGGATCTTTCCAGAGCGCATAAGCCTCCGCATAAACACGCAGGTTTTCCGCCTGCATCTGCATGATCTTTTCGAAGTGAGGATGATCCCAATCGCCGTCAGTTGAGTATTGATAAGCTCCACCCCAGGCCGGATCGATCAGTTTGCGCTGCGCGTCGAGCGTTTCGCGCGCCATTCGTTCGAAGTCCTGATCGCCAACCAAGGTTTGGCCGATGCAGTACTCAATGATATCCCAATCAAGAAACTTCTGCACGGTACCCCAGCCGCGATTCTTGTTGTCGTAGTCAGTGCGCAATTCCTGCTCCAATTTCTTTCGGGCCACGAGCGTCAGAGTCGCCCCGCTGTCCATGTCAAGTGGCGGCTCCTTGGTGATTGATGGGCCGGGCGATGGATCGTCAATAATCGCCTGGAGCATCGAAGCCATCGGCCCTGGCGGAATGTAGCCTCGGCGTTTCACGATTTCGCTGCCGTCGGTGTTAAAGACTACCGTTGCGGGCCAGCCGTAATCTTCGTAGCGGTTCGAGATATCGGGCCGCGAATCCTGGTCCACTTTCACCGCGATGTAGCGTGATCTGACTAACCCGATCACCTTTGGATCGCCGTAGGTTTGCTCGTCCATAACATGGCACCAATGGCACCAGACTGCTTCGAGATCGAGCAGAACAAAGCGGTGCTCTTTCTTCGCCTGCGCAAAAATATCATCTGACCATTTCCGCCACTCGATTTCCCCGTCTGGCTTTTCATTAGCCGCCACTACTGTCGGCAGCAATGCTCCCAAACACAGCCTAACAATGATCCATTGCCGCACGTGGCTCGGAATATCCATCACAAAGTTGTTTCAACTCAGCCTACGAGAAGCAGCACCGCCGCATGCATTCTTTTTTAGGTCGGCTGCGACCATCGAACCTTGCGCGTAATCAACCAATCGAGCGAGAATCTTCCCGGTCCGAAAATGAGTATCACGAGCGAGGCAAAAAGAAACCCGTAGGGCGTCGCAGCGGAGAATTTGTCGGGGTCGGTGAAGACGGAAAAAAGGGCTGTGCGATCGCCCTCGACGGACAGGAACGCCACGATCATATTCACGGTGAGCACGAGTCCCGTGAGGCGCGATAGCAGCCCGAGGATGAGCAAGACGCCACCGACGAGTTCGACGACAGACACGAACAAGGCCGTTTGTCCAGGCATCGGCAGATTTAGACTCGCGAAGTAGTCGGTCACTTTGCCGAGGTTATGAATCTTGCCCCACCCATCCTCCGCAAACTCCCAGCCCCAGTACACGCGAACGAAGAGCAGTAGAAAGGGGGACTGAAGGTAAGAAGCGACGGCAACGAAGCGCGCGTGCAGCTTGCAGACAGACTGCCATAGGTTTTTCATGTCGCTATAGATGCTCCTTGCAAAAACAGGTACTAGGATTCTTTGGGATTTGAGTCGGGCTGGCAAAACCAGCCGAGTGAACTCCAGTCGTTAAACCAATTCTTGATTTGCGAGGACCAATTGAATCGTCGACGCCGGCTTGCGGCCAATCCGATAGCACAGGCATTCGCGACGGTGTCACCGTCCCGGAGCGCAATTAGAATTGCGAAAGCTTCCGGTTCGAGACGTTTATAATAGAGCATGTTGTCGAACCGATGAACAGCGAGATGAACGCGCTGGTGTTTAGGCGACCGGACTTTCTTTTTCGAGCGGCGTGACGCCTTGGGCATCGCTTCGACGATGTTGCTGGCCTCGCTCCGCAAAACGTCGGATTCGCTCTTTCTGACCGCGATGAGAAATTCGTCGACGGCGTAATTCAGTTGCAAGAGCGATAGGTAGGGTTGCAATCTGAGCCGCAATTTTTCCGGCCTGGCATCGAGAATATCGTCCGGCGTAATACTTGGTTTGGCCGGATCATCGAAGGCAACCACCTGGGCCCATTCAAACCGGATCATGTCGAGCGCGACTCGTTCGTGCGGACGGGCCCATTTCGGTTCTTCCCGGATGAATTTCTCAAGGCGACTTCCGAGGTTACGAAGGGTAAACGAGGCTGAAGGATACTTCGCCAAATAGCCGGTGATCAGCTTCATGAATTTTCTCTCGCCGAGCACTGCGCGGAGCCCCGGATAATCGTCGTATAGACAATCGAGGACCCGGAACCAGTAAACGCGATTATAAATTTCCAGGCGCTCGAAAGAACTGAGTCGGTCGTTAGGCCTAATGAATTGTGCCGCGACCGCGCGCATACTACGTCCATCGATCCAGCGCGGTTGCATCCGGTCGCGCGCGGTGAGCGGACGAAAGAGGGTCGAAGCCATTAAAGCCTGCAGCTTTTTTAATTGCGACCGCGAATTGACCCGCATCGTTTTACGCGACCGCCTTTTGGAATTGTTTTTCGACAAACTGATTGGCTTTGAGCGCTTCATTGTGAACTTCGTCGAATGTCGGGATGCGATCGTCCCACTCCAGTAGCGTGGCTGTGCGACCGACCAGTTTTACGGCGTGCGCATACATTTTCCAAACGGGATCGAGCACGGGATGATCGTGTGTGTCGAGAATGTATTTTTCGAACTTCGAGTGTCCCGCGATGTGAATCTGGCCGACACGATCATGAGGCACGTTATTGAGATATTCGTAGGGATCGAAGTTGTGATTCTTGGATGAGACGTAAATGTTGTTCACGTCGAGGAGGATCCCACAGTCCGCCAACTCGACTACTTCGCTCAAAAACTCCCACTCCGTCATTTCGGAGCCATGAAATTCCGCGTAACTGCTGACGTTCTCAACACAGATCGGCACTTCCAGGAAATCACGCGCTCCGCGAATATTTTGCGCTGTCACGCGAGCTGAGGCGAAGGTGTAGGGCATGGGCAACAAATCGTGCGTATAACGTCCGTCCACGCTGCCCCAGCAAAGATGGTCGGAAAGCCAGGGCGTCTTCGTTCGCTTTACCAGTCGCTTAAGCTTTCTTAGGTGTTCGCGATTCAATCGATCAGCAGAACCGAAATACATGGCAACGCCATGTTGCACGACGCGATATTGCTCGAGGATCGAGTCAAGCACTTCGAGGGGGCGGCCACCATCCACCATGAAATTCTCCGAAATGATCTCGAACCAGTCGACCACCGGCTTTTTTGCGAGAATATGCCGGTAATGCGGGACGCGCAGACCGAGACCGATGCCGTAGTCGGTAAAGCCGTTATAAGGATTTGCAGGCACTTGTGAAAAGCCACGGTTCGGGCCGGAAGTCCGGAGGATAGAACTCCGGCTTCCAGCGTCTACTGATCGCGCGAGATGCGCGTTATTCCTAGCTGGGGCTCGGGGCCGGCTTGCTGCCGTCAGTCGCGCAGCCGCCTTTTCCTTTGCAGGAATTTTTCCCTTTGCAGCCGTTATCGCTGGTTTTACAGCCGCCCTTGCCTTTACACGAGTTCATTCCTTTGCAGGCATGCTTGTCCGCTTTGCTTCCCATCTGTTGAAGGGAGACGCCGGGTTTGCCGGATACATTGGCGGCATGAGCCTGCACTGCAAACGAACCGCTGATTAGTCCGGCCACCGCCGCGCCGGCAATTATTGTTTTTGATTTCATGTTTTTCTTTCTTGTTGGTTGATTACCCGGCCCGTTGATCCGTCGAGCTTATCGATGGCGGTCCGGGTAAAGTGTTGTCGAAGTGCCGACTCGACGATGAGCCGGCAGTAAATTGAGAAAACAGAGACCGGTCTCGGGATCTTCCGGGGCACGCTGGACTCATGATTCCAGCAAAAGTCACATCGCGCATAGACAGAGATTCCGAATTTCTGCAAAACTTAGGCAAAAGCGACATAATTCTTTGCTTTTCTCGAAGGTGTCCGCCGACCAATCCCTCTTGGATGCATCGATTTTTTGAAGAGCTGTCGAACATTTTCCTCCGGGTGTCATATCGTCTGCCTCGTTGTCCATCAGGTCACGAATTGCGGAAAAGCCTTAAGAGTCTTCGCACGCGCCGAATCGCTCACTTTCCGACGGGCACGCGCATTTTATCGCTCGCAAAGCCAACCGGTCCTACAAAGGATGCGCGAATAGATTTCCTCACCGCGTCCTTCTCCCCTTCAACATCGGGTGCAAGATGGCTCAGCAATAGGCTCTTTACTCCACTTTCTCGCGCGGCCTCGCCAATTTTCTTCGGCGGCGTATGCAGATCGTACAACTGCGCTGGCGAACCTGGAGGGTCAAGCACAGCACAATTAAAAATCAGCAAATCGGCATTCTTCGCCAACGCCACCAGATTCGGCAGTGCTGACGCATCCATGTCTCCAGAGAAAACCACCACCAAGTTCTTATAAGAAATCCGGTAAGCCACCGATGGACAGTCGCCGTGATGTGTCGCAACTTCTTCCACCACTAAGCCATCCTTATCGACAATCTTAGTCCGCGCCGAATCCAAGTTAGTAGCCAGATCGTGAACAACAAACGATTCGTTTACGCCAAACGTTTTTTGATATGCAAACACGCCGCTATCTCCCACCAGCAAATCCACAAATCGCGAAGTCTTGGGGAACAATCCCGCTCCGTCTGGGCCAAACACCCGGTACACGATCGGTCCGTCACTGGTTAGCGCTCGTGCATTAAGAAAAGCGGCCAAGTCCCCGCTGTGATCGATATGTAGATGCGTCAACAAAACCGTATCTACTTTCTCTAAATCCAAGTGCAATTCTCCAATCCGGAGGAACGCTCCTGGTCCGGCATCCACCAAAATCCGCGGTCGTCCCTCGACGACAGCGATGTAACTTGACCCGGCCCTCCCGAACGCCCGTGGCCCTCCGGAACCAAGCACCACAACTTCCAATGCTGGCTTTGCTCGAGCAGCCCATAGGCAAGTGGGGAATAAAACTATGACAGTCATTCCAAAAGCCACGCAAAATCCCGGCTTTTTAAGGTGTGCCATAACCTGTTTCGCAAGTTTTTCCAAAGCACCAACCTAGGCTATGCGTGCAAAAATGGCGAGATTCCGCTAGGCGCGAGAAACCAAATCTGGCCACTCTCAACAAATCGTTAGGCGGTCGAGATGCGAGACAGTGTGTTCTTCCAGCCCCGAGCTAACTTCATCTTAAGCCCGTCGCCACTGCACATGCCGCTGCAAGGCCCTTGCAGACGGTTTTCGGACATTGGACACGCCGAAATGACTCAATTATTCCGTGAAGGGACAGTTGCGCGTTCGCTAAATATTTGAGGCGTTTTTGCATATCCAATGTCCAAAACCAGCGTTTGAAAAAGCGCTGCAGTTGTGTTGCAAACGTTCTGCGGAATCCAGTAAATATAACTTCTTCGTGAGTTTGCGCTGCAATGAGCGTGAATCGCGTTTCGAGAAAATCCTATGAACGCTGCAGTTGTGGAGGCGTTTGATCGTGCTCCAAGTTACAGAGAGTTTTCGGAGCCAGTGGCCGGCGATGGAGAGGTTCTGGTTGCAGTGAAGGCGGCGGGGCTTCATCCGATTGTGAAGGGACTGGCGAGCGGAAAGCACTATGGCAGCACGGGGGAGTTGCCGTTTGTTCCGGGTGTGGATGGAGTGGGAACGTTTGCGGACGGGAAGCGCGTATATTTTGGCGCGACGCGCCCACCATACGGCACGTTTGCGGAGCGGTCGGTGACTCGACCGGGGATGTGCGTCCCGCTACCAGATCGACTAGAGGATGCGACGGCGGCGGCGCTGGCGAATCCCGGGATGTCTTCGCGTGCCGCGCTAATGCGGGCAGGATTCGTAGCGGGCGAAAGTGTGCTAATTCTTGGAGCAACGGGATCGGCGGGGCGGCTTGCGGTGCAGATTGCGAGGCGACTGGACGCGAAGCGGATTGTGGGAGCTGGGCGGAATCCAAAGTCGCTGGCGGAGTTGACAGCGCTGGGCGCGGACGCGGTGATTTCTCTCGAGCAGGAGCATGAAGCGCTGGTGGATGCGTTCCGGCAAATGATCGCGGAAAAGATCGATATTGTGCTGGATTATTTGTGGGGGCAGCCGGCAGAAATGCTGATGGAGGCGATCAGTCATGAGGGCTTGAACCATACGCCTTCACGGATCCGTTACGTGCAGATCGGTAACAGCGCGGGTTCGACGATTTCTCTGGCGGCCGCGACGCTGCGCAGCTCGGCTCTGGAAATGCTAGGAAGCGGATTCGGAAGCGCCTCTCTGGAGCAGATTTTGCGCGCCGTTGGGGAACTGTTCAAGGAGGCGGCGAAGAAACCTTTCGACAATGCGGTGAAGATGGCTCGGCTCAATGAGGTGGAGAAATTGTGGAACAACCACGAAGAGGCGGTGCGCCTGGTGTTCGAGCCATAAGTGTCGTCAATTCGCGCTGGTTCCACTTATTTGCGAAATGACTCAATTATTTCGCGAAGTTACACAGTTGTAGGTGAGTGACCTAATTGTCCGATCTGAGGCTTCCAAGGGCCGAATCCAATCGGCACCGCAGTTCGATGCAATTGCCTTGCATAGCCTTTGCGATGCCGCAGCCCTGAAGCCGATACCCCGGTTGCTAAAGCATCTTGTTCGCAAAGATGACGGAGCCATTTCGCTCAATTAGTCTCACGTAATCTGGTGCGTTCACACGAGCGAAACTGGCCGAATTGGCCGGATCTCACGTTTTTCCAAATACGCCCCAAGATTGTTACGAGTGCACAAAATCGATGTACGACGGAGCTTCGGCGCCGATTTCAGGGCTGCTTATTTTTTGGACGCTCCAGCAGCTCAAAGGCTGAACCTCGAAGCTTCTGCCGACGCATTCGGAGTCTCGTTTAATGAATGCTGCCGCGGATTTACGCGGCAGCATTGTGTGACCGTTAATTAAGACTCACCTACTAGGCCAAGCGACTGCACGGTGGGTTCATCAACGGAACCGGTAACGTCAAGTCCCTGCGCTTGTTGATACGCGCTGAGCGCAGCTTGAGTGTCGGGGTTAAGAATTCCGTCAATCTCCCCTTGGTAGTAACCTTGCGCTTGAAGAGCTGATTGCACGTTCGCGATTATCTGGCAGGGATCCACCTCCGCAACAGGTGCGAAAATGGGACAATCACAATAGTAGACTGCAGCGGAATCATACCCCCACGCCGGAATCCAGTAACCATCTTCCCAAGCGTACCAACCACCACCGATAAACACAATTGTATCGTAATGGTGCGCCCACCAGTTTTGCGTCTGATAGATCGGCTGGTAGTTCCTGAATGCCGCGTACCTTGGACCCCTCCATTTTTCACTTCCCGGAATATGTTGACCTGGATCCAATGGTTTAAACACTTTCCCGGGCTTGTTTAGATTCGGCTTCCTTGGAAGGTCGATGTGCTTAAACGCTCCCGGTTTGTTGGCGGCGACGTTCTTGTTAGAAATGATGCTCTTGTTAGAAGTGATCTTCTTGTTGGAAGTGATGTTCTTATTAGAGACGATGTTCTTGTTGACTGTACTGTTCCGATTGAGTGTCGTGTTCTTGTTTGGCGCGAGGCTCTTGTTGGACGCGAGGTTCTTATTCAGCATCGAATTCTTACTCGGCGTGTTGTTGTTCGATGTCGTGTGCTTCGCCAACGCGGCATTCTTATTGTAAGCTGCGTTAGTTACATTTCGGAACGGCGCGCTCGAAACGCGCGGGCTGTACGGATGGGCGACTGGCCGTGCCATCGATCGCGAAACGGGAGGCCTGGTTGGCGTCGGCGGGGATCTGCGCATCTGCTGTGCTGCACTCGCAACGGAGGCGAGCACGATCCAACTGGCTATTACACCGACGATTTTCGTGATTTTTGGGTGTTCCATAAATAATTTACTCTTGTTGTTTTGGCCTTCCGCGACGTCCCGTTATGGGAGGTCATTTCTGGCCGTTCACTTTTGTACTGCGCGAAATATGACTGCCTGTTACGCGGAAAGTTTGGGGAACCGAGGGGATTACTTAGATATAACGAAGCAGGCTGTAAGAGGCAGCCGTCTCCGCTATTTGCAGAGTCGTGTACGGACAATTAGGTCACGAATCGACAAAGCAAGTGGTCGCAGTTGCGCCCGGCGGGGGTCGAACCCACAACCTTTGGCTCCGGAGGCCAACGCTCTATCCAGTTGAGCTACGGGCGCGAATGAGCCCGGAAGATATCCAAATTTATTGATTTAGCGATTTAGAGATTTGACGATTTCTGACTTCCATTCGCTAAATCGGTAAATAACCGCAGGGTTGCAATTTTCAGGATTCGTTGCAAAGTGAACGCCCTTCCCTCCCCGGGACGACGCTTATGAACCGCATTCTCGATATTATCGAAAAAGAGCAGCAGAAAGGCGACGGCACGACCTTCAAGGTCGGCGACAGTATTCGCGTGCACACTCGCGTCGTCGAGGGAGATAAGGAGCGAATTCAGATCTTTTCCGGGATCGTGATTGGTCGCAAGGGTCGCGGTTTGAACGAAACATTTACCGTTCGCCGTATTTCCTACGGCGAAGGTGTCGAGCGCGTTTTCCCGCTCCACTCCACCCGCATCGCCAAGATTGAGATCGAAACGGAAGGCAAGGCGCGTCGCGCAAAGCTGAATTATCTCCGCCGTCGCAAAGGCAAAGAAGCGACGACCGTAAGAGAGTGACCTGTGATCAGCGACAAGTGACCAGCTTGTCGCGTTGTTTTTCTTGTCACTCGTCACTTGTCACTTTCCGCAAATCTGGAAAGATTTGCGTCAATGTCCTACCGGCGTTGCGGATTCCGCTACGAAAAAAAACTGCGCGCCACCGGAGTCGTTCGAATCGCCGGAGTCGATGAAGCAGGTCGTGGCGCCCTGGCCGGACCGGTTGTGGCGGCCGCAGTCGTCTTGCCCGAGAAATTTCGCCACCGCAAATTGAACGATTCCAAGCAGCTGAATCCGGATCTTCGTGAAAAGATCTACGACGAGCTCGTGTCCAGCTCGGAAGTCGCGTGGGGGGTCGGCGTCGTCGACCATCTGGAAATCGATCGAATCAACATTTTGCGAGCATCGCACGAAGCAATGCGAATAGCGCTCGGGACACTCCGCACTCCGCCAGAACACGTTCTGATCGATGGACTGCCGGTTTTTCCATTTCCACTTCCGCAAACGGCGATTATCGAGGGCGATTGTTACAGCTTTTCGATCGCGGCCGCTAGCGTGATCGCGAAAGTCACCCGGGACCGAATGATGCGTGACTTCTGCACGCAATTTCCTGAATATTGTTTCGACCAGCACAAGGGCTATAGCACCGAACTGCATCTCTCCAGACTCCATGAATTTGGACCCTGTCCGATCCATCGCCGCTCTTTCGAGCCGGTGGCTCAACCGCTTCTTGCGCTCGAAGGAATTGCCTGAACATCTTCGGCGTGGCGCAGGCGGAGAAAAAGAAGCCTGTCGTTTTCTGCGAAGCCAAGGCTACAAGATTCTTTATCGCAACTTCAAACCGCGGGGCGGCGGCGAGATCGACATTGTCTGTCGCGATGCCGACACTCTAGTGTTCGTGGAAGTTAAGACGCGGCGGGATGATGAATTCGGTCGGCCCATCGAAGCGATCGGCCGCGAGAAGCAGATGCGTGTTTCGGAAGGCGGTCTGGCCTGGCTAAGGTTACTCGACAATCCCGACGTCGTGTTCCGGTTCGACGTGGTGGAAGTCTTGTGGCCCGCTGACGGAAAAGCGAAATGCGAGTTGATCCAAGACGCCTTCGAATTGTCCCAGCCCTATATTTATTGAGAAGTCCGAGACGCTTCCCCCTAAATGTTGAATGTTTAGATACGACCCCAATCACATCAACTCGTAGGACAGCACGCTCAGGCAATAAATTGCGGCGGTCTCCACGCGCAGAATAATCGGACCGAGCGTGATCGGTTGACAGCCCTGTGTTTTCGCGAGCGCCAGCTCTGCTGGGGTAAAATCGCCTTCCGGTCCGACCATCATCAAAACGCTTTGCGGTCGATCGCCGTGCCGCTCGCGGAATTCGGAAAGAATGTGCTTCAAATGAAGTGCGTCCGGCTGCAGCGAACCAATCAAAAGAAGATCGAATGTTGTAGCCACGTCGCTTTGCGACGTTGAAACGGGTTGCGGGCCCGTAGCGGCCCCAAAGAAATCCTTGAGGTTTCGTGGGGTTGCGACGGTGGGCAGCCAATTCTGACCGCACTGTTTCGCAGCTTCGATCGCGATCTGCTGCCACTTCGAGCGTTTTTGCTCCGCTTCCTCCGCATCAAGATCGACAATTGTCCGTTCGGAAATCAGCGGCGCGATCTCGGCCGCCCCGATCTCGACCGCTTTTTGCACGATGAAATCCATGTTCTTTCTTTTTGGAATGGCCTGGCCAAGAGTGATGCGGCTACGCAGCGGCGGCGTTTCGTTTTCTTGCAACTTGCGAAGACGAACTTCGTCCCTGGCAAAATCGGCAATCTCGGCGGTGACTTCGCGGCCGCGGCCATTGAAGACGACAACGCGATCGCCGCGTTTGGTCCGCAGCACATCGCGGGCATGATGAGCTTCGTTTCCGCGTAGGACTAATGCGCGCGGGTCCCAACTTTCCGGTGAGATATAAAAGCGATGCATCGGCATGTTAGATGTATGATGTGCGACGTAGCCGGGTGCGACACGTCCCTGATTGGGACATCCTTTATTTTTCGCTGTGAAAACTATTGGTAATGTCGCGCAATTCCTGGTTTTGCTTCGGCCAACGGGACTTTGTCGTCCAGGCAACGATTTGTTGAAAATAATCGCCATCGTCCACGGTGGTATGAAGAAAAACCAGATTGGTTCTCTGTTGCGTACCGCTGACTTCGTCCTGCAAGGCAGCGTGCCCATGAATGGTGACAGGAACCGCTGGTGTCGCTGATGCGTTCTGCATGCTCTGCAACTTCCGCTCTCGCGTAGTTTGATCGCGTTGTTCCAAAGTCATTTGTCCGACCGCGGACTTCGCGTCGGTGAACACCATGAGATACATGTCCTCGCTCTTGTTCGCGACTTGCAGGGCCGCGTCTTTGTTGAGATCCGACGTTTTGACCCAAAAACCCGAGGTGGTGACCTTCAATTTGTTGTCGTCCGATGCGATGTCCTTTTTCTGAATGGCGAGATCATGCAGGCGCACCCGTTCTGACCGGATCATGTCGACTAACATGATACCTCCGAGCACACCGAAAGGGATTTGGGCATAGCCAAGGATGAGACCGGCCAGCGCCATGTTCATTCCCTGGAAGGCTCCGTTCGACCTGCGAATTCTGGAACGCGACAGGTGTCCGCAGATGACCGCAGGGATCGAACCAAAAAGAAGGCAGACAAACCACGACAGAATCGCCAGCACCAAACTCACAATTGCGAGGGGGTCGGTGCGCGGCGCGATTGCAGCTGGTGTTGGCGGTAACGGAGGCTGCGTTTGGTCTGCCATCGCGCCGTTTTATCGAACCGGAGAGCAAATGCAAGCCGCTGTGCGAGCGCGAATTGCAGACTGTCCCTAGCGGACAGAATTCTTTCGCCCGACTTTGCCGAGAGCTACAGCGTGGCGGGCCGCGTTGGACAGTTCACTTGAAGAATTCTTTGGCGCGTTCGAAGAAGCTCTTGTGTAGCGGCGAATTTTCTTCACCGCACAATTCGGCGAACTCCTGAAGTTTTGCCCGTTGCTCGGCATTCAGTTTGGTCGGCACTTCAACGATCACCCGCACGAGCAAATCGCCCCGCTCGCGTCCGTTTACGTGAACGATACCTTTGCTACGCAGCTTGAACATCTGACCGCTCTGAGTGCCGGCCGGCACCTTCAGATTCGCTTTGCCTTCCAGCGTCGGGACCGGCACTTCACCGCCCAGTGTTGCAGTTGAAAACGGAATTGGCACCTCGCAGAACAGATTGTCTTCCTCGCGATGAAAAACCGGATGCTCCTGAACATGAACGACGACGTACAGATCGCCCTGCGGTCCGCCCCGGATTCCAGCTTCGCCATTGCGGGAAGAGCGCAGTCGCGAACCATCGGTGATTCCGGCCGGAATTGTTAATTTGATCCGGCTCGCTTCCTCAAGCCGGCCTTCGCCCTCGCATTGCCTGCACGGTTTCTCAACAATCTGACCGGTACCGCGACAACGTGAACAGGTTTGCGATACCTGAAAGAATCCGCGCGAGCTAATCACCTGGCCACGGCCGCCGCAAACAGGACAATTAATTGTGCGCGAACCAGTCTCGGCGCCGGTGCCCTTGCATTTATTGCAAATATCCAACTTCCGAACCTCGATTTCCTTTTCCGCACCGAAAGCCGCCTCCTCGAGCGTGATTTGCATGTCGTAACGCAAGTCGGCGCCACGCTGCCGATCCTCTCCGTGTCCGGCCACGCCGCCGAAAAATGTTTCGAAAATATTCGCACCGATTCCGCCACTGCCGCCAAAGACCTCGCGGAAAATATCGAACGGATCGTGGAACCCGCCGCGGAATCCTCCGCCCTGCTCAAAGGCTGCGTGACCAAACCTGTCATAAGCGGCGCGTTTGTCACCGTCCATCAACACGTCGTAGGCCTCGCCAAGCTCCTTGAACTTTTCCTCCGCATGAGGGTCGTCCGGATTTTTGTCCGGATGAAACTTGACGGCGAGCTTGCGATAAGCCCGCTTAATCTCCTCGCCAGAGGCCGAGCGGGTCACTTCGAGGACCTCGTAGTAATCGCGCTTTTTTGCAGGCATTCTCAGAAAGTGATAAGTGATCTGTGACCAGTGACAAGAGCATTGCTCTTGCCGGGCTACTCATCACTTGCCACTGGTCACTTTCTTTGCCGGTCCGCGCGAAACGACGACCGTGGATGGTCGTAGCAGCCGGTCTTGGTAACGGTATCCCCGTCGAGTTTGGCGAATCACAGTTCCCTCCGGAACTTCGTTGCTTGGCTCGTGGGCGATTGCTTCATGAAAATTCGGATCGAATTTCTGGCCAACCGCATCAATCGGTTGCAAACCGTTTTCAGCGAGAAAATCCTGGAGCTGCTTTAGAACCAGACTCATTCCCGAATAAATTGGCGATTTCTCGCCTTCGGCGCGAGCAGCCTCCAATCCGAGCTCGAAATGATCGACAATCGAAACGAGTTTTTCGAGCAGGCTCTTGTTTGCATATTTGATCGCCTCTTCCTTTTCGCGGGCGCAGCGTTTCTTGTAATTTTCGAAATCGGCCTGACTCCGCATCGCCAGATCGCGAAACCGGTCGAGATCGGCCTGCATATTGGCCACCGGATCTTCGCCATCGGCTTCTGGCTTTCCCGGGCCGCTAACAGCGTCGCCTACAGTTTCAGATTCCGTTAGCGGACCTTTTTTCATGTTTTTCTAATTGCAATTAAAGTGATGTCGTCATTTTGGGGGGTCGAGCCGACGAAATTTCGCAAATCGTCGATCAACCTCGAGACAATCGCCTGCGATCCCTTTTGTGCGCTGGTTCGAAAAGCTTCCATCATTCGCTCCAACCCAAACTCGTTCCCTTCGTTGTCGAGCGCTTCGGTGATTCCATCCGTGTAAAGGAGAATGCAATCCCCCGCCTCGATTGGTACGGCGACGTCTTTAGTTAACCTGTCGAACACATCCCCACTGTCAATGCCGACGACCATTCCCGGCGTTTTCAAAGGGGTCACGGTTTGCGTTTTCTGGGTGTAGAGCATCGGTGCGTCGTGCCCCGCCCGAGCCAAGGTGACCGCGCTGCGGGCATGATCGAGAACCAGATAGGCCATGCTAATGAACATGTCCTCTTTGATGTCGGGATAAAGCTGGCGGTTCACTTTTTGCAAAACGTCCGCCGGCGAAGGATTTCCAATCGCCTGACTTCGCAGAACGCTGCGACAGATTGCCATGATGAGCGACGCGGGGACACCTTTGCCAGACACGTCGGCGATCGCGACACCGAGGCGCTCCTCATCCACTTTGATGTAATCGAAGTAATCGCCGCTGACCTGTCGCGCTGGAATGTTCATTCCGTTGATTTCAAATCCACTGACGTTCGGCGATTCCGCGGGAAGAAGGATTCGCTGGATGTCGCGAGCGATTTCCAAATCGTGATCGAGCCGTTTCTTCTCGTTGGCTTCGGAATAAATGATTGCGTTGTAAAGGGCGAAAGCCGATTGCTCGGAGATCGACTTGAAAACAACAAAATCGTTTTGCGAAAACGGCGCGCCCATTCGGCTGTTGGCCAACGCGAGCACCCCCATGTTTTGCTTGGCGTAGAGAAGCGGCGCCACCATCACCGAGCTTGCCCCGAACGAACTGTCCCGCAGCTTGACCAGCTCCGGCGCTTCGGAGAATTCATTCAGACATACCGCACCGCTGCTTTGCCAGACCCGCCCGAGCAACCCCTCGCCGCTCCCGATCGTGTGGAGTCGCAAAAAACTTTCCAGCGCCACCGGGGAAGCCGCGGCTTGTTGCAAAATGTGCGGCGGAACATCGACGATCGGCGGACAACCTTTGGAAATAAAAACCGGCGCAAGCTTATTACCGCTGCGATCGGTCAGATAGAGCGCGCCGCCCTGGGCATCAAGCACTCGAGTGGCTCCCTCGACAATGAGCCGGTGCAAATCCGCGGGCCGGATCGTCTCGCTGAAAGCTTCGCCGAGCCCGTGCAAGAAATCGAAGACCAACGTTTCTTCGATTTGCATCTCCTCCTGCGAACGCTCGAGCCGGCGAATGCTTCGTCTTTGCCGCAGAAGAGTGAAGACCCACGCCGTGAGACAGGCGACCAGCAGCGAAAAAAGAATCGTGGGCGAGAGCGTGGCCAATTACTTCCCCGCTGTCGTTTGATGGAGATCTTGCTTTAAGTATTCGAGAACGTCTTTGAATCGGGCTAAATTTTCCGGCGCCGCTTCGCACAAGGCCTGATGCGCTTCGAGCATCGTTTCACTTGTTTCCTTTTTTCGAGTGTCGGCGCCGTCGACTGCGTTCTCTTTCACTTCCTGGCATTCCGGGGCCACGGCACCATTGGAGCGGATGTCGAAAATTTGGTCCAGTCCGAGTCCGGAAAGAAGGTCACGGCTGCGCTGGCCACAATGGACGACGTGAAGATGTCCCTGCCCGATTCCCTTCAAACGCAGCGCAACCGCCGCCAGCGTCCCCATGAATGTGGAATCCATCATCGCGCAATTCTCCAAATCGACTATGAACTCGCGGTAACCGCGGTTGATCATTTCTTGCGCGAATTCTTTGAGGCTCCCGCTGTTGAGGAAGTTGCCCTTCCCCTCCACTCGAACCCAAACGGCGGGACCGTTTACGCCCACTAAAATCGATGACTGCACAGCTGAGTACCTAAAGAATACAGGATCGACATCGGCGCTGTCAAACCGCGCCCGGGTCTGCAGGACGGTGGGTGGGATCATTCCCACAAATACGAATGCGTTTCGCCGACGATCCGACCATTTTCAATAAGCAAACAACGCCATGCGATCACACGCCCGTCGTCAAAGTAATCGTCGCCGACGACTTTGAATCCCGTTTTGTAATTGCCATGAGCTGACGGATAGAAAAGTTCCTGGGCCTGGACGTGAGCGTGCAGTTTCTCCTGTTTGTATTCCAGTCGCACGGTTAAATCAGCGACCCGGCGGGACCGCCAAAAAAAGTCGAAGTAATTTCCCATCCGCTCACGCTGATCGAGCTTGGTCACTGCGCCGAACAGTCGATACTGTCGCTCGAACCGGATCGACGCGTCCTGGACGGTGGTGGTTTTGCTGGAGGGCTGAGTGCCGCCAAGTTTGCCGCCCTTGCCGGCGCTTTGAACGGTTTGGTCGGGGTTTGTTTTCTCCTGACCGGGCGCCAACTCGGTCAGCAAATAAAGCTTCGTTTTCCGAAATTGAAAATCTTTGTTCAAGGACACTGGCATGGAAACAGCACGATCGACCACGTGCGGTTGCTGCTGGGAGCGACCGAAAGTGATAGCGACTGGAACGAGAAGCATTAAGGCAAATAGCGATCTCACGGCCGTTAATGAAACCGGTCTCCGCATGATCTGTCAATTCAGCCCATTTGGCAGTCCGAGCCTGGCTGGCAATTTAACTGACAAGGCGGTCCAACTTTCGCCTGTCAGCTTAATGCGTAAATTTTCGGATGATCGAAGTGCGATACGAGCGCGGCGTTTATCTTCCCGCACCCGACCTGTGGCTCGACGCGTGGGAACCAAAACGTTTCGCGTTCGTTTCGCATGCGCATAGCGATCACATCGCACCACACCAAGAGATCGTTCTCTCTGAACGCACTGCGCGATTGATGCGGGCGCGCGTGCCGGGCACGCGCATCGAACACGTTTTGTCGTTTGGCGAACAACGCCGGGTCCATGATGTCGATCTAACGTTGTTGCCGGCCGGTCACATTTTCGGCTCGGCCCAATTGTTCCTCTCGAACAAAGCCGAAACGCTGCTTTACACCGGCGACTTCAAATTGCGCCGTGGTAAATCGGCCGAGCCGGCGGAATGGCGGTCGGCCGACACCCTGATCATGGAAACAACCTTCGGTCTGCCCCGTTATCAATTTCCGCCGACCGAGAAAGTGATCGACCAAATCGTCGCGTTTTGTCGGGACGCAATCGCGGACAACGCCGTGCCGGTTCTTCTCGGCTATTCGTTAGGCAAGGCCCAGGAGATTTTGTGCTCGCTCGATGGCGCCAGTCTCACGCCGATGTTGCACGGTTCCGTTTTCCAGATGACGCGGATCTACGAGCAGTTCGGTCAATCGTTTTGCAAATATGTTCGCTACAACAAGAACGACGTTGACGGAAAGGTTCTTATCTGTCCGCCGAGCGCGAGTCATTCCCCGATGGTCGAAAAGATTCCGCGCCGGCGCGTGGCGATGATCAGCGGATGGGCGGTCGAACCTAACGCCATCTATCGCTACCAAGTCGACGCCGCTTTTCCGCTTTCCGACCACGCCGACTACAACGACTTGATTCGCTATGTCGATCTCGTGAAACCGAAGCGCGTGTTAACGTTGCACGGCTTCGCCGCGGAGTTCGCGCGCGATCTGCGCGAGCGGGGAATCGAAGCCTGGGCCTTGAGCGAAGAAAACCAAATGGAATTCAAATTGCAGTCTGCGGAACGCACGCGCTCTCGCCTGCACGACTCGGCGCCTCGTCGAGTCGATAATAAGCGGTCACGCTTCCTCCAATTCGCAAACGTTGGCGAATCGATCGGAGCAACGCCGGCGAAATTGGAGAAAGTGCGAATTCTAGCGAAATACCTTCGGACCCTCAGCAATGAGGAGCTTTCCATCGTCGCGACTTATCTGACCGGTCGCGCGTTCGCCCAAAGCGACCTGCGCACGCTGCAAGTCGGTTGGTCGGTCATTGTTCGGGCGCTCCTCGCCGCAGCGAAAATCAGGGAAGCCGAGTTTCATCGCATCGCCGCGAGCCACGGCGATCTCGGCAAGACTGCATTCGACGTTCTCGATGGCCGCACTACTCCCGCGCCGTTTTCGATTTTGGAATCGAAAGAGCTTTTTGACGAACTGCATCGTGTTCGCGGGCCGGTCGCGAAAACACAATTCCTGCAAGAGCGCTTCGCGAGACTCACCGCGCGCGAGGGCGAATACGTCGTCAAGATCTTGACCGGCGATCTCCGGATCGGTTTGGGCGAAGGTCTCGTCGAAGAAGCCGTCGCGAACGCATTTGAAGTTCCGCTCGAACAAGTGAAGCAAACCCACATGTTGCTCGGCGACATTGGCCAGACTGCATTGCTCGCATTCCGAAAAGAACTGGATCGGGCCGAGTTGTCGGTTTTTCGACCGATCAAATGCATGCTGGCAACACCCGAGCCAACTGCAGAGGCGATCTGGGACCGTTTTTCCGAGCAAGATTCCGATGTGGTGCTCGTGGAAGACAAATTTGATGGCATCCGCGCACAGCTTCACCGCAATTCCGAACGCGCCGAGATCTACTCCCGCGATTTGCGGCGCATCACCGATCAATTTCCAGAACTTGCCGATCAGGCACGTAAATTCGATTCCGATCTTATTCTTGATGGCGAGATCGTGGCGTTCGAGCAAGGACGCAAGCTCACGTTTTTCGATTTGCAAAGGAGACTCGGCCGGAAAGACCAAGGGCCTGATTTGTTCGCCGCCGCGTCGGCGGATGTTCCGGTCGCATTCATTGGGTTCGATCTTCTTTGGCTCAACGGCCGTTCGTTGTTGAGAACTCCGCTTGAAGAACGGCGTGCGTTGCTGCGCAAATTGAAATTACCGCCGCAATTTCAGATCGCCGATGTTTTCCCCGCGCATTCGGCTCACGAAATCGAACAACGCTTTCAAGAAGCGCGGCGCCGTACGAACGAAGGCCTCATGGTCAAGGACCCGAAGAGCTTCTATACCCCGGGCGCGCGAGGAATGTCCTGGTTCAAGTTGAAGAAGGAGCTCGCGACTCTGGATGTGGTTGTGGTCGGCGCCGAGTTTGGACACGGCAAACGGAATAACGTGCTAAGCGATTATACTTTTGCCGTCCGGGACGAAACCAACGGCGAATTATTGCCAATTGGTAAGGCTTACAGCGGATTGACGGACATTGAGATCGCGGAGCTGACGGAGCATTTCAAACAAAACACGCTTATCGATCATGGCCGCTATCGTGAAGTGAAACCGGACATCGTGCTGGAAGTCGCGTTCAACTCAATTCAATGGAGCACGCGACATGCAAGCGGGCTGGCCCTACGATTTCCCAGAATCAAGGCCATTCGCCGCGACAAAAACGTCGATGCAATCGACACCCTCGAATATGCCCGTGAGCTCGCAGCGCAGGAAATTGAACTGTAGGAGACGCTGTCAGCGTCTCGTTCCACAGAGGCAAACTGCTTCCCCCACAGATCAGATCGTTAGGGCGAAACTGAGGGTGACGGGACAGGGTTCTCTGCTTTGCGCTCGCGTTTCAATTCTTTCCTCCCCTCCTGCTTCGTCAGCTTTCCGGATGCTGAACCAGAGGGCATCGAAGTCGTGACCGGCGAAGACGCCGATGACGCAGTCGCCGATGCTGAAGCCGACGGCATCGGCTGAACTCTGCGAGGATTAAACTTCTGGGCCTGAGATTTAAGTTTTCCGCGCTCCATTGGCTGCTGCGATTGGCCGCTACCGGGCGGCGCTGAGGGAGCCGGGATCAGCGTCGGCTCCTCGATTGCCGTGGGCCGCTTCGAAGGCGTTGGAGTCATAGTGGCGGCTGCACTCGCGCTCGCCGTCGGCGTTCCCGGCGGAACCAACAGGCGACCCCGACGTTGCGATGCAGTTGGTGAAGCCGAAGCTGCCGGCGACGGGGATATTTCGCCCCAGGAACAAAGCGGTGTCAGCGCAACTACGGTTGAAATTAAAAGAAACTTCTTCATGGCAATGGTTAGACCTCTTTCACGATTGAGTATTCAAGGCGTCGCCGTTGGTGTCGGCGACGGCTTGGTTTTCTGCGGGTGAAGCACGCCGGGGGTGAAGACGACGGTTTCAATCGCCGAGCGTCGCAGCTTTTGGATGTTGGCGTACAGCGCAACGAGGGCGAAGCCGATGACGATTCCAACCATCAAGCGGCCGACATTTTTCGACACTTTTGGATCGGAGCTCACTCCAAACTATTCGATGTCGATCCTGCGCGTGCAAATTCCGATTACGGCAATTGCAAGGGGGCGATCGCATCCATCACCCGCTGACTCAATCGTCTATAGAGGTCTTTGCCTCCTCCGGAAACGTCGGCTTCAGAAAAATAAATCGGCTCGCCGACGACAACCGTGATTTTGCGAAACAACCGAAGCCTTCCGCCAATCGGCCAGGCATCGAATGCACCGAACATCCGCATCGGAACGACCGGCGCGCGGGTTTTTGCGATTAGTAAACCGAGGCCGGGCTCAGCTGGCTGGAGATTTCCATCAGGCGTGCGCGTGCCCTCTGGAAAAACGAGCGCACATTGCCCAGCGCCCAAGACTCGAATCAACGCTTTGAGCGCGCTGCGGTCGCCGCCTTCCAGAGTAACGGGAATTACGTTGAGCTTCGGCAAGAGCCACCCCAAGATCGGCACATCCATCAGCGATTTCTTGGCGAGAAAAAAGATCGCCCGGTCGGCAGCGTTTCCGGCCAGTGGCGGATCAAGAAAACTCTGGTGGTTTACGGCCAGAATTACAGGACCAGTCTGGATCACGCGCTCGCGATGGATGATTCGAAAACCAAAGAATAATCGGGCCAGCCACCGGCTAAGATGGTAGCCAAGCCAGTAATAAAAATTCATTTAGTGATTAAATCGTTAAATTTTTTGCCCGAAGGCGTTTTACAATTTCATCGACGACCTGGCTGACAGTTAAATGCGATGTGTCGATGACTTCGGCGTCCTTAGCTACGATCAACGGTGACGCGGCGCGCGAAGAGTCGGCCCGGTCACGCTGAGCAATCTCATCCTGAAGTCCCTGCGCCGCCCGACGCTGGGCTCGAACTTCCAAGGAGGCATCGACATAAAACTTGTAGGGCGTGTCCGGAAAAACCACGGTGCCAATGTCCCGTCCTTCGATGACCAGGTCGTGCTTCGTGACATAGTCGCGCATTCGTTGCAACAGGAGTTTGCGAACTTCCGGCACGGTGCTTACTCGCGAAACCTGGGCGTTTACGCGCTCATCGTGGAGATGCGCCGTCAAATCGACATCGTCGATCAGGAGACGAAATTCTCCATCGATCAATCTTCCAGCCACACGCAAATCGCTGATGAATCTTGCAATCGCACCCTTGTTAGCCGGATCGATTCCCCGGTCGAGCACGGTCCAGGTGACCGCGCGATACATCGCACCCGAATTCACGTAGACGAAATTGAGTCGACGCGCCAGCTCGCGGGCCACGCTACTTTTCCCGGACGCAGCGGGACCGTCGATTGCGATTACGCGATGGGAAGGTTGTCCTTGCATCTGTGATTTACGACGCGACGAGCGGAAGTTTTTAGCCGAGCCCGCGCAGAAGCAAGCGCGCGATTACTCCTCGACCGGCGCAGCCGGAACGAGCGTGCCGATGACTGGCGTGCTGCTACGGACTCGCCGCGGATTCATGAATTCTTCCAAATCCTTTTCGAATCCCGGATACGAATCGCGGACGCATTCGGAATCCTGAATGATTGTTTCGCCGTCGGCAAAAAGGCCGGCGACTGCAAACGCCATTGCAATACGATGGTCCCCGAAAGAGGCGAGCTTGGCACCGCGCAACGGCGCCGGTCCGTGAATCTCGAGACCGTCATTGAGCTCGATGACCTGGACGCCCATGCCGCGCAAATTGTGCGCGATGGCGGCGATACGATCCGTTTCTTTCACCCGCAGTTCCTGAGCGTGACGAATGATGGTTGTTCCGCTGGCCAGCGCACCGGCAACCGCAAGCACCGGCAGCTCGTCAATTAACTGCGGAATCTCCTTGCCGTGGATCACTGTCCCTTTTAGCGGACCGCCGGTTACTTCAACGACGCCGCGCGGTTCGAGCTGGTCGACATCTTCAACCGCTTCTCGAACTTGGGCGCCCATTCGAACAAGAACACCCAACAACGCCGTGCGCGTACCGTTTAATCCAATGTTGCGAACGAGAAGATGCCCACCCGGTTGGGCAGCGGCTGCAACCAGCCAGAACGCCGCCGACGAGATGTCGCCGGGAATCATGAAATCACGCGACTCCGGCACCTGATCACCGAAAACGCTGACCGTATCGTCTTCGCCTTTGACGGTGCGAATCAGGAAATAATTAAACATCAGCTCGGTGTGGTTTCGACTGGCGAAGGGTTCGTCGACGGTCGTCTTGCCTTTGGCGAAAAGTCCGGCGAGGAGGATCGCGCTCTTCACCTGCGCGCTAGCGATGGGCGATCGATAATGAATTCCGCGCAAGGCCCCTCCTCGAATTCGAAGCGGCGGGGTTTGCTCCGGTCCTTCGGCGACAATGTCTGCGCCCATTCTGCGAAGAGGTTCGATTACACGATCCATCGGTCGCTGAGCCAGCGAGGCATTGCCGACGAGTCGAGTTTCAAAAGTTTGGCCCGACAGCAAACCGGCAAGGAGCCGCATCGTCGTGGCCGATCCCCCACAATCGATTTCCTGCGCCGGCGGAGTCAGAACGCGCTTCTTTCCGTGAACGACCAGCACATCGGGCTCGGGTTGATCGATTTGAATTCCGAGCGCGCGCAACGCGTTGACCGTGCGCATGCAATCATCGCTGGGAAGGAATCCCCGCAAAGTGCAAACACCGTTTGAAAGCGCGGCAATAATCGCGGCCCGATGCGAAATACTTTTGTCGCCCGGGACGGTAGTCTCAGTCTCAATTCGAGGCGCTCGTTTTACGCGTAACTCCATAGCACCCCCAAATTCGTCGCGTTACGGAACGAGGAAGATCTTATTGGTGAAGGGGTCTTTGACTTCCGTTCCGGGTGGAAATCCTCGCACGTCGACCAAGCCTTGATCAGGGGCGTAGGGACTTTTCACAAAGCCTGGTTTGCCAGGGACCGGAGTGCCATAAGGATAATCCCCTTTGGCAGCCTTGGTCGGCGCGGCCGGCGGAGTCGGGGCGGGGGCTGACGGGTTGGCTTCGGCGTTTTCCGGAGGCGGTGCATTCGGATTAAATGGCTGCTGCGTCGTCGGGTTCTCCGCTGTAGTTTCAGGCGCCGGATATTTGGCTGCCTGGCGGCGTTCGCGCAGGGGTGGCTGGTCCTCGGTGCAAGCCGAAATGAAAAACGCCATAAGCAGCGCGAGCGAAAGCCACAATTTCATAATTTTGTTGGACGAAGTCTACACTGCTTCTATTTCAATGCCAGTGCGCCTGGAATCGCAACTCATTTTGCAAAAGCCAATTGTAAGGCGACTTCCGATCCTGTTGCAGCAATGGAGCAATCCCGGCAAATCTTGATCGTCGATGACGATGGCACGAGCCGGGCATTGCTAATGCGAATGCTGTCGTCGGCGGGCTATAATTGTCGCGAAACGGACGGTGCTATCGCTGCGTTGAAGCTAATTTACGAAGCGAAGCCGGATGTTTTGCTTCTCGATTTCAAAATGCCCGGAATGGATGGAACTGATGCGCTCAAACAACTGCGCTCCGATCCAAATCCGAAAGTAGCGCAACTCCCAGTCATCATGTTGACTGGTCATGGCGAAAGCGAGGTCGAGTGCCTGCAAGCCGGCGCCGACGATTTTGTGATTAAGCCCGTCAAGGTTGAGGTACTACGGGCCCGAATCGAAGCGCAGCTGCGGGTTCATTCGCTGCGCCTGCAATTACAACGACAAAACAAGGACCTGGAGGAGTGGCGACGAAATCACGAGCGCGATCTGGCTGCCGCCCGCGCGACTCAACAATCACTTATCCCGCCAAAAGCGCCGCAACTCGCCGGATGGGAAATCGCTACTTGTTATCGTCCGGTGATCGAAGTGGGGGGCGACATCTACGGCTGGCTGCCAATTAACAATAATCGCTGGCTCTTCTGGATTGCAGATGCAACCGGCCACGGCGCTTCGGCCGCATTACTGACCACTCTGGCAAAACTTCTCTTCTATCACGCTCGCGAACAGCACGAGGACCCCACTGCAATCATGGAAGCAGTCAATAATGACCTGCGCGGAATTTTCGGAGGGCGCTCGTTCATGAGCGCGATGTGTGTGGCACTCGATCCGCAAACCGGGCAAGCAAGTGTGGTCGGAGCGGGTCACCCTCCGCTTCTAGTGACGCGGTTCGGACGCGGAACCGAGGCAATCCCGTCCTCGGCGCCGCCCCTTGGCTTGATGGACCAATCGCAATTCGAAGCAGCCACTCTCGAGCTGAACCCCGGTGACGCATTTACACTCTACACTGACGGATTATTTGGAACGGCAATCACCGGCCGACTACGTACGACGCCAACCCAACTGGCGGGAATGATAAATCCATTCGCCACAAGCGCGGACGCGCTCTTGGAGTTAATGTTGAAAACTAATGCTCGCGATTCCGGCGATTCGCCGGCCGACGATGTCGCTGCAATGGTGGTGCGGCGATCAAACTAGCAAGGGGAAAAAACTTTTTCTTACGCCAAAATAATTATTGCCCTGTCGCAGGCGAAGCATTAATCACCGTGTATGCCGAAAACCAAGACACCTTCAAAACGCAAGCCCAATCCCGCCTTCATGAGACCGGTCCAGCCGGATGACAAGCTCGCCGCTGTCGTCGGCTCGACGCCGCTACCCCGTTCCGAAATGACCAAGAAGCTTTGGAACTACATCAAGAAGCACGGCCTTCAGGACAAAACCAAACGGACGCAAATTAACGCTGACGACGCGCTCCGAGCAGTTTTCAATGGCAAGAGCCAGGTCAGCATGTTCGAGATGACCAAACTCGTCTCGGGCCACATTCGTTAGGCTGGGATCTGCAGCAACTGCGGGCGCTCCGAGCGCCACAATGAAGGAACGCGAGCTCCGCTCGGAGCCGCGCTCCTGCACACTTGCGCGGCGATGCGGGGTGGTTGACATTTGAGCGTGAAAAATCTGGCAATGGCAACTCTTGTCGCGCTCGGATTGCTAGGCGCGGTTTCAACGCGCGCTGATTCGGCGTGGGGCATCGACTTAAAGAAAGCGCAGGAAGAAGCAAAGGCTAACCATAAGCTTTTGCTGCTGGACTTCACCGGCTCCGACTGGTGTGGTTATTGTATCCAGCTAGACCGCGCGATCCTCTCCCAGGCGCAATTCAAAGATTACGCCACCAAGAATCTCGTCTTGGTAGAAGTCGATTTTCCGCGCCGCAAATCGCAAAGCGTTGAAACGCGGAAACAGAACCAGGAGTTGGCAGAACGCTATCAGATCGAAGGGTTCCCCACTCTGCTGGTCCTCAACGGAGAGGGCAAAACCGTCTGGCGCTACGATGGAATGTACACCGGTGGAATTGTAGCTTTCCTGGCAGAGCTGGATAAGGTCCGCAAAGGTTAAGCGTTCCCGCGGCGGAACGTCGATCTACGCCTCCTTCGTGTCGAACGCGCGCTGAAGTACATTTGCCAAGTCGTGTCGCGTGAATGGCTTCGGTAATGCGGCCTGAAAACCGTAGGCCAGGAATTCCGCCAGGGCCGCCTCGTCGGAATAGCCGCTGCAAATAATCGCGGTGACCTTCGGATCAAGATCACGAAGACGCTCGATCGTCGCCACACCACCCATTCCACCGCGAATGGTCGCGTCCAAAATAACCGCATCGAAACTTTCGCCCCGTCGCATTGCCTGCTGATAGGTTCGTAAGGCTTCGGCCCCGTCCGGCACTGCCGTCACATCGTAGCCGAGCGTCGAAAGCAGCTCCGATGTCAGGTCCCGGATGGCTGCTTCGTCATCCATTACCAGGATTCGCTGGTGGTTGAACTTGAAAATCTCGTTGGCGAGCGTCGGTTCCGGGATCGACAACTCGGCATCGGTCGCCGGCAGGTAAAATGAAAACGTCGATCCATTCGTCGACGTACTTTCCAACAGGAGAATGCCTCCGTGCTTCTTGATTACGGAGTAACCGATTGATAATCCAAGTCCACTTGCGGTCGGCTTAGTGGTGAAATAGGGATCGAAGATTCTCGCGATCGATCGCGCGTCGATGCCGCTGCCATCGTCGCTTATCCGCACTTTGATGTAACGGCCTGGCGTCACTGCAATACCAGCATCTGCGTCAACGTCGACGTTGCGCGCCGAAACACGAACCGTTCCGCCATTTGGCATCGCTTCGCGCGCGTTGATAATCAACGCATTTACGACTTGCTCGATTTGTGTTGGATCGACTGCGGCTTTCCAAAGATTGCGGCCAAGGTCCAGGTCGGCCCAGAGATTTGATCCGTGCAGAGAAAATTCAGCTGCCTGCTCAAGCAGATCGCGGATCGAAACAACCCGCTTCAACGGCGCGCCGCCTTTGGAGAAGGTCAGCAGTTGATTTGAAAGTTGGGCGGCGTGTTGCGCCGCGCGGGCGGCCTTGGACACCGAGGAAAGCAAATTTGTGGAGTTCGGCGGCGCCTCGATTTGGGCGAGGCCGATATTGCCTGAGATCACCGTCAGGATGTTGTTCAAATCGTGGGCGATTCCTCCGGCCAGGGTACCGAGCGATTCCAATTTGCTTGTTGTTATCCGCTCTTCTTCGACCCGCTTCCGGTCGGTGACGTCTCGCAAAAAAACGGAAACGCCGCCACCGCTCGGGTAGGCAAGCAATTCAAACCAGACCTGACCTTTTGCGTCGCTCGCTTCAAACTCGACGGCCACCTGTTCGGACATCGCGCGGCGGTAATTTCTTTCGAACGCGTCGCGTTTGAACTGCGGAAATTCTATCCAAACGTCTTTGCCGATAAGATCCTCCCGCCGGCGCTCCAGCAATCTCTCCGCCTGCCGATTGACGAAGGTAAACTTCCAATCGCGGTCGACCGCGAAAAAGCCGTCGCTCGTCTTCTCTAGAATGTCAGTCATTTTCCTGACCGTTTCCTGTAACTCCGCCCGGGCCTGGATGCGGTCGCTCAATGCGCGAATTCGCCGCTCAGCCACTGAGAGGCGCACGTTCAGCCGATCAGGATCAAGCGGTTTGGTGAGGTAATCGTTGGCCCCGGCTTCAAGTGCCAGCTCCAGATCAGCTGGATCGTCGCGCGCCGTGGCCAGCAGAATGAAGAATTCGTCACCGTGAGCCTGGCCCCGCAGTTCCTGGCAGAGCTCGATTCCGCTCTTGCCGGGCAACATCCAATCGAGGATCAAAAATGGAAAGTGCTGGTTGATCAGCTCGACTTCAGCTTCCTCGGCGCTCCCGACTGCAACCACCTCGTGGCCTCGTCGTTCGATCAATTTTTGCAAAGACCTCCGGCTTTCGGCGTGATCTTCAACAAGCAGAATTTTCATGCCCTGGCAGTCGATTCCCAAAACCCTTCGACGCAGTCGGGAGAGAGACGAACGCCGATCAAAACTACGGAGCAGAATAGTTGCCAGATGCTACGACTTATCGACCAAAGATGAGAATCAGATTTTCCCTTAGCCTGAGTGCAGAACGCGAAGCGAGCTCGGCATTCTTGCGTTACCTGCGCCCTCTGCTAGATACAGCGAAGTTTCCGTAAGCCGCAAGATTCATGGGTCCGATTCGTTTTTTTCTTTTCTGCGTGATTGGCTGGACGGGAAGTTTGTCTGTTTACGCCAACGACGCAGTTTCTTCGCAAGCGGACTCGAAACCGAAAGCGGCGCAGCCGGTCGAGACCGGGGTCACGTTTGATTGGGTTCACGTCGACGGCCCCTACATCGCAATGACGTTTGATGACGGACCGAGCGCGAAACTCACGCCCAAGTTGCTCGATTTGCTCGCGGCGCATCACATTAAAGCCACGTTTTTCCTAATCGGCGAAAACGCCGCTGAATATCCCGACATCGCTGCTCGTGAAGCGAAAGAAGGACACGAGGTCGCGAACCATAGCTGGTCGCATCCGAATTTTGGCAAAATGTCCGATGACGGAATCCGAACTCAGCTCCGCAAAACAGATGACGCAATCCGAAGCGCAATTGGCAGCAGTCCCACTTTACTTCGCCCCCCGTATGGCTCGATCACGGCGCGTCAAAAGAAATGGATTAACCAGGAATTCGGTTACAAGATTGTTTTGTGGGATGTCGATCCTCTCGATTGGCGGCGGCCGGGTCCAGCCGTTGTTTGTAATCGAATTGTAAAAAATACGCGGGCCGGCTCGATCGTGCTCGCGCACGATATTCACCCGGGAACCATCGAGGCGATGCCCTGTGTGTTGAAGCAACTCGAGGCGAAGGGTTTTAAGTTTGTGACCGTATCGGAATTGATTGCGTTGCAGACGCCGATCCCGCCCAAACCGTCACCCACGCCGAAGACATTACCATCGCCGAAGGCGGCCCCGGCAAAATCGACATCTACCGCGCCAACTCCGCACGATTGACGTTGCCGGCATGATCGCCGACCGATATTTGCAGCTCAAGGGCGAGCTCGAAGGCGGACTCGCCGGATTGATCAAGCTCGGCTCGGAAATGCACCGTCCGCCGGAAGAGTTGGACACGCTGCAGGCGCTCCTCTGTGACATCGCCGAGCCGTTGTTGTTTGTCGTCGTGGGCGAGGTCAAATCCGGAAAATCATCACTTCTCAACGCGTTGTTTGGAAATGAATTCGCCAAGGTCGACGTGCTGCCCGCGACCGATCGGGTTTACATCTTCCGCTACGGCACAGACGCAAAAACGACCGAGGTTTCGCCGAAACTAACCGAGCGCTATCTGCCAATCCCGTTTTTGCGCGATTTCAATGTTGTCGATACGCCAGGGACAAACACCATGGTGAAAGAACACCAGATGACGACGGAGGACTTCATGCCTCGCGCGGACATCGTCCTGTTTGTTTTCTCGGTGGCTAATCCGTGGACCCAATCGAACTGGGAGTTCCTGAACTTCCTGCAAAAAACGTGGCTCAAGAACGTGATCTTCATTCTCCAGCAGATCGATCTGCGTGAACCTACTGAAATCGAGGTTATCCATCGACACCTTCAGGACACGGCGATGCGCCAGCTCGGATTTGTTCCGCCGATTTTCGCGATCTCTGCGCGCAAGGCGTTGCTCGCGCGAACGAGCGGCTTGGACAGGGAAAAACTCTGGGAAGAGAGCGCGTTCGGCCCGCTCGAAGAACAAATCAATTTCATCGTCACAGAGTCGAGCACACGCATGCTGAAGCTGCGCTCCACGTTTCAGGCTGCGCGCGTTGTGCTGGAGGAGCGGTCACGTGAAATCGGCGACCTGCTCGGAAAAATCTCCGGGGATGAGTCGGCGTTGGCGCGATTGGATGCGTTGCTGCAGAATCGCCGCGAACAGTTGCGTCGCCAGACCGGAAGTCTGGTTCGCGAGATCGAGAGCGGCTATGATCGGACGACCAGTGAAAGAACCAAACTTCTACGGCAAAACGTAACGTGGTTGAGCGGTTTCAAACTTATCTTCGGCGGAAAGGCTCAAGCGCGCGACTTGCACACCCGTGTTGAAGCAAAGCTGCGCGCGCTTATGCAGCCACAGATCGACAAGGTTGTAAGCGCGCTTGAAACAGACTTGCGAAGCGTCTGGCCACAAATGCAGGACCTGCTCGAAAACCAATTGTCAGCCGACCTGCGCAAGGAAGCGCGGCCGAACATTCCCGATTTCTCCGGTCAGCGTCGCGAACTGCACGAGACAATACAGCGCGCTTTCCTGGATATTCTTGCCGGCAAACCGTTGCAAGATCGCGTCGAGCAATCCTTCTCGCGCTCTTCAATTGCAATACGAATAGCGAGCGCGGTGATGATAGTTGCAGGGGTCGCCGCGGCGCTACTGAGAACTCACAATGTTTCGATGGCGATCGGTGCCAGTGCAGTCGCCGTGATTGGGTTGCTTCTTGCGATTTTCATCGCGCTCAATCATCGGCGTAAGATTCTCCGCGACTACGAGCGAGAGCTGGATCCGAAGCGGCCCGAATTCAAACAAGAGCTGGACTTGCAATTCGGGAAAGCGATCGATTCCTTTTGCGCCGAACTGTCGAAACGTTTCCAGAAGCTGGTTGATATTTGCAACGCTCGACGTGCTCGCTACGAGCCGTGGTCGCAGACCATCGGCGAGCTACAAACGAAGTTCTCCGAATTGAAATCGCGTTTGGGCTGAAACGGCTTACTTCTTGGTGTTAGTCGAGCCGCCGGCTTGCTGAACCAGGCGCTGCTCAGATTGGCGCCGTGCGAGAACGAAATTATTGTTCTCGCCATAACTGCGCCACGGACCTGCCGCAACGTTCTCCGGATCGACAAACTGCCAATCGGTAACGTCTGTTGGTTGTAATCCCAGATAGTCGCGGACCGCCGGTGAGACGTCCAATCCCGCGCCGTGGTTCAGGTTCGGCTTCGGTCGTTCGTTGCCAAAGACGTATTGAAAATGATCTGTCCGAAACGGCCCGCAGTCCTCCCACTGCGCGAAGCAGGTCCGATTGCCTTTCCGAATTGCCACCCAGCGATGCCAGCACACCGATTGGCCCTGCCCGGTGTAGTATCGTTTGAACCATGGAATCACAAGCGGTGCTTCCGGTTTGAACTGGCCGTGCGTCACGTCGTTATATGGCAGCGCGCAATAGAATGGATTTTGACGCGGAATAAACGCCACCGGAATGTAGCTGCGCCGCGCCGAGCGTTCGGGATTATCAAAGCCCCCGTAGTTCGCCTGCCAATTCAGGTCCCAGCAACTGCGAAAATTTGGAACCGGATTATTGCCGCCCGCCTGCTCGCCGACCCAAAAGACCGTCGTGACGATGTTGCTTTTCCAGGGATAACGTTGGACCGCGGACCGCGAACTCGTCGGTATCTGAACCATCGGCTCGACCTTCAGCAAAGCCTGGTCGCGCAGCTTCATGGCGTATTTCGCAAAATCCGCCGCCGTGGCGTAGGGCGAGCTCGATTGCTCTTCCGCGCACAGCATCCCCACAGGGGTAGCTAGGACAAGAAGAGCGAGAATCCGTCTCATCGGCAAAAGGGTGGCCTGTTTCTATCCGCTTTTCCCGCCTCGCGCAAGGCCTTTCGTTATGGAAAAACCAGTGCCACTGGCGGTTACAATTGATAAAGCACTATTCGTTCCAGTCTTATATTCTGCTGAGCAAGGTGTTTCGGACGTATTGGAGGTCGTCCGTATTGGGGTAGTCCAGGGTATAGTGTAACCCGCGGCTTTCTTTGCGGCTTAATGCCGAGTCGACGATCAATGCCGCTACTGTCGCCAGGTTGCGCAGCTCCAAAAGATCCACCGACACTTTGAAATTCCAATAAAACTCGCGGATCTCGCGCTGAAGATTACGCAAGCGAGCACTCGCCCGCTGCAGCCGCTTGTCCGTACGAACAATCCCCACGTAATCCCACATCAACCGACGGATTTCATCCCAATTATGGTAAATCACGACCAGTTCATCGACATCTTGCACGTCGCCCGACTGCCATTCCGGTAATGCAATCGCCCGCTGACTTGGCGAAGCTCGACATGTGATTGCGGAGGCGACGGCACGATGCGCCACGACCAGACCTTCGAGCAACGAATTGCTCGCCAGGCGATTGGCGCCATGGAGTCCAGTGCAACCGACTTCGCCAATCGCGTACAAACCCGGCAAATTCGTCGCCCCGTTCAGGTCCGTTTTAACTCCACCGCATTGATAATGTGCTGCCGGCACGACCGGAATCGGCTGCTTGGTCATGTCGATCCCGAAACGCAAACAGGTCTCGTAAATGTTTGGAAACCGCTCGCGCAGGAATTCCACCGGTTTGTCGGTGATATCCAGGAAAACGCAATGGGCGCCGGAGCGCTTGATCTCCGCGTCGATCGCGCGCGCAACGACGTCACGGGGGGCAAGCGACCCACGCGAATCGTACCGCTTCATAAAATCTTCGCCGCGATTATTGCGCAGGATGCCCCCCTCGCCGCGTACCGCTTCCGAAATCAGGAACGATTTCGCTTTCGGATGAAACAAGCAGGTCGGATGAAATTGGACGAACTCCATGTTGGCGACGGTCGCTCCGGCGCGCCAGGCCATGGCCACCCCGTCACCGGTGGCAATGTCTGGATTGGTTGTATAAAGATAGACTTTTCCGCAGCCGCCCGTCGCCAGCACGATCCGATCGGAGCGAATTGTTTCGACTTCACCTGTCTGCTCATCGAGGACGTAAACACCGAGACAACGATCTTCCGCCGCAAGTCCAAGCTTTGCCGCAGTAATCAAATCGACGGCCATGTGATTCTCCAAGAGATCGACATGGGATTGGCGGCCTAATTCGCGCAGCAAAACGTTTTCGATTTCCTTCCCCGTCACATCGCGAACGTGCAAAACGCGACGCTTTGAATGTCCGCCTTCGCGACCAAGATCGAATTCACGATGGCCGGAAACTTCTCGCTCGTCGAAATGCAGTCCGAGCTCGACCAGATCCTGGATACGCGCGGGAGCTTCCATCACGATGGTGCGGACAACTTGTTCGTCACACAAACCCGCGCCGGCATCGAGCGTGTCGCGCACGTGCAATTCGAAGGAATCTTCGTCGCTGGTCACACACGCGATGCCTCCCTGCGCCCAGGCGGTGTTGCTGTCAGCGCCCTTCCGCTTGGTGACCACCGCTACCGATCCGTGTTTCGCCGCTTTGAGCGCGAAGCTTAATCCCGCGATCCCGCTTCCTATGACGACGAAATCGTACTCCTTCATCCCAGTCGAACGTTATCGATCAAACGCGTCCTTCCAAAATAAACCGCTAGCGCCAGCAGTGAATCCGGTTTCACGGCTTCAATTGACTGCAACGTTTCCGCATCAACCAGACTGACATAATCAATTCGCGCCAGCGGCGCTTCGCTGATTGTCTGGCGGACGAGACGAAGAATCTCCGTCGCGGATTTCTTGCCTGATTCTTTCGCAGCAAGCAGGGCTTTTCGTAAGACCTGTGCTTGCTTCCGTTCTTCCGAGTTCAGATACGCATTGCGCGAGCTGCATGCTAGTCCGTCCTCGTCGCGCACGGTCGGAACTGCCACAAGGTCAATCTTGTAATTCAAATCGCGCACCATTCGGCGAATGACCGCCAGTTGTTGAAAATCCTTCTCGCCGAACACTGCGGCATCGGGTTGCAGAATGTTGAACAGTTTCGCGACAATGGTGCAAACGCCCCGAAAATGTCCGGGTCGCGATTTTCCCTCCATTAAGTTAGCGAGTGAATTCTCTTCGACAAAAACCGACCGATCGTCCGCATACATCTCCGTCGCGCTCGGCCGAAACAAGAGATCGACGCCCGCTTCTAGACAAAGTTCTTCGTCATCTTTTTCCGGACGCGGATAGCGTTCGAAGTCGCTGCCGGGCTCGAATTGCAGGGGGTTTACAAAAATGCTGACCGCTACTTCTCCTTCTTTCCCCGCGTTCTCGCGCGCGACCCGAATCAATTCACCATGCGCCTTGTGTAGCGCGCCCATTGTCGGCACGAGCACACGGCGTCCGGCCCGGTTATGGGGTGGAACCTTCGCAATTGCGGTGACGATTTGCACCTCGCAACCATGAACTAGTCCCGAACGCCGCGCGAATTAGAAAGAATCCGGGCAATCCCACCCGACGAACCGTTAATGGAGCTCGTAGTCGACGTCGACCACCACACGTACCAACTTGCGTTCCGGCGTCGCTGCGTCGCGATCTTCCACCTGGAACCAGCCCTGCGATGCGCTCCGCAGTTTCCCCAAACTCGTTTGCGAATCTCGGGCGAACTGCTCGGCGGCAACGCGCGCATTCTTGGTGGCCTCCTGGATCATGGTCGGCTTCACTTCGTTTAGCTGATTGTAAACGTAGTTCGGCTGACATCCACCCGACAGCAGAACGCCGTTAACCATTAAGGTCGAGGCCGACGCGAGCGCAGGTTTGATCAAATCCACTTTCGAGGTTCGTAGCAAAACGGACTGTTCCGCGCGATAGCGTTCCGGCGGGGGCGGCACATCTTTCTCACGCAGTTCCATGCTGGCATCGCGTAGCGCGGGCGGTTGCACAGCGACATCCTTTTCATCGAAACCAGCAGTCTTTAGGAACGCGAGCACGGTTCTTGTGCTCTCGCTCAACTTCTTGTTGATCGCGTTCAAGTCGTTGCCGGTTGCGCGATAACCGATCGACCAGGTGGCAACACTGGCGGGCACTTCGCGTTCAGAAAGTCCCTTCACCACGATGATACGACGGCCGCTGTTCCAGTTTGAAATCCCGTCGCCGACGAAAGAGCCACCGACTGAAATACCAACGGCCAGGAGCAGTGACGCGATGACAACTGCCACACCCCGAACTGCGAAAGATGATGATTGTTCGTTCATAGGTTCATCTACGTGTGAGCGCGCGATTTCTTTCACGAAAATGCGGGCCGATGTCAGACCGACGTCCGCCAGATCGCCTGCCGCGCGAATTTGAAGGATCGGAGCCCGAAATTTTTCCAGCCAGCCCGCTTCGCCAGCTCGCCCAGTTCATAAAGCGAAAATGCGCGAGCCATGGAAAGCCGCGCATCGAACTTGGTCATTGGCTCGCGAAAGACCGTGGCCGTCAGGAGATAGACCTCGATGGTCCCAATCCAACTGCGGCGCAAATCCGAAACGAGGACGAACTTCCGCGATAAATCGCTGCAGCGACGCAGCACTCGCACGGCGTCTTCTTCACTAAAGTGATGAAGCGCCAGGGTGCAAAACACAGCGTCATAAGGCTCGGCCGCATCCCATTCGAGAATATTTCCCGTCACGAACGAAATGTTCGGATAATCCGCACTTAGCCTTTTTGCGATCTCGAGCGTCGCAGACTGTTGATCGAGCGCGTCTATCTGGACCTCCGCGCCGACCTTGCGTGCATAATCGGCGATCAATCGCGGAATGTCTCCAGAGCCAGTCGCAAGATCGATAATGCGCAATCGCGCACCGGAATCTATCCACTGCCGGAGAAAGAATGAAATCAACGAATAGCTGCCGAACCAGCGATTGAATCGGCGGATATTGTGGAGGTCGCGTTCCAGTTCAACCGAGACCGGTTGTGGACGGTCCATCAACTCGAGCGTGCCGGGATCGAAGCGGCGCTTCATGCAGGTTGCGGCGATTGACCTCAATCGCCATGGCGATTCGGTCAACCGCCGCTACCTAGAAATTTTCGCCACGATGCAGGCAGTTCGGCAGTTTCAATTTCACTGGCTATACGGCCTTCAAATTCGGGCTGAAAGGTTGTGCTCGTTCCGTAGACCATGATGACGTCCTCCGACCCCTCCGCGCGAATCGCATGCGCGACGCCCGGAGGAATAACGATCCCAACGTTGTTGCGGCTGCGATGGTTATCTCCATCGACGAAGAAGCGCATGGTTTGCTGGGGAAGACCGGCGCGCGCATCGCGCAAGAAAATCTCGGCCCGACCCTGGAGGACAAACATGACGTCCCATTGCTCGCGGTCGTAGGGACGCAGCGAATATTTCTGCGATTGCATGACAAACAAACGCCGCAGCCATCTCTCTGCGGTTGTGTCGTCCGGAATACTTGGCGGATGAATGTGAAAACCTTTGGCACTATTCGCGAACATGCGCGCGGCCGACCATTGTCTTGGACGCAGGCCGATCTTGCCCAGAATTCCTTCCGACTCGCGGGCCAACTCGCCAAAACTGCCTCGGTGCCGCTGCGGGAAAACGGTCCTCGAAAAAATCTCCACTCCGGGAATCCAAACCTTTTTCAATTCCGCCCTGGCACGGGGCGCGACGAGGTCGCCCGCATCCACGCCTGAATCGGAAATCCGCTGCGCGAGCGGGCCCGTCTTGTAATCGCGCGAGACCAGTGACTTACGCGCGCGTTCATTCAGCCCGAGCCAGATGTCCTTTTTCATTTTCATTCGATAAAGCCGCTTACATGCCTAACGAAGCAATGCAACAACGGCCACATTATATTCATTGCAGCGCCGCTCAGGCAAATTTACGCTGTCCCGCGTTCGGCGAGCGCGTGGGCCGAGATTGATGCTCGAGTATTTCGTTTATCTTATTTATCGGACAGGAATTGCCCTGATTGGCCTGCTGTCGTTGCGCGCAGCGTTCGCGGTTGGAAATGCGCTGGGCTTTTGTGCCTGGTTTGTTCTTGGCAAGTATCGGCGACTGGCGTTCCGCAACATCAACATCGCGTTTGGCACCGAGAAGTCTCCACGCGAAATGCGCCGCCTCGTTCGCCGGCATTTTCAACGACTGGGCGCAAATCTTCTCTGCACAGTGAAGCTGATGCGGCTGTCACCCGATCAAATTCTGCAAAGTGTCACGGTGGAAAACATCGAAGCGATGGCCGGTGAGTTCCGGGCGGGCACGCCGGTTGTGCTGGTGCTGAGTCACCTGGCCACTTGGGAATTGTTCGCGCCTCTAATGCCGAAGTTCGTCGGTTTCGTGCGTAACGCGAGCGTATATCAAAAACTCGGCAACCGCTTCATCGACGAGCATGTCCGGGCGAGCCGGAGCCGGACTGGACTGGAGTTGTTCGATCGGAGAGAAGGATTTCAGCCAGTCATTGACTTGCTGCGTTCGGGCGGCGGTGTCGGAATTCTGAGCGATCAACACGCAGGGGATCAGGGGATCTGGACTCCATTCTTCGGGAAACTGGCTTCCACGTCCCCGCTGCCGGCCTTGCTTGCCAAACGAAGCCGCGCGGCGTTGATCGCCGCGGCGGTTTACACAACCGGAACTGCGCAGTGGCGGATGGTTTTCACCGAGCGCTTCGATATTGCCGACGGTTCGATTGAGGCCCTGACTTCAAAAATAAACGAAATTATCGAACAACAGATACGTCGCGCACCCGAAGACGGGTTCTGGGTGCACAATCGATGGAAGACCCCGCGCCCGAATTTTCTTCTCACCCGCTACAAACGCGGCGTTTACCTGCCGAAGAATGTTCCCGCGGAGAAATTGAAACCGTTTCGGATTTTGCTCCGGAGCAGTAACTGGCTCGGCGACGCAGTCATGAGTGTCCCGGCTGTTCGTGCGATCAAGAAGGGCCGTCCCGACGCGCACGTTAGTGTTCTAGTGCCTGAAAAAATTGCGTCGATGTGGAAACTGATTCCAGAAGTTGACGAGGTTTTGTCACTGCCCGGCAAGTCCCCTTTTACCGCGATGGGCTTGGTGAGACGACAACCGCGCTTCGATGTAGCGATCCTCTTTCCCAATTCGCTCCGCTCAGCGCTGGAAGTGTTGTTTGTTCCCAGAAAAGTTGGATACCGCGGACACGCCCGGGCCTGGCTACTCAATCAGATTGTGCGCGAACTGCGCCGGCCCGGCCCGCCTGAGCACCACGCGCTTCGTTTCCTTCGCATTGCCGGTGACTGCGGTGCGGAAGTTGATCTTAACGCCACGATCAAACTGACCGGCGCCATCGCATCCTCAAAGGTCAAAGGTCGAACCGCGCTCGGTCTTTGTCCGGGCGCCGAGTATGGACCGGCTAAACGCTGGTTGCCGGAACGTTTCGCCGAGGTGGCCGAATCGGTTTCAAACGGATCCAACGCGAAATGGATTTTGTTGGGAACACAAAACGATAAGGCTGCAGGCGAAACTATCGCCGCCAAACTTGGCGACAAGTGCGTCAATCGAATCGGCCAAACAACATTGGACGAGTTGATATCGGAATTGCGCGAGTGCCGCGCGCTCTTGACCAACGATACCGGCACAATGCATCTCGCGGCGTTGCTGGGAGTGCCGGTCGTCGCGATTTTTGGCTCAACTGAGCCTCATTTAACAGGACCGCTCGGCGACAGTCACGTCGTAGTCCGACATCATGTTGAATGCAGTCCCTGCTTTTTGCGCGAATGTCCGATCGACTTTCGGTGCATGAAAGAAGTGACGACGCAAGAAGTCGCAAATGCGATGATGTCGATCTTACGATGAATCGAAAGCAGCCGCGCATTCGCACCGAAGTCCAGGTGATGTTTTTCGACACCGATTGTGGGGGCGTGGTCTCCAACATTGCCTATCTCCGCTTCATCGAGATCGCGCGAACACTGCTCGCCGAAGAGCTCGGCCTTCCGCTGGCCGAGATGGCGAAGACTCAGCGGTATCCCATCGTTGTTCGCACCGAAATCGATTATCGCCGGGCCGCGAAACTGGCCGATCGTTTGGTGATTGATGGCTGGTTGGATCAATTGCAGCGCGCCCGATTCTGGTGCGCGTTTCAAATCACGCGGCCTTCCGACGAAATGGTAATCGCTAACTGCCGGCAAACGATGGCATTGATCGAGCTGCCGGCGGCCAAATTGCTGCCGTTACCGAGTGCGTGGGAAAAATATCGAGTGGAAGTTCCTTCAGCCTGACGCATTCAAAATGACCGCTGGCACCCGAACGTTCACGATCGAAGACGCGCTGCTGGAACCGCCGGCGTTGAGTCCGCCGCCGTTGCGTCATTTCCTTTTTGTTTTTCTGATTGCCCTCGCGGCGCTGATGCATCTGGCAACAATCAGTTGGAGCGATCTCTACAATCACACCGAGGGCCAGTACGCTGGCGCCGCCCGGGAAATGATCGAATCGCATCAATGGCTGTGGCCCACCAATGACGGTTTACCCAGATTGCCAAAACCGCCATTGCTCTACTGGCTGATCATTGCGTCGTTCAAGATTTTCGGCGTCAACGCTGCGGCCGCACGTTTACCGATCGCGTTGGCCATGATCGCATCCGTCGCTCTGACTTTCTTGATCGCGGAAAAGCTGGCGGATTACTGGCGCGGATTTTTTGCCGGCTTGATTTATCTCTGTAGCTGCGGCACCGCGGTGCTTGGGCGAATTCTCATGCCCGAGCCACTGTTTAGCACGTTTATCGCCGGCGCCATTTTCTGCGGTGTTTGCGGTTACCAGCGTCGGGGTGGCCGCGGCTGGTGGTTTCTCGGCCTATGGATTTGCTGTGCGCTCGCTTGCCTGACCAAGAGCTTGCTTGGTCTGGTTTATCCTCTGACGGTTTTTCTGTTGCTCTCAATATTTTATCGCGAAGCGCGGATGCGTTTCAGCCGCCTCTTTCATTGGGTCTACATATTGATCTTCGTCGCCCTGCTCGTGCCGTGGTACGTCGCAACCGAGCTGCATTTCCACGGTTTTCTGCGTCAGCTAATTCAGGTCGAATGGATCGGACATGTCCGCTCATTCTCCGATGTCCCCGGCAGTGATAACGGTGTGCCACGGTCGCGATTTGTCTGGATGCATCTCATTTGGTGGTTTCCCTGGTCGATCGCAATTGGTCCGGGAGCAGTTTTCTGTTGGCGGAAAATAATTCGCCCACGCGAACTCAGTTTTGGAGGTGCTTTACCTTTGGTCTGGATGGCAGTCGTGTTTGTGCCGCTTCTACTGATCGGACAGCGACAAGATTACTATTCAATGAACATGTGGACCGCCTCTGCCATTTTCGCGGCGACTGCATGGGTAAGGCTTTCACGAAACTGGCAGATGGCAGGCGCGGGCTTAGTCGGACTCGTCGGACTCGCAACGGGATGGGTGGCGGGTTGGCCACCGCACTTCGCACAAAAAATCGAAACTCCCGGTGAGGGTCAAGATGGCAGCTGGACAGCCTGGGACGCATTCCAAGAGCTTCCCAGTACAACCTGGTCCACCTTGAGTCCGATGGTTCTGACAATTGCGATTTCTTTGATTGTCGCGTCCGTGATCGCTCTTTATCTCGTTGCCCGAAATCGGCCTCAGCTTTGCATCACCATGTTGGGTGTTGGAATGATTCCGATCGGGCTTTCGCTGGCGGATGGAATCGCGAGGATGGGGCCACAGTTTTCGCTCGCGAACGTCTCGCGTCTTCTGGAGCGGCACCTCACCGAAAAAGATGCTGTCGTTTATGAGGGCGAGCTCGATGACGCCAGCAGCCTCGTCTTCTATTTGCACCGTCGATTCTATCTCGTGAACGAGCCGGCAGACGACGAGATGCGCATCACCGGCGGACAATCGATTTCCATCACGGAAGACGCAATTTTACGGCACTGGGGCGACCCACAAGCAATCTATTTAATCATCAAACAGGAACGGATGCCGCATTGGCAGCAACTTTTAACCGACCGCTTCCACATCTACCATCAGGTCGCAACCTCAGGAGCGCACGTCGTCCTGACCAACCAGCTGTAATACCTGCGACGCTGGCATTTGAAAATTGCCAGCTTCGCGCTAGCTTGGGCGCTCATTTCCAATTTATGTCGCAGCATCGCAGTCTTAGAGGAACCAGCACCATCGTCGCCAAGCGTAACGTCCTGAAACGCTTCGAACGCGTCGAGCTGCTTAAGAAGCGCGGCCAATGGAAAGAAGGCCGTAAGGTCATTGGCCTGCCCAAGACAAAGCCCGACGCGTAAAGGATGTTGAGACGTTAAGCTGTTGAGAGAATGCCGTAACTGCTTCTCAACAACTCAACCTTTCAACGACTCAACCTCTTTGTGCGTTTAAATCGGTTTTTGGCTGCTGCTGGCGTCGCTTCACGCCGTAAATGTGACGAACTCATTGCCGACGGGCGAGTTACCATCAATGGCCAGGTCTGCACCGACTTCAGCGCTCAACCGGGTGAGCGCGATCATGTCAAAGTTGACGGCAAACTTGTGCATGTTGAACGCGCATTGACCATTGCGCTGCACAAACCCGCTGGCTTCGTTTCAACTCGCAGCGATCCTCATGCTCGCGACACAATTTTCGACTTGTTGCCGCCAAAGTTTCCGCGGCTCTTCAACATCGGACGGCTGGACGCACAAAGCGAGGGCTTGCTGCTACTGACGAACGACGGCGATCTCGCCCAACGCCTGACCCATCCGCGGTACAAGATCGAAAAGGAATACGAGGTCACTTTGGATCGACACTGGGATAACGCGCACACGCAAAAACTCCTGCGGGGAATTGTGCTGGAGGGTAAACGCGCGCGCATTTCGAATGTTTATGCGCTGGGTCCCACTCGGCTGCGAGTCACGCTACGCCAGGGGCTCAACCAGCAGATCCGGCGAATGTTTTACGCCGTCGGTTACGAGGTGAAACGGCTCGTGCGGATTCGAATTGGAAATTTGCGCCTCGGCAATTTGCCCAGCGCACAGTGGCGGGCGCTGACAAAATCCGAGCTCACCGATTTGATGCAAACTCAAAACCAGCCGCGCGGTCGCGACAGCAGGTAGATCCAGTTTGCCAGGAGCGCGAAGACCACCAGAACCCGCAAAAAAGTTTTGTCGCCCGCGGAAAAAGACGTGACCCGCAACCGCGGGCTCCGAGTTAAAAGCACCGTGAAGGCGTAGGCATCGAAGATCGACAACCCGCAAAGCGTGACAAACACGAGTGGATTCCATTTCCACGCTCCCAAGAAATTAGCGTGGAAAAACGCGATCGCACACCGCGTCGCGCCACAGGTAACGCATGGATGTCCCGTCAACGCAAGAAAGCCGCAGTGCGGCCAGGGCAAGCCGACGGCAAACCAGCCCACCGCCAGCCCCAGCGAAGCCAGTGTGACGCAGAGCCAGATCAGTTCGTAATCATTCTCGCCCGGAGCGAGTGGACGGCGAACGATTCGCATCAGGCAATCAATGCCCGTTCTGTTGCATCAGCGCTCCGACGCCGACACCAAGCATCAGGCAAACAATGAAAATTCCGCCGCAACAAACAACGAGCGGCAAGATCACCGCAACAACTGCCCGGCCGATGTCCGTCTCCTGGCTGCGGCTGATCCCGATACAATCGGCGATCAATCCCCAGACCAATGCGACCGCACCGCCGCAACATGGAACCACGGCGAACAGCGCAGTCGCACCGTATGCAAAACTTAACGCCCGAAAACTTGCCTCGAACGGCTTGTTCGCACCACCGAGCATCATGAGGCAGACATGGACAAGCGCCGTCCAGATGAACAGTCCGAGCGCGATGAAAATCGGCGTCAAAATGATTCGGATGAAGATCATCGCGCCGCCCAGGCTCGCGCCCAGCATGCTATCGATTGAACTTTGCTGAGAGAGTGTCGCCGCCCAGCCCAGAGAGTGAATCGCAGCCGACAGCAAAGTCCAAACAATCGCGCCGATGCTTCCACCAATCACTCCGAATATCAGCGGATCACCAATGCCACCTTCCGTGCGCATTACCGTAAACGCCTCGGTCGGGCGAGTCAGAACCATGCTGACGGTCTGCACAAAAGCGTTAAAGAATCCGAGAGTATCGCGATGCTCCCACGGCAATCCGCCTCGCGACCCTGGAGTTGACGATCCTGCAACGGGAACCGGTGAAGCCGGCGTGGCCGGAGTTTGTGGCGGCGGCGCCGCGGCGGCTGAAGCGGTCGCGGCAAAGTCGGCGGCGAATTCGGCAAACTGCGAAAGCGGCTGCCAGTTCGCCATTCCTTGCCTCCAACCAAGATCGCTCGGCAGAAAGCGGCCGGCGCGGATGCTCTCGTGAACTTGTTCCTCAGGAAATGCGCCCAGAGTCGTTGCGCCTCGATTTACGTGAATCGTCGCCATAACACTGGCGTTTTAATGAGCGCCCCCGGCAAAGTCAACGTCGCTGGCGTTATTCGTCGAAACGATTTGTTTTTTCCGGGGCGTCGAGCGCTCGCCAAAAATACCACGCCGCGACCGAGCGATGCGGCCGAAACTTTTCGCCAAGCTTCATCAGCTGCTTTGGTTTTGGAAGCTTTCGGCGTCCGAACGTTTTTGCGAACCCCTTTTGAACGCCATAATCGTGAACTGGCCACACATCAGGCCGGGCAAGGTCGAACAAAAGCAGCATTTCAACGGTCCATCGCCCGATGCCGCGAACAGAGATGAGGCGCTCGATAATCTCTTCGTCACTCATCGTCGCGAGCGCGCGTGCAGAAGGCACGGTCCCGTCGATTGTCTTCGCGGCGAGATCCTTCATCGCTGCCACTTTGCTGCGTGACAGACCTGCGGCGCGCAGTTTGTGGTCCGGCGTTTTCAAAACCAGACGCGGGTCGAGATACTTTCGACGGGGATAAAGCGCGCGGACGCGTTTCCAGATTGTGGCCGCGGCTTTCCCGCTCAGTTGTTGATAGGCAATCGACTCGGCAAGCGCGTCAAACGGTCGCAGCGACTCGCCAGGTTTCACATTGTAACGAACCGACCGCGCGATGAGAGCAGCCATCCTCGGGTCCGTTGCCGACAGGTGATCTTCGGGTAAGGCCATGCGCGGTTCCTTTCGCTCAGGAAAATGTTTTGCTCAACCGCGCGTTTTCGTTTTGATGAGATCATGGCAACGCAACTGACTTGGTACGGACAATCGGGCTACAAAGTCACGACGCCCGGCGGAAAAACGTTCTTAATCGATCCCTGGCTGGAAAATCCTCTCTTCTCAAAAGGCAAGGAGGAACTCGCCGCTCTGAAGAACATCGATCTAATTCTGCTGACACACGGACACGGCGATCACGTCGGCGAGTCCGTTAAGATCGCCAAAAAAACTGGCGCGAAACTGGTAGCGAACGCCGATCTGTCTGCCGCGGTCGTAAGTGTTCTCGGTTATCCAAGCAATCAAGCCGGCGCCGACACGACGGGGCACATCGGCGGCCAGCTCACCTTGCTCGACGGCGAGCTGAAAGTCTGTTTCACGCCGGCATTGCATGGATCGACCGTGCGCAAAGATGAAAATTCTCCGCCGGTTGCCGCAGGCATGCCGACCGGACTCGTCATTTCCATTCGCAACGGACCAACGATCTATCATACCGGTGATACGGGGTTCTTTTCCGACATGGCGCGCATTTCCGATCACAACCAGATCGACATCATGCTCGTTTGCATCGGCGATCATTTCACCATGGGCCCTGTGGGCGCGGCCGAGGCGGTGAAGTTGGTTGGGCCAAAGACGGCTATCCCAATGCATTACGCCACCTTTCCGGTGCTGACGGGTACGCCGGAAGCGTTCGGCCAGGAATTGAAAAAAGCCGGCGTCAAAACGGAGCTACGCGTGATGAAGGTCGGTGACACAATTACAGTCTGAACGGGAAAATCCAGGATCGCGAAACGTTTGAAGTCAGCGCGCCCACAACCGTCCAAAATAAAGGCAAAAATGGGAATTTTAGCGGACGGCGCAGCGTTGGTTGAAAATCTGGTACCAGCCGGTTTACTCGCGGCAGCTAGCAAAATTGTCGAAGCTCCAGGCGGACTTGCGACCGTTGCAACGCGCCTGGTCGAAGCCATCGCGATCAATGCCGTTTGGGAAAAGAAGCGCGGCCGTCGTACCTTCGTGGTAAAGCGCCGAAACCTTCACAGCGAGCAACTGGCCGACCTCACCAATCTCTATTTTCGCGTCGCGAACATTCCGATTCGGTTCTGGAGCAAACTGGATGATTGGCGTCGATGGGAAATCGACTGCTTCGAGATGTTAAATGGCGATCGCTTTCGTGCTCATGCCTCCGGCCGGCGTTACGTGGTGGCTGACAAGCTGCCGGGTGAAAGTTTATGGGAACACCTGAACCGAGGGACTTTGACGCGACACATGTTGCGCACGGCGGCGATTGAGTTTCGGCGCGCCCACCAGTTCTGGAGCGACGAATTCCGCGGGCGATGGTCGCACGGCGATGCCAGCATCACGAATCTAATTTACGATGCGAAAGCCGATCGCGCCCGATTCATCGATTTTGAAATCTATCATGACAAATCGCTGTCGGCGGCGGCGCGTCAGGCGGACGACCTGCTCGTATTCCTTCTGGACCTGGTAGGAACTGTGCCTACTCGCCAGTGGTTGCCTTTCGCTACGACATTTCTCCAAGCCTACGGTGATCACGATGTCATAGCCCAACTTCATAAACAGCTCGAATTACCCGGTGGCCTCGCCTGGATCTGGTGGGGCGTTCGGACCAATTTCACGAACCCGGCAAAAGTGAAACAACGACTCGCGAATTTGAGCCGCGCTATCGTCAAACTGAAACTCTATGAGGGGACGACGGCCTCTCGCGCGCGAAGCAAACGCCGTCCTTCGACCAGTTGCCAGGTGATGAGCCCGGGAATTCCAAAGCCGAGTTCGCGCACTCTGGCGATCAAGGACAGAGCGAAAGCCGTCTCACCGGGAATTCCCAGAAGATTGCCCACCAGAACGTAACCGCTTTCCTGGACGCCAATCCCGCCCGGAACCGGAAATGCAACGGACCGAATCGTCAGCGCCATGCTTTGCAGAATGATCGCGTTAGCGATCGTGGCGTGAAGATTTAGCGCCCACAGCGCAATATAGATCTCTCCCGAGTTCAGAATCAGCGAAAGAATCGTCCATCCGCAACACGCAATGACCGCCTCGCGCCGTGCGTAAAGCGATCGCACAGTTTCGTCGAGCGTCGCGCCACTCTGGACCAGCGATTGCCATTCCGGCGAGTTCGCCAGTTTCGCAATCATTCGAGCGAGAAAACCAAACATGCCGCGCCGTTGGACAAAATAGAAACCGCCCACCGCAGCGATGCCAACGATCGTGCCGATTATTGTTGGACCGACAAAATTTCTCTGACCCGTGGCGCTTACGAGAAGAGCAACGCCCAGCAATGTGAAAGCTGCCTGCGTGAAAACGCCCAGCGTAAGATCGACCAGCACTGTCGCCGCCGCGATTGCAACTGGAGTACCGCTGATCGCTGCTAAACGCGCGCGAACTATGTCACCACCCACCGCGGCTGATGGCACTAGCGTGCTGACCGATTCGCCGATCCAACGCATCCAATAGATTCGTCGCAAGGGTGGCCGCTCCGCTCGCGGAAACAAAACCCACCAGGCAAGCGAATCCAGAAACACTGGGATCAAAAAATGGTAGGCAATGATTGCCAAAAGCGCCCATCCAGCGGTGGCAATCGCGGAACCGACTTGAGCAGCGCCTTCTCGGATCAGCAATCCCGTGAATAGTGCGGCTCCGGCAAAACCGAGCAGATAAAAAGTTAATCGAACTTTGTTCGGGACTTTCATCTACGCCAAAACGCTTCGCGATTACACAAATGCTCCGTTGAATACTAACACGGAACGCCGCTGAGGGTGTTCGTGGATGGCTAAGACCAGCCTAGATAACGGATTTCTCTGGCGGCGGCGCAACTGTGTTGTCGGTTTCCACCGGCACAGGCACTAATTCCGGACCTGTTTCCGGAAGCATACTTTCAATGCCCTGCAGCATCGCGATTCGTTGCAATGGCCGCGCGGCAAACAAACAAATCGTCAGCCACGTCATGCCAAAAAACATTCCGGCCAAGACATCGGTAACGTAATGCGCTCCCAGGGCGATTCGACTGAATCCGACCATCGCGACAACAAAGATTGCGGCTGAAAAAAGCAGAACCCGGCCACGCCGACTCTTGATTAAAGGAAAAACGAAAAGTGCGATCTGCCCATAAAGCAGCGTGGCACCGATAGTGTGACCGCTGGCGAAGCTGTAACCCGACCAATCCACAAACCAGCCATCAACGAACGGGCGATGCCGATGCACCAGAACCTTCACCAATTCGTTCAACAACATTCCGCCCGGGACGGATACGACCATCATTGCCAGCGAAAGCCACCAGCGCTTGAAGATGAACAGCAGGACCGCAACCGAAAGCACGACCGCGATCCACTCGCTGGAGCCGAATTCAGTGATCGCCCGTAACACCGCAACGAAGTGGCGGGTAAGATGGGCGTGAAACCAGGTTGCGGCGCCGTGATCAATTCCGGCGAGCGGATTCGCTAATGCTAAAGGGGGATTTATCACAGGCGGGCCGTAGAATTTAGTGCGGACCGCAAGCACGTCAAATGCTAAACAGCCGGCGTCTGTTCCCTGCGACTCGCCACTTGCCGCCCATGCCGAAATGAGATACACGGAGTTTTGCTGGCAGATACGAACACAAGATCGATAACCAAGACCGCCGCTTAACCTATGAATCGCCTTATCCTTCCCTTGACCTTGATGTTGTTCTGTTTCGTTCCCGCCGTCTTTGCCGGAACCGGTATGGAATTGCAACCGGCTCCTTCACCTAGTCGGGATGAAAATAAAAATTCGACCGAGATCTTCAATTACGAAACCACATACACTGGAACGAGTGATTACCAGAGGTACAACGGCCAGTTTGGCGATGGCGACTCGATCTATAACGACATTAGCTACGCGCACCGATTCTTGATTACCGGAAACTGGTACTTAAGGCTCGGTGCCGAATACGAGCGATTCGATTTCGGCGGGGACAACGGTTCTAATCATCTCTCCCCGACGGGCCTGGTATTAGGTGGAAACAATGGCTTGCCCGACCATCTGCAGACATTTCATGCGCTAATCGCTTATGAGTACATTGTCCATGACCATGCCGGCGCGGGAATTGATCTCGAACCCGGCCTCTATTTTGAAAATCACGCCAATGGTGATGCGTTTGATATTCCCTGGAAAGTTTGGGTCTCGTTTCCGTTGAAAAAGGACAAAATTTTCGGAGTCATCGGCGCTGGCGGGTCCATCAACTCAAATCCAATTGCCGCGCCGGGCGGCGGATTGATCTGGCTTTTCACCGATCATCTGCGTCTTGAAGGCGTGTTTCCGAAACCGGCGCTGGTTTACAATCCGAACGACGACTGGGAATTTCGTATCGCCGGAAACCTTTACTACGAAAGTTTTCGGACGGATGACGTGGTCACGCCCTTGCGCAAACTTCAGGTCCACGACCCGGTTGTCCAATACAGTGAAGATCGTGTCGGCGTGCAGGCGACATATTCTCATTTCAAACCGCTCGACATCACGCTCGATGTCGGCGCCACGGTTAGACGCGATTTTGATTTCTTCCGCGCCGAAGCATCGGTAAAAACCGATCCAGCCCCCTACGTCAGGTTGGCGGTAGAAGCGAAGTTTTAAGGGAAAATTTCGTCCAGCTTGCGCGCCACGGACTGCGGGCCGTGGACTCTCAATCGTCCCGTCATGAAGGCCCACGTACCTTTCAGTTTGCCATTGCACATCGCCACCCAATCGTTGTCGCTAGTGATGAATGTGACCGTTGGGCTGTCTATCTTGCCCTTGCCCATGGTGAACTTTCCGTCTTCGACGTCGATCCACCAGTCGCCGCCATTTGGTCCGCTAAGGTTCCACTGATATTTCGCGTGCACGCCCTTGGCTTTGTCGGCCTGAAAACTCTGCCGCATCCCGTCGAACACTTGTTGCGGCGTCGAATTCTCTTCGGCCCGAGCAACGCCTGAAAACGCCAGCGCGACCAGAAGAGCGAGACAGATACGATTCGTTTTCATTCCGATATTAAATCGAGTGCGCATCCGCAATTGGACGCTTCAGTTCAGCTTATACAACTCACCACGACGATGGGTAAACGCCGGCACTAGGTTGCGGACATCAGCGATGACCAGGCCAGAGATCTCTCCATCAATTAGTTCTTCGCGATCCGGTGACGCTGCAGCGAGAACTTTTCCTGCAGGATCGACAATCACCGAAGAGCCACACAGCGTAACGCCCTCGTCGGTCCCGACGCGGTTGGCAACAATAAAGTAACTCTGATTTTCGACCGCGCGTGCGAGGGCGAGGATTCGCAAATGGTCCGCGCGCACCACCGGCCATGCGGATGAATTCACAATCACGTTTGCGCAGTGGTTCACGGCGAGGGTGCGGGCCATTTCCGGAAATCGCAGATCGTAGCAAATGCTCAGCCCAATTCTAAAATCGCCCATCCTGCACGCCACAAATTCGTTTCCGGGCGAAAAACAAACGCGCTCATCGAGCGGCGCAGCGGTGACCAGATGCGTTTTGCGATATTTGGCAAGCACATCTCCATTCGCGCCGACCAGAACCTGAGCATTAAAAATGGAGTCTCCTTCGCGATCCGAAATTCCGGCGACAATCGCGATGGAATTTCCTTTTGCGATCTTCTGAATTTCGCCAACTGCGCCTTCTTTCCACGGCTTGGCGTGTTTTTGGATGACCGGCATTGAGTAACCGGTGTCGGACATTTCCGGAAATACGACTATATCAGCGCCGTCCTTTTTTGCGCGAGCCGCAAAATCCCGAATCTTGCGAATGTTCGCGTCGAAATCACCGAGCGCACAGGAAATTTGGGCCGCCGCGACTTTCATTGGCTTTTAAGGTAGCGGCGGTTCACCGAACCGCCACGGGCGATTGGGTCAATCGCCCCTACCTGAGATTTCGATCCAGCGCGCCAATCTTGCGGATTTCCGGCCATTTCCAGGCGGCGCCGAGCACGACCAGAATTGTTCCGATTCCCCCACCAACGACCGAAATAACCGGACCGAACAAAGCGGCGGTCAATCCCGACTCAAGTGCGCCAAATTCGTTCGAGGTTCCGATGAAAATGTTGTTCACCGACGAAACTCGACCGCGCATTTCGTCCGGCGTCACCAATTGAACGATCGAACCGCGAATGATCACACTCACACTGTCGACCGCGCCGGCGATGAAAAGCGTGAGCAACGAAAGCCAAAACGCTTTCGATAATCCGAAGACAATGGTTGCGGCTCCGAATCCGGTGACGCACCAGAGCAACAATTTGCCGGCATTTCGCATCGGCGGCAGATAGGCAACCACCAACGCCATTGCAAACGCGCCAACCGCCGGCGCTGCCCGCATCCAACCCAGACCTACGGGACCGCAATGCAAAATTTGATCGGCGAAAATCGGAAGGAGGGCGACCGAACCGCCCAGCAACACCGCAAACAAGTCGAGCGTGATGGTCGCCAGAATTACTCTTTTGCTGAACACGAATTCCATTCCGGCTGCCAAACTTCGCCCGGTGCTTTGCTCGGTCCGACGCAGTTGGGGCGCGCGAGGAATCGGCAACGCCAGGAGAAAGAATAATGTCGAGGTGATTGCGTCGATCGCGTAGACGATCGGAAAACCCTGTCTCGCAACCACAAAACCGCTCAACGCCGGACCGACGACGGACCCGATCTGAAACACACTGCTGTTCCACGTCACCGCGTTCGAAAACGCATCACGCGGCACCAGCGTTGGAAAAAATGAACTCCGGGCTGCCCAGGAAAATGTGCGGGCGATTGAACCAAGAAAGAGCAGTAAGTAGATGATCGGAATCGAAGCATCGTCGAAGTGAAACGATCGGTCGTGCTTCTCGAAGATCCCCGCAATCGTGGTAAGAGCACGATTGCACGCTTGCAGGATCGGCAACTGCGGAATTGCGAGATGCTGCCACGAAACGAATGCAAGCAACGCGGATGTGATCGCGCTGAAAATCTGCGCGACAAGAATGATTTGCTTTCGGCTGATCTTGTCGGCGAGATGTCCGGCCGGTAACGATAAACCGACAATCGCGATCGCGAAGACGAGCCCGACCAGCCCAAGCGCCGTCGCGGAATGGGTGCGCCGATAAATTTCCCATTCGACCGCAACGGCCAGCATTTGCCGGCCGATAATCGACAGCAAATTGCCGGTGGTGAAAAATCGGAAACCGCGGGAGCGAAATGCAGCGTAGGGATCGTGCCTCGGCGCCGGCGGCATGACTGCGCCGCAAATTTCGGGGCGGTCACCAATTGGCGATTCGTATTCGTTAGGCATGTCCAAGCGCGCCCATTCGCACTCGAGCACGCTCGCGGGAGTTTAGAGTTGCCCTGACAACCCGCAACCGCCCGATCGCACAGAAGATTACAATCCGGGATCGCGCGGAAACTTCACATAAGGCAAGCGCGTGCCGCGGAACATGAATTGATCAGAGCGAATCGCATTAGGCGCGAGAAAATCGTGCGTTCCGGACGCGGCCACGATGTCGTCCTGGTCCACCCCGTCGCCGCTAATTCCGATCGCGCCAACCAACACCCCGTTGCGATAAAGGGGAATTCCGCCCGGAAAAATTGTGATGCCGTTCGGCAAATCCGTCCGGATACCAGTACGCAGCGGGGGGGAACTGGTGTCCGCAGTAGCCACGAATGTCAGATTCGGCTCGGCTCCGGCAAATCCGGAGAGTTTGTCTTGTTCTGTATAGAACGGGCCGGGGCTGTTTCCATCAATGCCTGGCGGATAATTCCTTTGAGCCAAAAATCCGACGCAGCGCGTAGACATGGCGATGTTCAAACCGAATCCGAGAAAATCGTGTCGCGAATAAAAGACGGAAGTGCGCGCTTTCTGAACGGCAACGTCCCAGCTGAACATTGTCGCTTCACCGGTCCGAAAGGTTCCCAGCACGGTGGGCGTTGCATTGTCCGCGTTGGGATTGTTTACGACCGTGATGAAGGCCTGCATTTGGGTACCAATCGGCAAGCGAATCGCCGCCCGGGTGATTTTCACCCGCTGCGCAGCGTAGCCGATAATGTCTTTTACGTCCGCTATCGACAGTCGTGCCTGGCCGTTGATAGTTCCAGGAACCGGATCGTCGATGATCGGTTGCCGGATTTCGCCGGGAACGCCTGCGAAAGTAAAAGGCACGATTCCGGGGGGCGGTCCCGGTGACGCTTGCGGCGGAAACATTGGATCATAATTTCCCTGCAGCGTGATCGTGCTTGAAACAGATGTAGAAGAAGAAACGTACGGTAATCGGATTCCACCAATGAAAACATTGTCCGCAGTGATGCTTGAGGACGGCGCGTACCCTTTCTGCCCGGCAAGCGCGACATCTTCATCTACATCAGCGCCATTAACCAATACGAATGGGTTTTCGTCCCGCGCGTTCCCTGTTGTCGGAACAACTCCTATGCAACCTGGTAAAGGAAACACCGGCGGCATGAGCATGATCGGAATAGACGGCTTCGGCGTGCCATCACCAGTCACACCGATCCCGCCGAGGAGGAGTCCCGACTTATAGAGCGGAACGCCGCCCGGAGAACCATCCAAGGAGGTACCGAAAATAGGCGTCCCGAAAGTGCCCGGCGACGGTATCGTCGCCGGCGGATAGGGCGGTGGGCAGAAGACCATGTCGATTTTTTTGAAGTGATTGACGTCGGAGATGAACAGGTTCGACAGCCCAACGCCAACAAGTGGTCCCGGTGCTGTGTTGAAAACACCTGGCGGAAAATGTTGTTGAATGATGAAACCGGCAGTTCGCGACGTGAATGCGTTTTGATTGCTGCTTAAGTACGCTGCTGTTCCCGCTTTACTAACCGCCGTAGTGATCTCGCCTGGCGTAGCCGAACCTCCGCGCACTACCCAAACACCGAGCACGTAACCTTCCCGATCGACCACTGCGATGACACTGTTCGGTGAAATGCTTACGGCCCGCGTAACGGCGTGCTGGACGATTGTCTGGACGTCCGCAGCGGTAAGCGGATCCGGCCCAGGCGGAGTCGGACTAGGAACAGGCGTAGCGGTCGCTGTTGCTGTTGGCGTCGCTATCGGCGTCGGCGTTGGTGTCGCTGTTGGCGTTGCTGTCGCTGTCGCTGTTGCCGTTGGCGTCGGCGTTAGAGTTGGTGTCGGTATCGGCGTTGGAGTAGGCGTACCTAGAGAGTTGGCAGCCGTATAGGTGTAGTAGTTCGCGCTCCACGATCCGCTGACATTTGAACCTAGTGTCACGTAGATCGTGCGTCCGTCAGTCGGGATGCGACTGACTGTGGCCGACAAAACGCTGATCTGGCCTGAAGTATAAATATCGCCTTTATTCAGCGAGGTGCCCACGAGCAGCAGATAGGCACTCGCACTTCCTGCACTCCAGTTGAAAGTGACGCTCGAGGACGGAAACGTCGACCCCGGCGACGGGCTTACCATCTGCGCCGTTTGCGCCGGTAAGTGACGAATCGAAAAGAGATTCAGAACAAGAACCGCAAGGGTAACCCGAAGCGTCATCGGCGAGTTCGCCATTTATGACAAACGAAAGCGCCGGGCACCAGCAAAAACCCCGTTCGACCCGGTTGTCATCCTGTGTCCGACTAGATGGCCACAGTTGGCTTGCCAATACGAGGGAACTTCGATCATCCTCGCGCTCCCATGCGCTGGTCAATTCCGTCGTTTGCCGGCGCCAGTTTGCGCGGGCCGGCAATGGGTTTCGTCACAGCGCTTCTGTGCGCACTCGCGGACTTACACGGTCAAACGGTTGAAATCGCTCACGAAGAGACTCAACGCGTCACGGACGACAACGCGCAGTTCGGAACGATCACCGTTGTTGATTCAAAAGACATTCTTTCCTTGGAGGGCGACAGAATCATCGCGAACACAACGTTGATCGCACAGAATGAACCGCTCTCACTCTCGGAGTTCAATCCGGATCCCGGCGCGATGCAACGCGAGCACACCGAAGCGACGGAACCGCCTGAACTTTTTCCCCCGATCCTGCCGCAAACACCGGAGTACGGCCAGGAAGCGCTACCGCGTTCGCTTCAGCTCCCCCGGAAAGGCGTGCGCGAGGTGGTCCCGCGACGAACAAAATTAAATTACGAAGCCTATCCCCTGTCCGAACAAGGGGAAGGTCTACTGCCGGACTCGCAGCCTGAGCCAAACCGCTGGTTCATCGGATTTGGCCGTTGGAAACGTTACGCCGACCCATCCATGGAAACGCCGTATCAATCCGAATTGAACCTCTGGCATCCGTATCTGCAAAGCAAACTGAAGGGCGACGCGCCAATCGCCGGCCAGGATGTTTTCCTGAACATCACTGCCGAAGATTTTTTCCAAGCTGAGGTTCGCAAACTGCCGACGCCGAGCGGTGTGAGCACCGCGCGTCCGAACAGTTCAGAATTTTTCGGACTGAGCGACCAGTTTTTTTGGTCCAACGATTTCTCGATCGGCATCGATTTGTTCCAAGGCGAAACCGCGTTCAAGCCGATCGACTGGGCATTGCGAATACTCGGCGTTTACAATCACAACTACATCGACGTTGAGGAGAACAATGTTGTAAATCCGAATCCGCAAAAAGGGACCACGCGCGAAAAGGAATTCTGGTCGCTCCAGGAAGCTTTCGCCGAAATTCATCTCCGCGATCTCTCGAACAATTACGATTTTATTTCGCTGCGCGTCGGCATGCAGCCGTTCGTTAGCGATTTTCGGGGCTTTATCTTCAACGACACGAACCTCGGCATCCGCATTTTCGGCAACTACGACAACAACCGCTGGCAATACAACCTCGCCGCGTTCGACATGCGCGAGAAGGACACCTACTCGGACCTGAATGAATTCGAGCCTCGCTCGCAGCAGGTTTATGTCGCAAACATTTTCCGTCAGGATTTGATCTGGAAGGGTTATACCGGTGAGCTCTCTTTCGTCGGGGACTTCGACAACAACAGTCGCCACTACGACAAGAACGGATTCCTCACCCGGCCCGCACCCATCGGGACCGTGGCCGACCATTACCTGCAGGCCTACTACTTAGGATGGACCGGCGACGGCCACATCGGCTGGCTCAACATCGATCACGCGTTTTATCAAGTTCTGGGCGAAGACAGCTTGAATGGAATCGCCGGCCGGCGTGTCGACATCAACGCGCAAATGGGTGCGCTCGAGCTGTCAGTCGATAAAGATTGGATGCGTCACAAGTTCTCAATTTTCTACGCGAGCGGCGATTCGAATCCAACGGATTCGACCGCGACCGGTTTCGATACGGTGTTCGATCGCCCGTTTTTCATCGGCGGACCGTTCAGCTACTTCTCGCACCAGGGATTCAACCTCGCGGGCACGGCTGTGAATTTCAAACAGCGCGACAGTTTGGTGATCGATTTCCGGACCAGCAAGTCCGAAGGCCAGGCGAATTTCGTAAATCCCGGCGCGCTGATTTTTGGCTACGGGCTCGACGCCGACATTTTGCCGAAGTTGAAGAGCTTCATCAACGTGAACTACATCCGCACCGTCACGACCGAAACGACCGAGCTCGTGTTGTTCACCAATCACGCAAGCAACGATTTCGGGCTTGATTGCAGCGCCGGTTTTGAATGGCGACCATTGCTCACGGACAACGTCATTCTCACCGCCGGGGCCGGATTCCTAATTCCGCGTTGGGGCTACAAAGACATTTATCGCACGAACACTGTCCCAGTTTTCGGTTATCCCAGTCCCCCGCCCGGCCACGTCGATCCGTTCCTCTACAGCGCGATCGTGACACTGACGCTCACTTATTAAGTGAAATCCCAAACTTCAAAACCCAGGCACCGAGGAAATTCCGATCTCCAAATTCCAAAACGTCTTTTCAAATTTCCACATTGGGGTTTGGTTACTGGAGCTTGGTGTTTGTTTGGGATTTGGGATTTGGGTTTTGGAGCCTCCGAAGGTTACGGTCCTGAGATTTCGGTTCCTCTAAGATCGACAACGCCGCCCGCCACGATTCCGCGGCGAAACTGGATCGATCAAACCCAGGCCGAAGCGGACGCGAAAAGCATCGGCTGCCTGGAATGTCACCAAGGTGTTGAACCAATGCACAAGGCCGAACAAAACGTCGTGCTCGGTTGCACTGATTGTCACGGTGGAAATCCAGCGCGCCATCTGCAAAAGGAGCAGGCGCACATCCTGCCGAAGAACAAAGAGTTCTGGAATTCGTCGGCGAACCCGCCGCAATCGAACGCCTGGCTCAATCACGAATCGCAGGAGTTCATTCGCTTCGTCAGTCCCGGTGATCTGCGAGTTGCTGAGGAATCGTGCGGACTCTGCCACGGTGAAATCATTCGCAACGTCGATCACAGCATGATGAACCATGGTGCGATGCTCTGGGGGGCTGCCCTTTATAATAATGGTGCGTATCCGGAGAAAAATTACCGTTTCGGCCAGGCCTATGCCGCTGACGGGGCGCCACTCAAGTTGATCAATTACACGCCGGTCACGGCCGAGGATACGCGAGTCCATGGCATTCTGCCGTTCATCGAGCCGTTGCCGCGTTTCAATCTCAGCAATCCCGGCAACATTCTGCGCATTTTTGAAAAAGGCGGGCGCAAACCCCTTTCGTTAGGCCTGCCAACAACGGAAGAACCAAACGGTCACCCCGATCGCCGACTCTCCGAGCGCGGTCTTGGAACATTGAATCGCACTGATCCCGTCTTTCTTGGATTACAAAAAACGCGATTGCACGATCCCCTTCTCGGATTTTTTGGATCGAACGATCATCCCGGCGATTATCGATCCAGCGGTTGCTCGGCGTGCCACGTCGTTTACGCGAATGATCGTTCGCCGACGAATTCCGGTTGGTGGAGCAAGTTCGGTCACGAAGGCCTAAGTTTCACCGGAGACGAATCGATTCCGAAAACCGAGCGCGGCCATCCGATCATGCATCAGTTCACGCGATCGATTCCATCGAGCCAATGCATGAACTGCCATATGCACCAGGGAAATCTCTTTGTGAACCCGTACCTGGGTTACACCTGGTGGGACCAGGAAACCGACGGCGAGTTCATGTATCCGAAGGAGCAACACAATCCGACGGACTCCGAGCTCGTAAAATCGACAATGGAAAATCCCGAGGCCGCGGCTGCGCGCGGTCTTTGGGGGCAGAAAACTTTTCTCGATCAGGTCGCCGAGCTAAATCCGGAGTTGAAACACACCCAGTTCGCCGATTATCACGGACACGGCTGGGTGTTTCGCGCGATTTTCAAACACGACCGCAAAGGCAATCTGCTCGATCTTGACGACAACAAGATCGACAACGACGATCCGCGAAAGTTCGCCAAAGCGGTGCACCTCAAGGACGTGCATCTCGCGCATGGAATGCAGTGCGGCGATTGCCACTTTGACGTCGATGTTCACGGCAACGGAATGCTTTACGGCGAGCCGCGCAACGCAACGACGATCACATGCGTTGATTGCCACGGCACGATCGATCAACGGCCGACGTTGATCACAAGCGGCAACGCCGGCCAGATCGATTTGCTTAAGACCAGCAATACGCCGTTCGGTCCGCGTTTCAGTTGGGAAGGAAATCAACTGTTTCAGCAATCGAGCATGTCGCCCGATGTGCGTTGGGAAATTCCCCAGACGATCGATACGATTGATCCATTGTCGCCACACTATAATCCGAAGTCAGCTTACGCGAAAACGCTGCGTCGCGATGGGACCACCTGGGGTGGAATTCTTCCGGGCCACACGGCACCGCCGAATAGTGCCGCCGTTTTAAGCAATCATCCCGACCAACCCGCTCCTGAAGATGCAACTCCGTCCCCGGTTCAGGATTGGCAGCGGCGAATGCATCTGGCGCATGACAATTCGGCGATGGATTGCCAGATCTGTCACACGTCCTGGGCAACAAGTTGTTTCGGCTGTCATTTGCCGATGAAAGCGAACCAGCGAGTGCCGCAAAATAAGTTCGAAGGCGTCACCGATCGAAATTACACGACCTATAACCCGCAGGTAGTGCGCGATGACGTTTTCATGCTCGGGATCGACGGCACCGTGAAGAAAAACCGAATGGCGGTGATTCGTTCGTCGAGCGCGGTCGTGGTCAGTTCACAAAACGCAAATCGCGAATGGGTTTATTCGCAGCAACAGACGTTTTCGGCCGAAGGTTACAGCGGCCAGGCGTTTAATCCGCATTTTCCCCACACCACCTCCAGCGTCGGCACCACCAAGAATTGCACCGACTGCCACTTATCGAAAGACAACGATAACAACGCATGGATGACGCAATTACTAGGCTTCGGCACTGGCACAGTGAACTTCTTCGGCCGTTATGCCTACATCGGCGAAGGCAAAGAAGGATTGCACGCGGTCGTTTGGACCGAACCGGATGAGCCGCAGGCGGTAATCGGAAGTCATCTCCAATCGATCGCTTACCCCACCGATTACAAGAAACACGTCGATGGCGATTCGATTCTGACCGAGGCCTACGAACACAGCGGTCACGACATCCAAGACATCTGCTTGCGCGGCGAATATCTCTACACCGCGAATGGTCCCGGCGGCTTCGAAGTTTTCGATGTCGCCAACATCGATCAAAAAGGGTTTTCGGAGCGCATTGTCAGCGCGCCGGTCTCTCCGCTTGGTCAACGCACACGTATTCACACGAAATACGCGACCAGCATCGCGCTGCCGAGCACGCTTGCGCTCGACCCCGCGCGCCAGCACCTGCCCGAAAACGAAGAGCAACCGATCGATATGTTTTACGCCTACGTTTTCATCTCCGATCGCGAAGAAGGCCTCGTCGTCAGTAATGCTGCAACGCTGGTTAACGGAAATCCGGATGACAATTTCCTGAAGGAAAGCGAGACCGTTCGATTCAATCCGAACGGCGCGCTGACCGGCGCCACCTTTGTCGCCGCGACCGGCCATCGGCTTTACGTGACAACGCCACGCGGCTTGTTCGTGATCGACGTCAGCGATCCGACCCATCCGCGAATCGTTGGCGAACTTACGAACGGCTTTCTGCGAAACCCGCGCTGCATTGCAATCCAGTTTCGCTATGGATTCATCACCGACGATGACGGACTGAAGATTGTCGATCTTACCGAGCCGTCCCACCCGATTCCGCTTCCGCGGTCAACGCTAAGACTCACGCACGCCGGGCGTTTGTACGTCGCGCGCACTTACGCTTACGTCGCGAACGGGCCGGAAGGACTCGCAATTGTCGATATTGAAAATCCGGAGCGTCCACGACTCGACCAAATGTTTAATGCCGGCGGCGCATTGAACGACACTCGCGCGGTCCAGATCGGCAGCGTAAGCGCATCGGAATTCGCGCTGGTAGCCGATGGACGAAATGGATTGCGCGTGGTGCAACTGATTTCCCCGGACACGGTTCCCGGCGCGCAAGGATTCAGCCCGCGACCGAGTCCAAAATTAATCGCCACCTATCCAACGAAAGGCGAAACGATTTGTGTTTCGCGGGGACTCGAGCGCGATCGGGTGGTTGATGAAACAGGCGGACAAACCGTAGTCTTTGGGCGACGCGGCTCCCGGCCGTTTCACTTGGACGAGATGGAACGCTTTTATCGAAAATCGACATCCGCCGAAGGAAAAGACTTCGAACGGCGCAACGGCGAACTGTATTTCGTCGAAGACGTCACGATGTCAGGCGGCGTTCTGACCACTAAAAGCGGTGAACTTCTCACGCCGCTTCCCACCCCGACGCCCTCGCCCCAGCCGATGCTTTCACCGGCCGAGCCGGAAGTCGAACCGAGCGTGATTCCGACACCGCGCTAAACCTCCTCCGCGCTCGAGGTTTTCTGGTAAAGGGATTGCGCACGGCGTCTTAATTTAGTACAACGCACGCTATGGCGGACAAAAATAGCAAGCAGCCTTTGAATGTTCCGGGAGCCTGGTACGTCGATACTACCTGCACCATGTGTCGCACCTGTCTCGAGGAAGCGCCGGCGCTTTTGAAGACCAACGACGACGAAACGGCCGTTTATTTCACAAAACAACCTGAAGGCGATACCGAAACCGCAGCCGCCCAGCGCGCCATGGAAGTTTGTCCGACACTCGCAATCGGCAACGACGGCTGAAGCATCCGCCAAATACGCGAAATGGCGCCAAAATATTTTCTGACGTCTTTAGTGTTTTTAGCGTGGTTAGCGGTTGATTGAATCAAGATATGGCTGGCCCGTACACGCGTGCGAATCCGTTTCCGGCGAAAATCGCGGTGAACCGCAGTCTGTGCGGTGAAGGTTCCGAAAAAGACACGCGACATTTCGAGCTCGACCTCAAAGGCTGGGGGTTGAACTACGAAGTCGGCGACTCGATGACGGTCTGGCCGACGAACGACCCGGCACTGGTCGAGGAAATTATCGCGAAGGTTGGTGCGAAGGGCGACGAACCTGTCAAAGGACCCGCTGGAGAAAAAACGTTGGGCGAAGTTCTCTTTCGCGATTGCCGCATCACCCAGACCACTCCGAAATTTTTGCAGGCGATCGTGGCAAAGGCAGTCAACGGCGCGCCATTGTTGACCGAGCTTCTGAAACCGGAACGCAAGCAAGATCTCGGCACTTACTTGTGGGGAATGGAACTAATCGATTTTTTAATCGAGCATCCTTCGATCAAATGGACGCCGCAGGAGTTCGTCGACACGCTGGCCAAACTTCTTCCACGGATGTATTCAATCTCCTCGAGCCTCAAAGCGCATCCCGACCAGGTGCATTTCACAATCGACGTCGTCCATTACGAGAGCCACGGGCGAATGCGCAAAGGTGTGTGCTCGACGTTTCTGGCCGAGCGCGCAAAAGACGGAGCGGTTCCGGTTTTTCCAAACACATCGAAGTTTCGTCTGCCGGAGGATGGCAAAGCGCCAATCATCATGGTCGGCCCGGGCACCGGGATCGCGCCTTTTCGCGCATTTCTGCAGGAACGCAGAGCGACCGGTGCAACAGGGAAAAACTGGCTCTTTTTCGGATCGCAACACCAACACTGTAATTATTTTTACAAAGACGAGCTCGAGAAGATGAACACCGATGGGTTTTTGACCAAATTCGATTGCGCGTGGTCGCGTGACTCGTCCGAGAAATCGTACGTCCAGCACAAAATGTTGAATTGTGCGGACGAGATCTGGAAATGGATGGATACTGAAGGCGCGCACTTTTTTGTTTGCGGTGACGCACGGCGAATGGCCAAAGATGTCGATGCCGCGCTCCGCAAAATTGCCCAGGAAAAGGGCGGTAAATCGGAACAGCAAACGAACGAATACGTCGAAAAATTAAAAGCCGACAAACGTTACAAGCGCGACGTTTACTAGATCTTCATCGTCACCGCTGACAATAGCCCAGCCTTTCAAGGCTGGGGCTTTCGGGCTTTCGAAACCGTTAAGTCCCGCTAGGGACGGCAGAAGAATTCTTTCGTCCTAACGGACTTGACCTGTTGTAACATCAGTTTTCCCAGTGCTAAAGCGCTGGGCTATTTTCAAGAAGAGCGAAACATTTGCGGCAATTACAAATCGCCGCTACAGAATCCACCATGTCAGAAGTCAGTGCACCACCGAAACACGCGCCCGCATCGCCATGGACGCGGCAAAATCCGTTCCCCGGAAAGCTGGTTGTTAATAAGCGACTGAGCACCGCGGATTCGGAAAAAGACACACGCCATTTCGAAGTCGATCTGACGAACTGGGGATTGAGCTTTGAACCCGGAGACTCGCTCGCGGTTTATCCAACCAACGATCCGTCCCTGGTCGACGAAATCATTCATGCTCTTGGCGCCAAGGGCGACGAGCCGGTGACAGCGGCAAAGACGACAAAGCCGCTTCGCGAAGCCTTACTGCGCGATTACTCGATCACCCAACCAACGCCGAAGTTTTTGAAAGCGATCGCGGAACGCGCGTCCGCCGCTCCGATGTTGAAGGAATTGCTGCATCCAGACCGCAAACACGATCTCGAAAATTACTTGTGGGGGGCAGGGGCGATCGATTTTCTCCTCGATCACCCTTCAGCGAAATTCACACCGGAAGAATTCGTTGCTCTGCTCACCAAATTGCAGCCGCGTCTGTATTCGGTCGCGTCGAGCCTGCGGGTTTTTCCCGACTGCGTGCATTTCATTGTCGATGTTGTGCAATATGAAAGCCGTGGCCGCGTTCACAAAGGTGTTTGCTCAAGTTTTATGGCCGAGCGCGCGGACAACGTTCCAATGCCGGTTTATCCCAGCTCGGCGAAACATTTTCACATGCCGGAGGACGGCAACGTTCCGTTGATCATGATCGGTCCTGGCACGGGGATCGCGCCGTTTCGCGCATTTTTGCAGGAACGCCGGGCACTCGGCGCGAAAGGCAAGAACTGGCTCTTCTTCGGCGCGCAACGCGAAAAATGCGATTACGCGTATCGCGATGATTTTCATCAAATGAAACAGGATGGAATTCTCACCCGTCTGGACTGCGCGTTCTCGCGCGATCAAGCGCACAAGATTTACGTGCAACATCGAATGCTCGAACACGCGGCCGACATCTGGAAATGGATCGACGGAGACGGCGCGCAGTTCTTTGTCTGCGGGGACGCTAAACGCATGGCCAAAGACGTCGACGCCGCACTGCGAAAAATTGTGCAAGAGCGCGGTGGCAAGTCGCCTGAAGAGGCCAACGCTTACGTCGAAAAACTCAAAGCCGATAAACGTTACAAACGCGACGTTTATTGATCTTCTGTAGCGGCGCTCTATGAGCGCCGGATTATTTAGATTTCGGCGGTCATAGACCGCCGCTACAATTCGCCCGCAATGAAGGTGGCGTCTTGCGGTCTGATTCTATTCGCTCAATTCGCCTATGCCGGTCTCGAAAAATATCCGCGACTCATCGTTGCCGACAAAGATCCGACCTCGCCGGCGCAAAGAGATTCGATCCGCGTCACTTATCTCGGCGTTAACGGATTTCAATTCGAGACCGATGGCCACACACTGCTGGTTGATCCGTATTTCACGCGCGTTGGTTTATGGGCGAGTGCGCTGAACGAGCGGATCGATTCAAATTTGAATCGTGTAAGCGAAGGTCTCCGCCACGTTCGTCCGCGCGTCGATGCAATTCTCGTGACCCACTCGCATTTCGATCACTTGCTCGACGTTCCGGAGATCATGCGGCGGAAGCAAGGCCGGTTGCTCGCAGGGCCGACTGCGATTCGCCTGGTCGAATCGGTCGGAATTTCGCCGAACGAATGCGAGGCGGTAAAGCCCGGAAACGTCCTGAAAATTGGACCGTTTACTGTCCGCGTTCTTTCGGCACAACACGATCGCCTGTTCGGAAAAGTTCCGTTTCCAGGAAAATCGACATCGTTATCGAAACCAGTGAAAGCGGCTGACTGGGTCGCCGGCGAGCCGCTCTCGTTTGTGATCGAAGCTGCCGGCAAACGGATTTACATCGACTCTGGCGGAGTTCCCGGCGAGCCGTCCGATGCGGGTATCCGACATGTCGATCTTGCCATCCTCGGAGTTGCCTTGCCGGACAGTCGCGATCGTTTTGCCGAAACGGTCCGACAATTGAAGCCCCGATACATTTTGCCCAGTCATCAGGATGACATGTTCGCGCCGATGAATCGCGGATTTGTTTTCGGAAAAATGACAAATTTTCCGGCGCTGCTTCGCGACACAAGAAAGGAAAACTTGCCCGGGCGACTGATACTTCTCGATTACTTTAGGCCATGGACCCTTCCTTGAAGCGACATCCGTTTCTGGTCACGGGACTCGCGCCGCTCATTCCGCATTTGGTCGGAAGTGCGTTCAACATTTGGTACAACATGACCGTTATCGATCCGCTGCTGGTCGCAGCGGGTTTGAAGCAACGATTCATTTCGACGGTCATTATTTGGAATGCGGTTGCTTATCCGGCCGCGGTTGGAGTCTGGCTTTGGTTGATCCTTTCACTTCGACCGACTTATCAACGGCTTGCCAGCGGCGAGAACATTTCTGCGGACCAGCTTGATCCGATCCGACGGCGGCTGGTTCATTTGCCGTGGTACGGTGCAGCGATTTCCGGCGCTGCATGGTTCCTCGGGGCGGTTGTTTTCTTGATTTGCCTTGCGCTGGCAGGGCGGCCGAAGAGCGCGCAGTTGTTCTGGCACTTGCCAATCTCGTTCGGTGTCTCCGGTTTCATAGCGACCACACATAGTTTTTTCCTGATCGAATTGGCGAGTCAGTGGGGATTGTTTCCGCTTTTCTTCCGCGACGCACGTCCTGACCGCTTGCAAGGGATCCATCCGATCTCTTTGCGGATGCGCGGGTTCATGTGGGCGGTCTCCGCCAGCATTTGTCCGATCGGTTCCCTATTGCTGCTGCTTTTTGCCCCGCCCTCGCCGGGGACAAATCCGCAATTGTTTGGCGTCTTCGTCGGAGTCATTGGTGTCGCTTTTGCCCTGTTCTCCGCGGTGCTGATCGGCCGTTCAGTTTCCCAACCGGTTGATGAATTGCGGGTCGCCGCGCAGGCAGTCACTCATGGTCAGCTCGACGTCCAGGTTCCGTTGCGTCGAGCGGACGAATTCGGTGCCTTGATTGGTGAGTTCAATCGCATGGTGACCGGACTCCGCGAAAAGGAACGGTTACGGCAAACTTTTGGGGCGCATGTGGGCCGCCGCGCAGCGGAAGAAATTTTGACGCGCGATCCTGGTCTGGGCGGAACCGAGCAGGTCATCACAGTCATGTTTGTCGACATTCGTTCCTTCACGGCGCGGTCCGCGCATTTGTCTCCAACGAAAGCGGTCGGCCTTTTGAACGAATTTCTCCGAGTCATGGTTGAAACGGTTGAGGGCGAGCACGGCGGGATGATCAATAAATTTCTCGGCGATGGCTTCATGGCGCTCTTCGGAATCGGCAACAACAGTCTCAATCACGCCGACGACGCCGTGGCCGCAGGCCGATCGATTCAAAAAACTTTGGAACGGCTAAACGCGGAGAGGGAGTCCCGCGGCGAGGATCCGATTCAAATCGGGATCGGGATCAATACCGGTCCGGCAATTGTTGGCAGCATCGGTTCGCCGGATCGAATGGAATTTACGGTAATCGGGAACACGGTAAACGTGGCATCTCGAATAGAAGCGTTGAACAAAACACTCGGAACTTCGCTCCTGGTGAGCAAAGAAACCTGCGCTGCGATGCAACAAACGGTCGAGCTTCGCGAACTTCCACCGCAACCAGTCAAGGGCGTCGACCAACCGGTTGCGATCTACACAATTTAAGGTTCGCGCGAACCTGAAACCTCAAAAAGGCCGAGATGTTCGAATGGATTGACGGATTCCTGCCCACCGACAGGTAAATTCGTACCATGGCGGGCACGGTGCTCGATCGAGTAAGTCAGCTCCGACTTCCACTGATTGGTGTAGGCTTCCATTTGCCAACCGAATTGACTATTCGGCGCTGGGGGTAACGGTTCCGGCTCAGTCGCAGGCGCGGGCCCAAGTTTGCCAACGAGAAAGATTTTGTGATCGGCCCGGAGAACATTCTCCGCGCGTGACAACAGATCCGGAACCGGATCGGGCTCCGCGATTGCCTGCTTCAACAAATCCCAGCGGTGCAGAGAAAAATCTCCAAGTTGCGGCAGCGCGATCCAATTTGCTCGTCCTTGATAATAACGTTGAAAGCTAATGCCGTACAACGGCGAGGTCAGAATGATGAGATCGTCGGGGCCCGCGCGGTTTTCGACTACCGCAGAAATCTTGTCACAGTTCGTCATTCGCATGTGGGCGCGCCCGGACAATGGTTGGAGTGATGTAGCCGCAACAATTAACGCCAGACAAAAACTCAGAGTCCTAGTCGCGGTCTGATTTGGAATGGCTTTCCAAAAGGAATTAATGCAGAGCGCTCCAATGGCGAGGACCGCCAGAAAATAGCGTGGAAAAACAAGATACTTCGCTGCGCAAAGGAATCCGATAGTAACAGCGGCGGCGACAACCAAAACGGTCGTAGCAAAGATTATTCGATCGCGCGCAACATCGACGACTTCACCTGAGCGACGTCGAACAAGAGTAACGATAACTGCGACAACAAGTGTCCCAACAATCAGGGCGAGCCAGATCCATTGCGCAAAAACGCCGGAAGTTGCAATCGCGTCACGCGCGACGTCAATCACGCTCGCGATGTCGTTCTCGTTAGCCAGAATCTTCGACCAATCCCTCGTCGCTTGCATGATCGGCAGATACGGCAGCAACGAGAATGCGGCGGACACGCCGATCCCAAGAACGAGGAATAGTTTCGACCACGCCCTTTTGGATAGCAGCACAACAACCGCGCCGGCTGCGATCGAGAACAGAACAAGTGCGTTGGTAAAATTGGATTGAACGCTCAGAATGGCGGCGATCAAAGCGCAAAGCGCGATGATTTTCGTTACGCGGGCAAAAGTGATTCGCGCGATCAAACCGAAGACGAGGACGATCCAAATCAAACTAAACCCGTATGGGCGAAGAGAGTCCCCTACTTCAAGCGCCAGTGGATTGAACGCGAACAGCGCAAGCGCCCAGACCGGCGGAGATTTATCGGCCAGATACGACGCGAGCCACAGCGAGCCAATCAATGCCAGGCCAATCACCAAGCCGAGCCCTCGGAGCGCAAGATCACTCTGAGCGAGTCCGATCGCATGCCACAAGCGCAGTACGAGAAAATAGGACGCCGGAAACGGATCAAACGTCAGAGATTGCCAGAATTCAGAGAATGTCGGCTTGGTAGCCAATGACAAGCTGCTGATTTCGTCACGCCAAAGCGGTCCGGCGTGAAAAAAGAACAGAAAGTGAAACACAATCAAGACTAGCGTCAGCAAAATCGCGACCGCGAATTCACAGCGCGCGAGCGAATGGCCCAACGACGGAAAGCGTTTCATGCCGTCCGTGCACGCACCGCCCTTACAATTCCAAAGAGCCAGATTCCTGCGCAGAAGATCGATAATGCGCCACCGGTTACCAGCCACCAAGGTCGATAAATCAATGTTACACGGCCATGCGTGCCGGCCGGAACTTCGACTATCGGAAACAATCCGCGATATGAGTCGACCTGAAGCGCACGACTCCCGATGCTCGCCCGATAACCACGAAAGTACGGCCGCGAAAAAGTCAGAAGTGCGGACTCTGCTCCAGACGGAACATCTATTTCCGCTTCGGCATAATTTCGCGAATCGATAGTTTGCGAAATCCCGGCGGTCACAAACTCGCGCTCGGGAATTGAATCGATCCAAGCAACCGATCGCACTCGTGCAAATGGCTCGCCAACTCGCTCGTAAAGGCGCCCATCGTTATTCGAAAATTTTAGCCTCCAGTTCGCTGCCGGCGGTTCGGCCGAGATTTCCGGAGCGATCACAATTCCGTCGACGCCAAGTTGTTCGAGTAGCCCGCCCGGGCCCGATTGGTTCTCAACCAAATATCGTCCAAGCTCACCGTCAATTTCGCCATGAATGAAAAATTTTAATTCGCGAGCAACACCGGCGGCGAGGATTGGACTGTATCCATTAATGAAATGCAATTGCGCCCACATCGGCGTGCTCCCAGGTCGCGCGACCTGACCGACGGGTCCACTCCGATATTCGCGTCGATAAGCAAATTCAGCTGGAGAGTAGACTCCTAGATACAGACGTTGCCGGTCCAACGGCTCCGACTTCGTTAATTCCTGCGAAAAATTGTATTTCGGCACGCCGCAGTTCGTCGGAATGCAAAGATAGGTTGCGAGCAAGACCGCGAACGTCGCAACCGGCGGCGCCCATCGTCGAAGCTTGGGGATTGGCAGAAATAATTCGAACAACGCCCATATCGCGGCGATCTGAAAGTAAATCCAGGTCAACGTCGCGCCGTTCGCTCCGCCGGTGTTGAAAATCGACATCGGAATAGTGACGACAATCAAGAGCAGGAACGCAGTAGACCCGGTCGCTAAACGAGGCCGCAGTCGCAGCACTTCGGCAGCGCAAAGTGCGAGCACAAGATGAAAAAACGGCAACCAGCGGAAGCTCCAACGAAAAACGCCCGCCATCGGGATCATGCATAGCACGAGCAGCACCGCGAGAAGGACCAGTTCCCATTTCATTCGCCGAAGCAGCAGCCGTGGGCGCCAAAGAAATCCGGCGACGAGCGCGGCCGGAGCCGCCAGGCCGCAGGCCAGCTCAGTTCCAGCGTGAGGAACATAACGCGTCGAAAAGTCAGCCCAGTTGACAGTCCAACACGGCAGAATGAACGCCGGTAACGCGCGCCACGGCACGATCCATTGCCAATGCCCGCCAGCCGACTGCAATGAGCGCCCTGAGCCCTGCGCGTAATCTAGAATTGCCATCCAAGCCGGGGCTGATACTCCAAAACCCAACGCTGCGCCGCCGAGCATCAGTAATACTGCAATCCAATTTTTCGTTTCAACGCGGGACTTGATCGCGAGCCACGCGATCAAAAGCACCAGCATCAAAACTGTGTAAGGAAATCCGCCGGTGATGAGCAGGTAGACAAAAGGCACCGGCCAAAGAAATCGCCAACGAGTGCGTTTTCGATCCAATGAACGTTCGAGCCCCCACCAGGCCCATGGCAACCATGCGAAAGCGCCCAGCGCGCCAAACCAATCCGTCGCACCCCAGCAAATAATCCACCCGTTCAACGCGGCGATCAGCGCAACGAAGATCGACAATAAGACGGAGAGATTGCGATTGCGCGCAAGCAGAAACGCGCCCACGGCCAGAACAAAAAGATGCGCGATCGAAAGGGCAGCGGCCTGTTGCCAAAACGTCAGCGGAAATTTCCAGATCAAGACCACGGCGGCATTTACAAAAATTGAGAATGTTCCGTATTGAAATTCGCCGGCGAGATTGCTGCAGACCCAGGAGTAGGGACTTAGCAGCGGAAAATGACCTTCGCTCCAACTGCGCGCGACGTCCGCAAACACAGGCAGAATCGACAATTCATAATCGTCGTTCCAAAAAACGAGGGGATCATGCCAGAGCAGCAGCACGCCAAAGCCGACGACGATCAGTCCGGCGATTGAGGCGCCGAGAATTTCCGAACGCGTGGAGCGCGGCCCGGGCATCTAGAGCAAAAAACACCGAACGCCGAACGCGCAACATCCAATGATCCAAAATGCGGAGCTTCTGAATTCGACGTTCAATGTTGGGCGTTGAGCGTTGGACGGTTTCTTCTTCATAGCACGACCGGTTTTCCTTCGGTCATAATCAGAACTTTGTCTTCGATGCCGCGAACCCGCGCGGATTCGCGCAAACGCTCGAGCGGTTCTTCGAGCGGCTCGTAACCGAGGCGAAAAGTGCCGTAGTGCATCGGCACGAGAGTTTTCGCCTTGAGTTCCGTGAACGCCTGCACGGCTTCTTCCGGGTTCATATGTACTTCGCGAGCGAGCGGCGGATCGTAGGCGCCGATTGGCAGGAGCGCGATCTCGATGTTGTGGCGTTCGCCGATTTCTTTGAATCCCTCGAAATAGGCGGTGTCTCCACAATGAAAAACCGACCGGCCATCCACGCCAAGAACGAAACCGCCGAAGCCGCGATGGGTGTCAGCCAGAAAACGCGCTCCCCAATGATGCGCCGGTGTGAGCGAAACTCGAAGCGGACCGAGCTCGATTGTCTGCCATTCATCGAGCTCGTGCACGATGTTGAATCCCAAGCGATGGACCAGGCGCCCGACGCCGACCGGAACGACGATGGGCTGATCGGCGGCAATCGCCCTTAACGTTCGCCGATCGAGATGATCAAAATGCGCGTGGGTGACGAGAACGAAATCAATCGAGGGCAGATGATGAATATTAAAGCCGGGTTCCTTGAGGCGTTTGATCACGCTGAGCCACATCGACCAGATCGGATCGATCAAGACATTGACTTCGTGCGTTTGAATCAGGAACGAAGCGTGACCTATCCAGGTAATGGAAATCTGGCCGGGTTGCACGTTTGGAAACAACGGACGCGCGTTTCGTGGGCCTGAACGTTTGGTGAAAATCGACGGAATCCAGACACTGGTGATGAAATTGCGTTTGGTCCAATCGCTGCCTGGTCGAAGCTTCACTCGCTTCGATTTTTTCGCGCCGCTCTCCTGCGCGTGGCGAACGATCTTCCGCTTTCTCGAAAAAGGATTCGGCACTGAACCGAACCATATAAGTCGTGACGGCCCGAATCAAACCGGCTCGCTATGCCTGGGAAACAGAGCGGGGTCGTATCTAAACATTCAACTTTTGGTTGTCCGCATTGACGTGCGCGCCTCCTGAGGAAATGACACGGCGTCGCTACGATGAGAAGAACAACCGAAGACGCGATGGCAGATCGAGGGCTCGCAATGGCGGCGACAGGCAAACGAAAACTCCGTAACGTCGCGGACTTGCGGCCGACACGGCCGCCTCTACACCGCGTGCGCGCGGATCGCGTTCGATATCCAGACTTTGGAACCGTTGAAAAAGCAGATCGTCGCCAAAAAACGCGTCAGGGAAATTGCGCTCGACGAATTTTCGCTGCGGCGAGTCCGGCGGGAAATCGTGAACAAACACCGCGCACGGTTTTTCAGTGCGAAGGAGATCGACGGCCAGCTTGAGCGCCCGAAAATCTTTCGGACCGTCGATCAGAACAGCGTCGCCGGCCTGCAATCTTTGCGGCAGGATTTCCCGCGAATCGCCGTAAAGAAGGTCGACATTCGATTCGTTCTTCAATTTCGTTTCGGCGGCAGGCGCGTTTTCTGATTCGCACTCGTACTCCACGCTGACGATTCGCGCGTCTGGAAAAGAGCGCGCCAGAATCAGCGTGCTCTTGCCGCGGGCGCGTCCCGACTCAAGAATTTGTTTGGGTGCAAATGATTTCACCGCTGCATAAAACAAGAACATTTCGCTCTCCCAAATTCCGCCAAATCCGGCCTCGGGCGGAATGTTCGCGATAATACGCTGATATTCCGGCAACAGATTTTCGGCACGCGTGGCGACGGCAGATTTAGCGAGCAACGTCAATTCGTCTGTCATATTGAGTGTTGTAATCGCGGGAAGACAATAGCCCAGCGTTTTAACGCTGGGTCAATCCACGAATACGAGAACCAATCCCGGCAGGGACGGTAGAATAATTCTTTCGTGCCGGACGGCACTCCGCCGAAAACGAATCTCTAGTCCCAGCGCTAAAGCGCTGGGCTATTTCCTTTAACAAAAAACGGCTGATGCTGCGTAGCGACAAGGATCCAGAATCATCAATTTGTATGCGCACGTCACAAGATTAAGTTGGCGCCAATGGAAAATTTGCGGTTCGACGAGCGCGCTTGCTTCATCGCCGGTGCGGCGAAATCGGGGACGACTCTGCTGGTGTCGTTGCTCGACAGCCATCCGGAGCTGCTGGTCATGCCGCAGGACACCGCTTATTTCCCGACCGTCCTCACGAAGTATCGTGACTGCGGACGTCGCGCGCAGTTCGATTACTTCACGAAGGAATCGTGGACGAACGTGCTGTTCGGATTTCAGGCGATGCGCGGCCGGCAAGATTACGCGGGATTTCCCAAACAGATGTTCTTGGAAACATTCGAGCGAGTAGCGTTCGATCCGGCGAACGAGAAAAGAGATTTGCTGGTGTTAATGCTGGAAGCCTACGCTGAGGTCGTCGGAGTCCCGCTCGATCGAGTGAAACGGTGGGTGGAAAAAACTCCGGCGAATCGAAATTACGTTCCGGAAATTTTCGACCGATTCCCGCAAGCGAAACTCCTCTTAACAATGCGCGACCCTCGCGCACTGCTGGCGGCGCAGATCGCGCTCGAGCACACCCGCAAAACGCGACGATTCTCGGTTTACTACGTGGTGGCACACTGGCGCGCGGCCGCGAGACTGGCGAAAAGAATCCGCAGTGGAGAATTTCCGGGCCTGGTCGTCGGCTATGAAGACCTCGCGCTCGATCCAAAGACATCAATGCAAAAGGTGTGCGATTATCTTGAGATCAGTTTCGATCCAGAGATCGTCCTCAATCCGACGAAAGTCGGCCGCTCCTGGGGGGGTAACTCTGCCGCCGGGACGCGATTCGCTGAGATCAGCACTGCGCCGGTGACGCGCTGGCAAAACGAGTTGCACGAAGACGAGGTCGGTTGGGTGGAATGGCATTGCCGCGATTTAATGCCGGAGTTCGGCTACGAGCCGCGGCTCGCCCGGCGCTCACTGCGCTATTTCATGAAACCGATCCGGGGCGAAAGACCGAAAGAATTTCTAAAGTCCCGTGTATATTCATTGCGCGACCGAGTGACCAAGACTTGATCGCACAACAATTTCGATTTCAGTTTTCGACACTATGAGGGCTTTGAGGATTATTGTTCCGATATTTCTGATTTGTGCGACAGCGATGGCGTTTGACTCTCGGCTGCCATTTAAGACGATCTTCAAGGGCGAACCCCAGTTTCATCGCCTGCTTTCGTTGGCGAAAGAAAACGATTGGAAATCCCTGCCGATTGGCGAACGGACAGCGGCGGTCGGCCAAGCGTTGACCGGAACTCGCTACAAGTCCTACACCCTCGAAATCGACAATCGAATTGAGTCACCGTCGGTAAATTTTAGCGGGCTCGATTGCTGGACGTTCTTCGAAACGTCGCTCGCATTCGCGCGAATGCTGAACGAGCCCGAGGAAAACTGGACCCCGGAAAATTTCCTGCATTATATCGAGGTCGACCGTTACCGCGGGGGCGTCTGCACCGGGGAGTATCTTTCGCGTCTTCATTATTTGGAGGACTGGCTCTACGACAATAACCGGCGCGGACTGGTGGAAGACCTGACCACAAAGCTTGGCGGAACGAGCGTGCCGCATGCGGCGCATGAAATGACCTCCGGCTGGCGACACTACCGTTATCTCGCGGCGAACAAGTCGTTACTCGGCCCGCTTGCCCGGATGGAAGCGGATGTTTCGCGCCGGCCGCTTTACCAGATTCCAAAGAACCGCGTGGCGAAAATCGAAGGAAAACTGCAAAGCGGGGACATCATTGGGATCGTTTCACACGATGGCGGACTTTTTTCGACATCTCACGTGGGCCTGGCGCTGCGCACCAGCGACGGAGTCTTGCACTTCATGCACGCGTCAGCTCCGCACAATTACGGACGGGTCCTGGTCGATTCACGTTTATCTGCCTATCTGCACACTTATCGAAGTGACACTGGAATAATGGTCGCTCGACCGCTGAAATAATTCGAGATCGCCAGGTCGGCGATTGTGGTTGCGTCTGGCTTCTGACAAGGTCGACATTCGCGCATGAGACTGTCGATCTTAACCTTATCGATCGCGACCGCTGCGGCCGTTGTGAATATCGTGTCCGGCGAAACAAAAATTCGGGTCGGTCATTTTCCAAATATCACGCACGCGCAAGGCGTGATCGCTCACGCGTTGTCGCGGCAAGGGAAGGGCTGGTTCGAGCAACGAATCGGCGCGGACACAAAGATCGAATGGTTCGTCTACAACGCCGGGCCAAGCGCAATGGAAGCGATCTTCGCGAATTCGATCGACTTGACTTACGTCGGCCCGGGACCGGCGCTTAACGCTTACACAAAGTCGAACGGCGCAGAGATCCGTTTGATTGCGGGCGCGGCCAACGGCGGAGCGGGATTGATCGTTCAGCCGGATCAGAACTTGAAAGCACCTGCGGATTTTCGCGGAAAGAAAATCGCGACACCACAATTAGGAAACACCCAGGACATTTCGTGCCGAGCGTGGCTAACCGAGGGTGGCCTGAAGATCACCCAGCTTGGCGGCGACGCTTCGGTGATCCCGACTTCGAATCCGGACCAGCTCGGACTTTTCAAAGGAAAGAAAATCGACGCGGTGTGGACGGTTGAGCCCTGGCTGACGCGCATCGAAAAGGAAGCATCCGGAAATGTGATCATTGAAGAAAAGGACGCGGCGACGACAGTGCTGGTTTCGAGCGCGAAGTTCCTGAACCAACGGCGCGATCTCGCAAAAAAGTTCGCGCAAGCTCATGCCGAACTAACGGATTGGATCACGAAAAATCCAGAAGAAGCTCAGCGATTGATCAAAGCGGAGCTGTTAGAGGAAACCCGAAGCGACATGAGCGCGGAAGCAATTGCCGCTGCTTGGAAGCGGATTGTGTTTAGCGCAGAGACACCGCGGCCATCGGTTGAAAAGTTTGTGCAGAATTCGGTGCGCGCCGGATTCATCAAGACCGCCCCGGACTTGTCGAAGCTGTTCGAGAATCCTTAATGTCACTGCAAGAAGAGCTGAAGGGCCCTCCTCCCGCGAAGCTGATTGTCGATCATGTGTCGAAATGGTTTCGCCAAAAGCGGCAGACGGTGCATGCGCTGGACGATGTCTCATTCGAAGTAGCGGAAGGCGAATTCATCGTGATCGTTGGGCCGAGCGGCTGCGGAAAATCGACGTTGCTCGATACCATCGCCGGCCTCGAGCATCCCGATAAAGGCCAGGTCCTGGCTGACAATCAACCGGTCTCCAACCCCGGACGGCACCGGCTGGTGATGTTTCAGGAGTCGGCGCTATTTCCGTGGCTGAATGTTTTCGGCAACGTGATGTTCGGTTTGAAATTAAAGCCCGGCCTCCGCAACTCCGAAAGACGCGAGGTTGCAAAATTCTTTCTTCATCTGGTCGGCCTTGAAAAATTCATGGAAGCAAACGTGCACGAACTGTCCGGTGGAATGAAACAGCGGGTGGCGTTGGCCCGCGCTCTCGCGCCGAATCCGCGTGTGCTCCTGATGGACGAACCGTTTGCCGCGCTCGACGCGATGACGCGGGAGAACCTTTACGGCGACATTCAACGAATTTGGGAGAAACGGCGTAAGACAATCATTTTCGTGACCCACAATGTCCGCGAAGCCGCCTGTCTGGCCGACCGGGTGATGGTGATGTCGCCCACGCCTGGCCGTTTGCGCGAGGTTTTTGAAGTGAAACTCCCGCGTCCACGAGATTTCAACAGCATCGAAATCGCGCAACACGCGGCCAAGCTGACGGCGGTGTTGAAGGGTTACAAAGAAATGGCGGTAGCGACGTCATGAAGCGCGCATTGCTGGCAATTCTGTTCTTCTTCGCGCTGGTTGCGATTTGGACTGCGCTCGTCCGCGCACAGATCTGGTCGCCCGTTTTGCTTCCCTCCCCACGCGCGGTTTTGGATTATCTCGTTGGTGCAGCGCGCGACGGCACGTTGCTCAGCGCGACACTCGTCACTTTGCGACGGCTCTTACTCGGATACGTAATCGGATTGGCAATTGGTCTTCCGTTAGGGCTGCTGACGGCGTCCTCGAAGTTTTTCGAAGACACGATCGGCGTTCTTGCGCTGGGACTTCAAACCTTGCCCAGCGTCTGCTGGGTGCCGCTGGCCCTTCTTTGGTTTGGCCAAACTGAAGGCGCGATGTTGTTCGTCGTAATCATGGGAACAGTCTGGTCAGTCGTGATCGCGACGGACACCGGAGTCCGCACCTTGCCGCCCATCTACGCGCGCGCCGCGCGAACGATGGGTTCGGGTCCATTTCATAGATGGATCTACGTCATCGTGCCGGCGTCGCTTCCGTACTTGATCAGCGGAATGAAACAAGGCTGGGCGTTTGCCTGGCGATCACTGATGGCCGCCGAGATTTACGTCACGATCCTCACCGGATTCGGGCTCGGCCATCTTCTTCATTACGGACGCGAGCTAAACGCGATGGACCAGGTGATTGGAATCATGCTGGTCATCGTGCTAATTGGTCTGCTCGCCGACAAAATCCTTTTTTCGCCGTGGGAGCGTTTTCTTCATCGGCGCTGGGGCACCGGCCGGGCCTAGGTACCAAATGTCGATTTTCTGAACCAGCCCGAAGTGAATCAAGGAGCTTCGCCGCTGGAATTGGCGTCAACTAAGTGGGAAAATGACTCTTGCGATTGAGATGAAAGTCCTCTGCGTCGTCGAACACGGTAACGCGCCAAGCACGCGGTTGCGTTTGCGCGATTGTCTCGAGCACTACCAGAGTCTCGGGGTCGACGCGACCGTACTTCCGGCGCGGCGATCCAGTTTGGCTGAGCGGCTACGTGTTCTTAAGGAAGCGTCCAGACATGACGTGGTTGTGCTGTTTAAGACGATCGGATTCAACGAACTCGAACTCAGTCTTTTGCAACGAGCCAATCGCCGGATCGTTTTCGACTTTGACGACGCGGTGATGTTCCGCGAACAAAAGCATCGGCGGCCCCTGCGGGCAAAAACGTTCAAGAAATTTCTGCGAACGGTGCGCCATTGCGAAGCAGTCGTCGCCGGAAACGATTTTCTGGCCTCGTTCGCGGAGGCTTGCGGCCGGCGCGCGGTGATTCTTCCGACGTCGATCGATCTGACCAAGTATAAATTGAAGCAGCCCAACGACGGACTCGGCCTGACCATCGGCTGGCTCGGCCTGAGTGATGGACTGCCCTACCTGCGCCATATTCATCCCGCATTGCAGCAGCTGAGCGCGCGTTTCCCAGGTCTGAAATTGAAAGTGATCAGCGACAAGCCGCTCCAGCTCGATGGCGTCGTGGTTCAAAACGAGCCGTGGCGATTGGAAACCGAGCAGGCGAACCTCGCCAGCTTTGACATTGGCATTATGCCGCTCTGGGATTCGGTTTGGACGCGCGGTAAATGCGGTTACAAAATCCTGCAGTACATGGGTGTCGGCACCGCCGTGGTCGCTTCCGACGTCGGAGTGAACAGCCAGATCATTACGCATGGCGAAAACGGCTTTCTGGCAAGGAGTATCGAGGATTGGATTGAGACGCTCGGGAGTTTGATCGCGAACGCGGAACAACGAAAACTGTTCGGAACTCGTGGGCGCGAATTGATTGAGCAGCGTTATTCGCTGGAAACGTTTGCCAAAGGTTACGTAAAAGTTTTGCGCGAAGTTGCCCAGCTCCCGGGCGATTCACCATCCACCATCACGCGCAGCGCGTTTCATCGATGGAATTTCAGCAGTCGCGCCCGCGAGCTTTCCGGCGGCGATGCGATCGTGATTTCAGTGCCAAAAAGCGGACGAACCTGGGTCCGCACGTTTCTTTGCGCCTATTTTTGCAAACGCGCCGGCCGACCATTCACCCTCAGGCCCGACCACTACCACGATCCGACTATTCCCCGGCTCATCTTCTCTCACGATTTCGCCGAGCAACGAATGAAAGGAAGAGTTTGGGACCGGATCCGTGGAAAATATCTCGTGCCCGCGCGAGAGTTGGCCCGAGCCCGGGTTATTCTGCTGGTGCGCGACCCGCGCGACGCGTTCGTCTCCCTCTACATGCAGCTGGTCCATCGCACGCGAGAGACGCCACAACAGGTCAAAGAGAAAAAAGTCGGCGATCTGATGCGCGATCGCCGTTACGGCATCATGTCGATCATCAAGACGATGAACGACTGGTTCGCCGAGTTCGGACGCCACAAGAATTTCACGTTGCTTCATTACGAATCGTTGCGCGGCGCGCCGGAGCAGAACTTTCGCGCTTTGCTGGCCACGCTCGGAGAAACGTCGCCTGATCCCGGAGCGTTCAAACATGCGCTCGAATTCTCCGATTTCGGGAACATGCAACGGCTTGAAACAGCCGGTGTTTTCGATTCAAAAATCCTGCGATCAGCCGACGTGCGAAATCCGGAGTCGTTCAAAGTCCGGCGCGGTAAAGTCGGCGGGTATCGCGATTATCTTTCACCGGAAGACCAGGCGTTCGCCGCGGACGCGCTCAAACATTTGGACGCGCGTTTCGGTTACACCGTCTGATCGTTCGAATGAAGCCCCCTGTTCTTATAATCGGCGCACATCGCTCAGGCACCAGTGCGACTGCCCGCGCGCTCGAGCTTTTGGGATTACAAATCGGTCAACGGCTCGACAGCCACCGCGAGTCAAAAGCGTTGCAGCGGCTACACGAAAAATATCTTCAACGAGTTGGCGCGTCCTGGTCAGACCCGAAACCGTTCTTGGAACGAATGCAAACAACCGAAGGCCGGCGCGATTGCACCGAGTATCTGCGATCGAATCTTAATGCACATTTCGCAGGAATTTTCGGATATCGAAACAATCCGAAGGGATGGTGGCTTCGTTCGCGCCTGAAATTCGGAGCGCCCTGGGGCTGGAAAGAGCCGCGCACCACATTGTTCGCACCGGGATGGCTGGAGATTTTTCCGAATGCGCGAATCCTCCATGTGGTCCGGGACGCCCTGGCTGCCGCCGAAAGCATCCGGGAACGGGAATTGAAATTCCAGGCGGTCGGAGATCCGCCCACACCAAATCTGGCCGATCTCACCTATTGCCGGGAACTTGTTGAATTCTATCTGCGCGCCGGCGAACAACTCGCCAATTCACCGAACTACCGGCGGCTTCAATTTGAACAACTCCAGGCCAATCCGCCGGCCGTGCTCGAGCAACTGGCGGATTTCTGTCAGCTGCCAGTAACGACTGGAAATCTTGCCGCGGCTGCGGCAAGCATTCGGCCGGCCCGCGTTAGATCTGTGTCACATTAATTGGCCTAACGACTTTACTTTACGTGCATTGCATCTTCCCAGCGGATCGCAGCGCGCAATAGTTCGGTAAGCGATGTCACGCCAAACTTCTCTTTGGCACGGGCGCAGTAGGCCTGGACAGTTTTCAGACTCAGGCGCAGATCCTCTGCAATCTGGGATGGTGTTCGGCCCTGACCGAGCAGTCGGAAGATTTCCAATTCGCGGTCGCTCAGACGCTCGACCGGTTCGGCGGCCGCTGTCTTGCGCGAGCTCATTCGCTTGGCCATGGAATTGACCACGCGATCACTGACGTAAACGTCACCTTCAAGCACTCGCCGAATCGCCGTCAGAACGTTTTTGGTGGTTTCCCGCTTCATCACATAGCCGCGCGCACCCGCGTGCAATGCTCGCTCGGCGTAAAGCGCCTCCTCGTGCATCGATATCACGATGACGGCGAGGTCGGGAAATTGGTTCTTCAGGGTTTTCACCAGTTCCAGCCCGGACTCGTTTTTCAGGGAGATATCGACCAGCACCACATCGGGCTGAATTGCCTGGATACCGGACATTGCACCAGCGGAATCCTCCGCCTCTCCGCAAACGCTGACATCTGCCTGTTGATTAATGAGGTTGGCGAGCCCCTCGCGAACGAGTGGATGATCGTCCACAATAAAGACCCGGTGATTTCGAGAGACTCCGTTGTTAGTTTTTGGTTTCATTTTTAAGACGTCTAATCCGCATTTAACCTACATGTGACTACTGTTCCACCGTTGCGGTTACGCTGAACAGAAAATTTTCCGCCAATTAAGGCCGCCCCATGGGCCATGAGACGCAAACCCAGGCCCGGCGGCTCAGGCAGTCTTTCCGGAAACCCTTTGCCGTCATCCGATACCGCCAGGGTGAGCCGTTGTCCTTTTCTGGCGAGTTCGATGTCGATCTTGCTAGGATGCGCGTGCTTCGCCGCATTCGTCGTCGCTTCCAGCGCTATGTGATACAGTTTGGTCGCAGTTGTCGAATCGCGGACCCGCACGCCGTCATTTCCTCTAAAAGTGCAGGCAACTCCGAATCGCTCACTCACGTTTGCCGCAAGCCCCTGCAAGGCGACAGTCAAACCGTCTGCTTCCAATTCGGGCGAAAAGAAACCCCGGGCCAGGTTTCTCGTCAGATCGATCCCCTCCTCCAGGTAACGAACCACTTTGTCGGCATCGGGCACTTCCTTTGCGGAACGGTTCGCCAACTTTTCGCGCAACACCTGCGCGGCCAGCGCGGTGCCCGTCAAATGCTGTCCAACGCTGTCATGCAAGCTTTGCCCGAGGCGGCGCCGCTCGCGGTCCGCGATCTCGGCGATTTCCTGGTCGAGCCGCTCGCGCTCGGCCATTTCGCGTTGCAACGCAATCGTGCGATCGCGCACCCGCTGATCCAGTTCCCGAAGAAGTGTGCACAATTTGTACAGAACGAAGGTGAACGCGAAGTAGGAGGCGAGAGCCATTGCCGCGTTCCAAATTCTCACGGCTGGAATACCCGCCGCCATGTCCGATATGACCCAAACCACCACGCTCAAGGTGGCGATCATTAGTCCAAAAAGTAACCCAACAAACCAGGTACCAAGTGAAATTGGCACGAGGTAAAACAGTGAGAGCGAGCGTTCGTATCCGGTTGTGTAATCGATGTAGCCGATGATGCAGGTTAGAACCAAAGAAATGGTAATCATCGTGCCGCGCCCAAATGGCAACAGGCCGGCGCGTGGTTTGCCCAGAAGTCTGGGGGCACGGGACGCCGGCAGATTATCAACGTAAACTTGCATCTACCTCACATTTGGAAGCCGTAGCAGATTAGACACACTAAAGGCGCAACGCTCGATTTTTCACTCACAATTACCACAATTTGCGCAGGATACGACCGGACAGTATCTTCCGTGGACGGGGGCGCACTGGTTTCGACTCATCGTTGGAAGCGCATGCGGCATGTCGAGGATGGTCCGTTGGCCTCGTTAAAAACCGAACCAAAACAAATAAACGCAGATCACGAAGATCTCGCTCTCGCGGCTTAATTGACCGTGACGTTTTCGCAGCGACGCCTGCTAGCGGCGAAAACGGGGACAGCAGGCTGGCGAATCGGCGGAGCGACCGCGCCTGATTCGCAAGATCGAACTCGCGGACGCTCGGAAGCTGGCAGCGCGCCGGTGCGACGTCAGCTTCTCAGACTTTAACGCCGGATAAACATGTAGATGTCTGCGCGGATAGCGAAGAGGACAGGGGTTCAACTCCCCTCGCCTCCAATCTTCGTTCGCGACTAGTAGCGAGAAAACTGTCGTGGCCTAGCGTATGGCAAAGCCGGATCGTTTCAGGCAGCCCGTCCGACCGCAGCCGCGGAAGGCGCCGACAACTGAGGCTGCCCGGCCAAATCTCCCGAAACAGGGTTGATCTGAGGGTCCAGGTCGTCGTTGTTTTTGAACGACCCCCTGCTATTGCACGTCTTTAGCAGTGAGGGTGTAATTTTCTTGCAACGATGGAAAATAAAGCTTCACAATAAACCGGCTGTGTTCTATAAAAACTATAACAACAATAACTACTAGCTCGCCCTGGTTTCATGAATCTTCCGTCGTTCGCCAAAATCACTTATCACTGCGCAATCCTCTCCGCCTGCGTCACCCTCAGTTGCCGCCCCCAGCAGACCGTCCTGGTTTCTCCAGGAGATGACGAGCTCGTGGTCTTGAACGGCTGCGTTATTTCAGCCTGCAATTACCTCGCCGCAGTCAAAACTCAGCACGCGCTGGACACAAACTTTTGGGCGAGAATCCTCCTCGTCCGCTACAACAATCACCCTGCCGGACACGCTTACTGCGTTTGGGAGACCGACGGAACCATTTACGGCTACGATCGTAACGCCGGCTCGTTCCCAATTCCGGTTTACACCCGCGACGCGCGCGCCATCGCCATCGTGCTCGCGCAAGAACTTGGGAAAGTGCTTAACGAAAATCTCTCAGTCGATCGAGCCGAGTTCGTGGAATCACAGCAGGCGCAGTTGGCGCGATTTTAGCGAGGACCATCACCGCTAAAATAGGGCTCTACGGTTTTTCGCCCCAGTTCTTCTTCTGAAACGACACGCGCCCTGAGCCGTTTTCGAACGCTTCGAAGTGCTCCGGGTTCTGCCGGTAATACTTTTGATGGTAATCCTCCGCCGGCCAAAATTTCATCGCCTGCAGAATTTCAGTCACGATGGGTCTCATGAATTTTCCGGAGCTTGCGAGCTTGGATTTTGAGGCCTCGGCCGTTTTTTTCTCCTCGTCGGTCGCATAGAAAATCGCCGCCCGATAGCTTGGCCCAATATCGGTAAACTGGCCGTCGGTCTGCGTCGGATCGATCTGCTTCCAGTAAATGTCGAGCAACTGGTCGTAAGAAATCTTCGCCGGGTCGTAAACGATCTCGATCGACTCCCGGTAGTTGGTTTTCTCCGAACCCACGAGTTCGTAAGTCGGATTCGGCTCTGTTCCACCGCAGTAGCCCACGGTTGTCTTAATCACACCCGGTGCTTTGTCGAACGCGGGCTGGATGCACCAAAAACAGCCACCCGCGAAAACGGCGGTTTTTGTCGGTCCGGGCGAAGTTTGTGCCAGCAAAGAACAGCAAAGCGCGAGACCCGAAATGGAACAGAAAAGTTTATTCATATCGCTGCATTAGACAGCGGTACACTCCGTCCGCTCATTAGCTGCGCGGCCAAGACTATCCTTGTTCCGCGTGAGCTTCGAAATTTAAGCGGCCTGGCTCAGTCGCCCGAGCGCCAGAGCGCAGAGTGCCAGCCTGAGATCGCGCAGTGCGACATCGTAATAACCAGGAATGCTAAGCAGATTGAGTATGATCAGCACCAGCCAGATAGCCACAATGTAGGCGAACACCCGCGGTTTAAGGGCCACTCCGATTCCTTGTCGGAACAAGGGCAAAGTCGCAATCCGCGCCATCGGATGTCCACCGGCAGCAGTGACAGCGGAAAATCCCGAAGGCTGCCTCATTTGCCGAATCATTGCTCGAAGAAGCGATCGGTGCTCGGGTAAAAGAGTCTTGCCGACATGGACCAAGCCCCTGCTGTCAATTCGAAATTCGTTAGACCGGGGATCGAGCTCGTTCCGGAAACGTACGTAGCTCCGCTTGATCTTCTGTCTACTTTCGGGCGCGAAGCGCCGCTGCATGTCGACCTGGGCTGTGGTGATGGGGATCTATTATGCGAACTCGCACGGAGGTATCCCCAGGGGAATTTTCTTGGCGTCGAAAAATTGGCGGGCCGCGTCGCAAAGGCCTGCCGCAAGTCCGCGCTTCTCGAAAATGTGCGGGTCCTGAACGTGGAAAGCACTTACGCCGTTCGTTATTTGCTGCCGGAAGCGTCGGTTGAAACGTTTTATTTATTGTTTCCCGATCCCTGGCCCAAACGCCGTCATCACCGTCGCCGTATCTTTACAAACGACTTTCTCGATTCCATTCACCGCGCATTGGAATCTGGAGGCACTCTGCGAATCGCCACGGATCAACGCGATTACTTCGAACAGATCGCCACGGTTTGTCGAAATGACTCTCGGTTCGTGATTCTCGATTCCGAAGATGCCGACCTTCCAACGACAAAATTCGAACGTCGCTTCGCTGCAGCGGGCGCGCCGATTTACCGATTGGCATTGCGAAAGGTTTCGCCAGTAACATAGGTCCGCGCCTGCCACTGATCCGGTCCAAAATCCAATTGCACAGCTCCCGTTTCGTCCTGACGAAAAAGTCTGATGCCCTTGGCGCGCACCTGCTCCGCCCATTTATCCGGAATCCGTTCCGCCGGCGGAAAATCTCGCGACGTCGCTATGATCAATCGCGGCTGCACGGCACTCAGAAACGCATCAAGAGCGGAACTGCCGGAGTGGTGCTGACCTTTGACGAGAATGTCGCTATGAAGATCCGCCCTTGATCCAAGTAAAGCCTTCTCCGTCGCGTAACCACTGTCAGACACAAATAAGATTTTCACCTTTTTCAGCGTCAGCTGCACCACAAGGGCCTGATCGTCCGCTGTGATCGCCGTGAATCCGCGCAGTGGGAATAACACGTTGCCCGTCACTTCCGGGGCGATTTGGAATTTCTCGCCTGCGCTCAGCTTCAATACTTTCATCGGCTGCGAGGACAGGATTTCTCGCACTCGACGATGAACGGCCGAGCGATCGGGCGCTGAACTGTCGACCAAAACAGCCGGAACAAAATCGGACAAAAGCATCTCTGCTGCTCCGATGTGAAGCGAATCGCCGTGACTGAGCAGAAGCCCATCCACGCGATTGACTCCAGACGCGTGAAGATACGAGCGCAGCACGCGCTCGTAATCCCGTGAGCTGCCGCAATCCAGGAGCCAGTCCTCACCGCCGCTACGAATATGGACGGCCGCGCCCGCTCCAACATCGAGCACGCAGATTTTCGCGAACGATTTGTTCGACCAATCTGGCGCCGCACAATAATAATGGCTTCCCTCCAGTTGGGCGCACCATTGCACGAACGCGATCACGCTTCGGGCCAGCAACCAGTTCGCATTGTTGAAAATAACCGAAATCGTCGATGCGATCGGCGCTGTCACAATCGACAGCATGGCGATTGCCAAAATAAAGAAAGCGATCGGCACCACGAGCAGGTTCGCGAACACCGAGCTCGGTGTGACCAAATGAAAATACCAGAAGATCAGAGAAAACGAACCTAACCACGCCGCCAGCGAGACTGAACCGCCGCGGCAAATCCATTTGTAACCCGTCCCGACCCTCCGTCGGGAGCGGCTCACCAGGTTGCGTGGCAGGAACGGATCAGTCGCGCCGAAACCTTGGAGCCATCGTGAGAGCGGATCAGCCAGCAAAATAATCCCACCGACGACGGCGAACGACAATTGGAAGCCGATCGAGAAAAACTCGTTCGTGTTCCAACACAGCAGACAAAACGCCGCAGCAGCCAGACTATTTAACGCGAAAACTTTTCGCTCAGCGAAAAAGCCGGCCAGGAAAATCGAGCACATCACAGCGGCCCGGACGCTGGACACGTGGAGCCCGGTCACTGCCGCGTAAAAAAGCAAACACGGGATAATGAACGCTGTCGCCCACTTGCGCGATAACCGAGCCATCATCGCCAGGATCCACAAGAGCCGGGAGACAATTCCAACGTGCAATCCAGCGACAGCAAAAAGATGAAGAGTACCGGTTTGTTGAAACGGTTCTTCGATGTCTTCGGGCGTCTGGTGACGCAAGCCCAGCGCTATGCCACCGAGAAAATTTTGCACTTCGAGCGAATCATCGAGCCCATGGCAGATCACCCTCTGCAGCCAGGCGCGCGACTTTTGCGCCGCGCGCAAAATCGGACTTCCCGCGCTTTTCCGAATCAACACGCAATCTTCCGGATAACGGACAAACAAACCGCGCCGCACGTCCTGACGCGCCAGATAAGAGCGCATGTCGAACTCGCCTGGATTGCGGGGCGGCACGATCGGTTCCGCGATTCCAAAGAGTTTCAACTCGTTGCCGAACTCCGGATTGCCCCGCCAACGAACAAGAACCGTTGCCTCCGCCTGTTCGGATCTTCCTTCAAATTCGACCGACTCGAGTTTGAAAAGGAATGTCGCGATTCCGTTCGATGCGATTCGTGGTTCGGTCGAAACGACTCCCGTGACGTGCACTGTTCGCGCGCGGTCACCCAATTCCCTGGCAAATTTCAAACCGGGTGTGTCGCCTATCCGGAAATTGTGGAGCAGGAAAAATCCGCATCCAACAAAAGCGTAGGTCAGAAGCGCATTCGGCTTCCAAAACAGAGCAAATCCAAGCAAAGCCAATCCGATCGCGCAAAACAGCCAGTCGACCTTGGGCACCGGAGCAAAATCGGCGATGAAGATGCCGAATGCCGACATCAACGCGAGACCGACAAACGGTTGCCGCGGAATGTTCATGGGAGGGAACGCCTCAGACTAGTAAATACGACGTCTCATCCGCAAGATTTGCTGTGAGGTAGGGCGGTGCTGCGGACGGCCCGCAGGGCCGTGGCTACACCGCGTGCATAATTTGCGCGCTCAGGGTAATTTCCATTCGTGCAAGACCTTTTCGAAGACGAAAATGTCGACGTCGTCGCGACCAATAAGGCTGCGCCGCTCGCCACGCGGATGCGGCCGCGCTCGCTCGACGAGTTCGTCGGCCAGGCACACATCCTCGCGCCCGGAAAATTGCTAAGGCGCGCGATCGAGGCCGATCGGTTGCCGTCGCTGATTCTGTCGGGACCACCGGGCACGGGAAAAACAACGCTTGCACACATCATCGCCGACATGACGCACGCAAAGTTCGTGCGATTGAGTGGCGTCGAGAGCAATGTGGCCGAGATGCGCCGGGCGCTCGCCGCGGCCACAAATCGAATTCGAACTTCTGGTCAGAAGACGATTTTGTTCATCGACGAGATCCACCATTTCAACAAAGCCCAGCAGGATATCTTGTTGCCGGACGTTGAAAGCGGAAACCTGCGCCTGATCGGCGCGACGACTTACAATCCATTTTTCTACGTCAACAGTCCGCTCGTCTCGCGATCTCAGGTTTTTCAGCTCCAACCGCTGAGCGTCGACGAATTGGAAACGCTGATCGATCGCGCACTGGCGGACAAAGAGCGCGGACTAGGCAATTACAATGTAAAGATCGATGACGATGCGAAGACGCACCTGGCGAAACTCAGCGACGGGGACGGGCGGAAATGTTTGAACGCACTTGAGATCGGCGTGCTCACCACGCCACCTGTTGGAGGGACGACCTCGGTGTCGTCCAAATCTTCGGGCACAAAGAAGGACGCGACGGAGCGCGTCCCTCCATCAGATGGCGTGATTCATTTCACACTCGCGGTTGCCGAAGAAAGCATTCAGCAAAAAGCGGTCGTCTACGATCGGGCGGGCGATGCGCATTACGACACGATCAGTGCATTCATTAAGAGCATGCGTGCGTCCGAGGAGAAAGACGCGATGTACTGGCTCGCGAAGATGCTGCACGCCGGCGAAGATTTTCGTTTCATCGCGCGACGGATCGTAATTTTTGCGAGCGAAGACGTCGGCCTGGCGGATCCCCAGGCGTTGCCGCTGGCGATTGCGACGCAGCAAGCGGTTGAATTTGTTGGGATGCCCGAAGCGCAAATTCCGCTGGCGCACGCCGTCGCCTACATGTGTCGCGCCGAGAAAAGCCGCGAAGCGCTCGATTCGCTAGTCGCAGCGAAGGAACAAATCGAAGCCGAGCACACCAAACACGTCCCAGAACATCTCAAAAACAAACACTTCCCGGTTAATCCGGAGAAGTAGGAGAAGCCGGATATCTGTTGTAGGGCAAGCGCATCGCTTGCCAATTAACAAACCGGCAGGCGGAGCGCCTGCCCTACGATTGTAGCGGCGGTCTATGACCGCCGGTCATCCCGAGCAGAGCGAGGGATCTCTCACAAGGTGATTTAATCACCCAAATTAATTAGCGTGACGCTCGCTTCGACTGTGAGGTTCCTCACTCCGTTCGGAATGACCGCACGGATATCTCGGCGCGTTAAAGCCACAGACAATTAAATCAGCATCTGCTTTAGCCTACCTTCGCTGAAGTACTTAACATTGGCATTATTACCGAAGTGCGCTTTTACGCTGCGCGCAAGATCAAGGCCGACTTTGTCCAACTCTTCAATTTTGTTCAGGTGTTTCTTACGCTCCTTCGTAGGAATTGGAATAATTGGCTGGTAATCCGAAACCCATTTGGAAATTCTTTCGACGAGATCTTGCGGTAAACCGAGACTCTCAGGCGTTAGCTGACCGGTAAATTCATCTTTGATGCCGGTTCCTCGATAGTCCGCGTCGACAACAAGACACCGCACAAAATCAGAGCGATTGCTAATCTTCGAACGCAGTCGCCACCAAAGTGGCGTTGTGGCCGCCGAACCCGAATGAGTTATTGAGAGTGACCCGGACTTTCTTTTCCTTCGCTTTATTGGCAGTGTAATCGAGGTCGCACTGCGGATCAGGGTTTTCCAAATTGATTGTCGGCGGGATGACTCCGTCGCGGATCGCCAAGGCGCACGCCGCCATTTCCATTGCGCCGGCCCCGCCTAACAAATGGCCGGTCATCGATTTGGTCGCGCTGATTGAAACTCTCTTTGCCTGGTCGCCGAAAACCTTTTTTATCGCCTGGGTTTCGCTAATATCCCCCAGACCGGTGGAAGTGGCGTGGGCGTTGATGTAATCGACGTCGTTCGGCGAAATCCTCGCATGGTCGAGCGCGAGCTTCATGGCACGCGCAGCGCCTTCGCCGTCTTCAGGCGGTGCGGTCATGTGGCAGGCGTCGGCCGAAAGCCCGTAGCCGGTAAGCTCGCAATAAATTTTCGCGCCGCGCTTCTTCGCATGTTCGAGCTCTTCCACAATGGCAATGCCAGCGCCTTCGCTTATGACGAAGCCATCGCGGTCACGATCAAACGGGCGGGACGCCCGCTCCGGTTCGTCGTTGCGCCGGCTGAGCGCTTTCATCGCGGAGAATCCGGCGAGACCCAGTTCGACGATCGCCGCTTCGGAGCCACCCGCGACAAAAATATCAGCGTCGCCGAATTTAATCATCCGCCACGATTCGCCGATCGAGTTATTGGAAGTCGCGCAGGCGGTGACGATGCACATGTTCGGGCCGCGCAATCCGAATTCCATCGAGATGACGCCGCTGGCCATGTTGCTGATCAGCATCGGGATAGTAAAGGCGGAGACGCGCTGCGGTCCTTTGTTCATCAAAACGCTGAACTGTTCCTCGAGCGTTTTCAGTCCGCCGATCCCGCTGCTGATAATTGTACCAAAGCGGTCGCGATTTACTTCTTCCAAATCGAGGCCGCTGTCCTGGATCGACATCTTGGCCGCGGCCATCGCCAGTTGAGCAAAACGATCCGTGCGGCGGACATCTTTGGCGTTTTTGAAAAAGTTTTTTGGCTCAAAATCCCGCACTTCGCCGCCGATCTTGCAATCGTAGTTCGCGGTGTCGAAGGCTTGGATTCGGCGGATGCCGCTTTTGCCTTCGACAAGATTTTTCCAAAACGTCTCGAGATCGTTGCCGACCGGCGTGATGACACCGAGACCTGTTATTACGACCCTTCGCTCGTTCATAAAATAGTGACCAGTATTCAGTGACCAGTGACCAGACAGGATCTTAACTTGTCACTGGTCACAGGTCACTTGTCACTGCTTTTACCGCGTTCCCATGCCGACGCTTTGCACAGTCTGGAAAAGTTTGCCTTCGGTCTTGATCGATGGCGCGATGATAATTTCGGTCTGTTGAAACTCGGCAATGTTGCGCGCGCCGACGTTGCCCATGCAAGTGGTGACGGCACCGACGAGGTTCTGGCTGCCGTCATCGACTTCCGCGGGCCCGAACAGAATTTGTTTCAGCGGACCGGTTGTTCCGACTTTGATTCGCGTGCCGCGCGGCAGATTGACGTGCGGCGTGGCCATGCCCCAATGATAACCGGAGCCGGGCGCTTCGTTTGCGCGCGCAAACGCGCTGCCGACCATGACGGCATCCGCGCCGCAAGCAAGCGCTTTGCAAACATCGCCGCCTTTGCTCATGCCGCCGTCGGTGATGATCGGAACGTAGCGGGAAGTCTTTTTGAAATAAGCATCGCGAGCAGCTGCGCAATCGACCGTCGCCGTAACTTGCGGCACGCCGAGACCCAGCACGCCTCGTGAAGTGCAGGCTGCGCCCGGACCAACGCCAATTAACACGCCCGCTGGACCGCACTCCATGATTTCAAGTGTAACCTCGTAGCCGACAGTATTCCCGACGATCACCGGGATGCGCATATCGTTGCAGAATTTGGCGAGATCGAGCGATTTGTATTCGCTCGAAATGTGACGCGCGGTCGAAACAGTGCTTTGGATGACGTAAATATCAGCGCCAGCTTCCTGGGCGATCGGGCCGAACTCCGCGGCGCGCTGAGGGATGGAACTTACTGCGGCGATTCCGCCTTCGTCTTTGATCTGCTTCACCCGGGCCGCGATCAGATCGGGATGGACCGGCTCCTGATAAATGCGTTGGAGAAGCGCAGTAACTTCGGATTTATCGGTGTCGACAACCTTTTGCAGAACTTCGTGCGGATTCTTGTAGCGGGTTTGCACACCTTCGAGATTCAAAACGGCGAGACCGCCCAGCTTGCTCATCGCGACCGCAAACTTCACATCGACCACGCCGTCCATGGCGCTGGCAAGGATCGGGATTTTCAATTGCAGCGGCTCAGCACTCTTGCGGGGGAGACGAAACATGATGTCGACTTCGTTCGGATTAATCGTGACACGACCAGGGACGAGCGCGATCTCGTCGAACCCATAGGTGACGCGCGCTTTTCGATTTCGGCCAATCCACATTCCCATAATTAAATCTGCTCCAATCTAAATCTTTCGTTCAAACTGCCGCAACGCGGGCAGCGTGGAAGAAGAGCCGCCGTTCGATCCTCAAACTCGAACGCGCAAATCACGCAACGTAACCGGTAACGCAATGCGCGCCGCTCACGCCGGCGCCGGTTCCACTCACCTACTATCCAGAGAAGGAAAATCGTGGCAAGAGAAAGGAACAGATAAATTGTGGCCAGCGCAGCCAGACTCACTCGAATCACGGCTCAGTAGGTGTCGGTTTTGCGCTCGCCGTGGTCACATCGTTGCCCCACTCGATCGTCGCGATCCCCCAAACGGGCGAATCGCTATTCGATGCAGGTGGAAAACGGCAAAGCGCGAGATGCTCGCGAGCCTGCTCATCCAAACCGGCGTCACCGGACGATGCTAACGCGAAACAATAGACTACGGCGCCTTTTGCATCGACGGCGATCCGAAACTGCGCGTTCTGGGGCGTTTCGCCGGCAGACGCTTTGAAATTTCCGGGAACAAATTTCGCGCCGCCAAGCTGTTGCAGCTCACTCGAAAACGTGACCTGGGTGGGCTGAATTCCAGTTGGCGCTGGAACAGCCGAATGCGCAAACGGCACCGGACCCGGCGGTTGCGCGCTCGGAATGTGAAGATCAACAGTCAGCGGCGGCGGCTCTTTCAAGGCAGCCTCGCGCGCAAAATAAGAAGGGATGTGCTCAACTCTTCCCATCTCGCGACGCTGCATGTGGGCCGGTCTTCGCGTGGTCGATGCCAGCGCAGGATCCTCGGCATCGATCCAGCGCAGGAGCGTCGCTGTTTGCTCGGAATTCGCGGTCATCAAATTCACTCGCCGTGGCGCCGGGAGAAGAGAAACGGTTTGCGGATACACAATTTGAAACAGGTAGAAGGCCACAACGTGAATTACGAACGACGTTGCGATAAACCCAGCGAGGACAAGACTACGCCGGCGCGACTGGTCCCAGCTGAAAATCAATTGCGCGGAAGCGGTCGCGTTCATTTCGGCAGAGCGCCCGCCAGCGAAACCGAGGTAATCCCATGCTCGAGCGCGGCATTCGTCACCGCCACGACCAATTCATAAGGCGTCTGTCGGTCGGCTTTAATTATGATCGAGCGGTTTTCCCGTTTCGCTTCGTCGAGCAATGAACCAAGGCCCTCGATTGACGTCCTCTGGTCTCGAAAATAAATGGCCGGAACCGCACCACTGGTGATGCTGATGATTTGGGGATTCTTCTGAGCACCGAGCAGAAAAGGAGTTGCCGGCGCTGACACCGCCACGCCGGGTTGGAGAATAAAGTTCGAGCTCAGAAGCGTGAAAAAAATGAGCAGGAAGACGACGTCGATGAGCGGAAACAAGACCAGCCAGCCAAAGTTATATTCCTTTGTGCGACTGAGTTTCATCCTTTGTTGTCGATCCTGGGAATGACCCGGCAGCCGTAGCTTCGCGAAAGTCGAATCGACCTAACGATCGCGGCGCGCTTCCCGAGAACCTGGCAACGTTTCTCCAGTTTGCTGAAAACTGATTATGCCGGTGAGCGCTTCGCTGTCCTTCAACATGTGCACGATCTCAATGCCGGCGCGCTCCATCTCATGGAGCATGGTGTTCACCCGCGACGAAAGATAGCTGTAAGCGACGAAGGTGGGGGCCGCGACGACGAGTCCGGCCGCAGTCGTAAGCAAGCTCTTATAGATACCGCCCGAAAGTTCGGTGACCGTCGCGTAACCGCCGTGCGAAGCGATCGTTCCGAAGGCTTCGATCATTCCCGAAACGGTTCCAAGCAGACCGAGCAACGGCGCGAGAAACGCAAGCGTCGCCAGCACACCGAGAAATCTTTCCAGCTTCGGAACTTCGAGCTGCCCGGCTTCCTGCACGATCTCGCGCAGTTCCGAACGCGGCATGTCGTGACGAAGGATTGCGGCATGGATCACGCGGGCGACCGGACCCGGTGTCCCGGCTGATTCGTGGAGCGCTTCCGCAAAATTCCGACGTTGAATCAAGTTGGACAGCCCCTTCAAAAATTCCCCGACGTGAATGCTGGCGCGGTGCAAATAAAACCATCGCTCCAGGAAGACTGCGATAGCGACGATGCTGCAGGCCAGGATCGGCCACATGAGCAAACCGCCTTTTTGGATGTAATCAATCATGGGGGTTACCCTTTTAGACCTGTTTTAGGGATCGGGCAAGCCGCGACGTGGGGAATCGGGCGATTGAGGGAGGGTTCCGACATAGGCAAAGAAAGCGATTAATTTTGTTGACGCTTGGCATGGGAGGTGGTTAAAAGTGGGGAAAAGTGGGTTAGAATGGAACATTTCTCCACCCGCAAATGCAACAGCCAGACCAACGCTTCTACGCCGGCGAATTTCGTCACTTCATCGACGAAAAAAATCGAATCACCATTCCCGCACGCTGGCGCCGCGGTTCTGCCGAAGAGTTCATCATTCTTCCGGAAGCGACTCACCAATTTCTGCTGGTCATGTCGCCTGAAGAATTTTCTCGTATGAGCGCGGCCGCCGAAGCCGACTCTACCGTTTCGGCGCGAGACCGTCGTGTTTTCTTTCGCCAACTCCACGCTCGCGCCCAGCACGCCACCGCCGACAAACAAGGCCGCCTCGTCCTGCCGGAAGATCTTTGTCAGAAGCTTGGATTGAAGAACGAAGTCGTGCTCGTTGGCGGCCGCGGTCGCTTCGAAATTTGGAATCTGCAGAAACGCAAGAAGGCGCAAGAGGAAGAGACGCCAACCTACCAGCACGTCGCCAACGTCATTGGTCTGTGATTAACCCGCACATGAACGCATTATTATTTGAGCGGCCGGTTTGGTTTGCCACCGGTCCGCTCGTTCTGGAAGAGGAGCCGCAGCAAATGGAAGATTTTACTTACCATCGTCCGGTCCTGGCCGCGGAAGCGGTGGAATTGCTTGCACCCCACCCCGGCTCGCTGGTTGTCGATGGAACAGCCGGCGGCGGCGGACATACGGAAGCGATCCTTAAAACTGGCGCCGACGTTGTTGCTCTCGATCGGGACCCCGACGCAATCGCGGAAGCGCGAGAGCAACTCACAGCTTACGGCGGTCGCGTCACGCTGCGGCAGGCCAATTTTCGGGACGCCGACAAAGTTCTCGAGGAACTCGGAATTCAAAAAGTCGGCGGCGCCCTGCTCGATCTTGGAGTTTCATCGCGCCAGCTGGAGAACGCCGGTCGCGGCTTCAGCGTGATGCGCAACGGCCCGCTCGACATGCGAATGGACCCCGGATCGATGATCACTGCGGCGCAGATCGTAAATACATACAGCGAAGAAGAACTGACTCGCATCTTTCGCGATCTCGGCGAAGAGCCGGCCGCTCGACGGCTCGCCAGCTTGATTGTGAAGATGCGCAAAGACACGCCGTTTGCCGAAACGCTTCAGCTCGCGCGTGCGATCGAGAAAGTGGTGGGCCGTCACGGACGCAGGCATCCAGCCACCCAGGCGTTTCAAGCGTTGCGTATGGAAGTGAACGACGAGCTTGGGGCGCTCGCTCAGGGGTTGCTCGTTTTAACCTCGCGGCTCGAGCCCGGCGCGCGCATTGCCGCAATCACATTTCATTCTCTGGAAGATCGAATCGTGAAAAACTTCATTCGGGATCACAGCCGGGAATGGCTCGATCGCCCGGAATGGCCGGAACCGCGGCGCAATCCGGATTACGATTTGCGCCCAATCACCGACAAGCCCGTCGGGCCCGGTGAAAATGAGCGTCGCATGAATCCACGTTCGCGGAGCGCGAAGTTGCGAGTGGCGGAGAAAATCGGATGAACAGGTCGCGACGAAACTGGAATGAAATCAACGCGGCGTCGCTGGCGCGCTCGATCGTTCTCACCGGATTTCTTGCCCTGACCGGGCTGTGCTACGTCTATCTCACGCTTCAGCTCTATCATCTGGGCGACCGCAAAAAAGCGCTCGAGACCGAGGTCACGAATTTGAGAATGCAGAACGAAGTGGCGAGCGCACAAATCGCCGCCCTCACCTCGCGGGCCGCTCTCCAGCGGCGGTTGAAGGAAGGTTATCTAAAAATGATTCCGATCGCCGAGCACAACATCGTTCGGTTGACCATTCCGAATCGAAATCCGGACGACGCCATTCAGCCTGTCTCAAATCCGCGGAGTGCTAGATGAAATGGAACAGCCGAACAAGATGCGCAATCGTCTGCCTCGGCTTCATTCTCCTTTTCAGCCTGTTTTCGTTTCGCTTGATCTACCTGCAAATGATCAAGCACGACGAGTACGCGGGACTCGCGGCTGAGAAACACGTCATCAAACAGCCGATCTTCGCCGAGCGCGGGACGATCCTTGACGCCAACAACGAGGTCCTCGCGCACAATGTTCCGGTCGAAACGGTCGTCGCTGACGCGTCTCGCCTTATCGAGGTCGACGCGACCATCGATCTTGTCAGCAACGAATTACAGCTCCAGCGCGGCGAAGTTTCAGAAAAACTGCGTAGCGATCGGCGTTACATCGTTTTGAAGCGGGAAGTCGCAAAAGCGAATGCCGACTCGCTGCGACAAAAACTACGTGCCAAAAATCTGCGCGGCGTCTATTTCGAGCAGGACGCGACTCGGATTTATCCGAACGGGGTCATGCTTTGTCACGTAATCGGTTTCACTGATTTCGAGCACAAAGGAATCCAAGGCGTGGAAGGTTCTCTCGATGAATATCTTCGCGGCCAGGACGGTTACCGTTACATCGAGCACAATCGTGCCGGCCAGGAAATTGTGCAGTATCGCGGGCAGGAACGCGCACCCCGCAACGGTTACCAGATCCATCTGACGGTCGATCTGAACTTGCAGAACATCGTCGAAAACGAGATCGACGCCGCGATGCGCGAGTATTCGCCGAAAAAAGCGACTATCATTCTGATGCGACCGCAAACCGGCGAAATCCTGGCGATGGCGAACCGGCCCGCATTCGATCTGAACAGACGTTCCGACGCGAGACCTGAACAAATGAAGAACCGCGCCATTTGCGACATGATGGAACCCGGCTCAACCTTCAAGATCGTTACCGCTGCGGCTGCGCTCAACGAGCACAAGTTCAGTCTCGATTCCTATATCTTTTGCGAAAACGGCATGTGGAATTACGGCGGCACGCCGCTCCATGATCACGCGGCGTTCGGCGATCTGAGCGTCAAAGACATTCTCGTGAAATCAAGCAACATCGGTGCTGCGAAACTGGCCGTTACGCTCGGTGATCAGAAATTCTACGAATACATTCGTCGTTTCGGCTTCGGCGACCGCACCGGCGTCGAACTTCCCGGCGAAATTCCCGGTTTGATTCGATCGCCCCAATCGTGGAGCAAGATTTCAATCACCCACATTCCGATGGGGCATGAAATTGGGGTGACGCCACTGCAAATGGCGACCGCGATGTGCGCCATCGCCAACGGCGGAAAATTAATGACGCCTCGCATCGTGAAATCGATCACGACGAGTGACGGCAAAACCATCAGCACCTTGAAGCCAATCGCTCTGCGACAGGTCATTTCGCCGCAGACCGCCAACCAAATTGGAATGGCCTTGCGCGGCGTCGTAAGCGACCGCGGCACCGCTGCGGCCGCGGCTGTGCCGGGTTTTGTCATTGCTGGAAAAACCGGCACTGCCCAGAAAGTGGGACCGCACGGCGGTTACGAAAAAGGCAAAGAAGTTGTCTCGTTCTGCGGTTACTTGCCCGCCGAAAATCCGCAATTCGTCGGTCTCGTGGTGCTGGACGATGCGCAAACGAAGCCGGAACAGAATTACGGCGGCCAAGTCGCCGGTCCTATTTTTTCACACATCGCCGAAAAGGCGGCACGTTATCTCGATCTTGAGCCGCATGAGGAGATCCGCAAAGCCATCCCCGTGGAGCGAGTTGCCTTAACCAGTTCTTCGCGCCATTGACTCCTTGGCCCAAAGATGGCGGACCCTCATGCAGCTCAAAACTCTTCTCGTCTCGATTCCCGTTCGCGAAATCATCGGCCCAGTTGATCGCGCGGTGGAAAGCATCGCGTATGACTCGCGCCGTGTGCAAAGGGATGGGCTATTCGTGGCATTGCACGGCGAAAAAAGCGATGGTCACGACTTCACCGGGCAGGCCATTGAAAAAGGCGCCACGGTGATCGTCGCCGAGCGCGCAGAGAAGAATTCGCGGGCCACCTGCGTCCTTGTTGAAAACACGCGGACGGCGATGGCCGACCTCTCCGCGCGGTTTTTCAATTATCCAGCGCGGAAATTGAAGCTCGCCGGCGTCACGGGCACCAACGGCAAAACGACGACGACGTTTCTGATCAAACACATTTGTGAAAAAGCAGGCACTCGGTGTGGTTTGCTCGGAACTGTCCGTTACGAAATCGGCGAGCGCGTTTTGCCAGCCGCGCGCACCACTCCGGAGTCGCTCGATCTTCAGGAATTACTGGCGCAAATGAGAGATGCAGGTTGTCGCGCCGCCGCAATGGAAGTTTCATCGCACGCCCTGGCCCAGGAGCGCACCAGGGACATCGAATGGGACGCCGCTGTGTTTACCAACCTGACCCAGGACCATCTCGATTATCACGGTACGATGGAGAATTATTTTGCGGCGAAAGCGAAATTGTTCGAACAGCTCGCCCAGCAGCAGCGAAAGAAAAAGCCTGTCGCGATTATCAATATCGACGATCGCTACGGCCAAAAGCTCGTCGCGAAGATCGGCAACAAAGTCTCGGTCGTGACTTTCGGGACCGGACTGAAAGCCGATTTTCGCGCTTCCAATTACCGAATGGAGTTTGGCGGAACCGCGTATCAACTCGATGCGCGGGGCAAAAGTTACCTGGTCCGCGTTCCACTGATCGGAAGGTTCAACGTTGCGAACTCGGTCGCGGCCCTCGCTGCCGCTAACGCGCTCGGCGTCGGTTTGCGAGAAGCTGTTCTCAGTCTCGCCAAATCGCCGCAGGTCCCGGGCCGGCTGGAAATGGTCCCGGCAAAACGGCAGTTCCGGACTTTTGTCGATTACGCACACACACCTGACGCGCTACTGAATGTAATCAAAACACTGCGCGAGTTGGACCCGCGACGGCTTATCGTCGTCTTCGGTTGCGGCGGCAATCGCGACCGCGAGAAACGGCCTTTGATGGGCGAGGTCGTCGACCAAAATGCCGATTACGCCATCATCACCTCAGACAATCCGCGCAAAGAAGATCCCGACAAAATCATTGCTGATGTTGAAAAGGGATTTCGCGGCAGCCATTTTGAAAAAATCGCCGATCGCGCAGCGTCGATTTCACGCGCGGTCGAGCTCGCCCATCCGCGTGACATCGTATTGATCGCAGGCAAAGGCCACGAGAATTACCAGGAGTTTGCAGATCACACTGTGCCATTCGAAGACATTCAAGTCGCGCGACGCGCGATTGAGAGCCATCCGGTAGAATTCAAATGAATCCGTTGCCGATCTTACAAATTGCGAAGCTCGCTGAGGCCAAGCTGGAGAGCGGTGACAAAAGCGTTTCCGTCGAAAGAATCAGCACCGATTCCCGAACCATCAAGAAAGGCGAGCTGTTCGTAGCCCTTTGCGGTGAAAATTTCGAAGGCCACAAGTTTATTGAAGACGTCGCCAAAAAGGGCGCGGCCGGCGCAATTGTCGATCCGAATTGGAAAGGAAACCCCGCGCAGAAGTTCGCAATCATTCGCGCGAAAGACACGCTGGTTGCCTATCAAACGCTGGCCGCGAACTACCGGAAATCGCTTTCGATCAAAGTTCTTTCGATCACCGGCAGCAACGGCAAAACGAGCACAAAGGATTTTGCCGCTTCAGTGTTGGGTCGAAAATTTCGGGTCACCAAAACCCAGGGCAACTTCAACAATCATGTTGGCCTGCCCCGCACGATTCTGGAAGCGACGTCACAAGATGACGTTGCAGTTTGGGAAATCGGGATGAACCATCCCGGCGAAGTCGCGGCCCTCGCGAGAATCGCCGCGCCCGATGCGGCGATCATCACCAACGTTGGCGTTGCGCACATTGAGTTCATGGGCACGCGCGAAGCGATCGCGCAGGAAAAAGGCGCGCTCGCCGAAGCGGTCGGAATCGAAGGAACTGTGATTCTCAATGCCGACGATCCGTTCAGCGAAGGAATCGCGAAGCGAACCAGTGCCCGCGTTGTTCTTGCCGGCATCAATAACGGTGTTCTTTGCGCGACGGACGTCGAACAAAACTCAGACGGCTCTGAGTTCACAATCCTGGAAGGCGCGCACCGTTGTCGTGCTCAGCTGTCCGTGCCCGGCTTGCACATGGTCCAGAACGCTTTGCTCGCAGTCGCCGCTGGCCGCGCGTTTGGTGTTGTACTGGAGGAATGTGCGATCGGTTTGGCGACCGCGCCTTTGACCAAGGCCCGTTTGCAAGTCAAGGAAGTCAATGGCGTACAATTTCTGGATGACAGTTACAACGCGAATCCAGATTCAATGAAGGCCGCTTTGCGAACATTGATCGAGCTGGCCGCGGATGGAAAACGAATCGCAGTCCTCGGGGAAATGCGCGAATTAGGAACAGAATCGGAGCGCGGACACGAAGAAGTAGGCCAGGAAGCCGCTGCCCTCGGCGTCGACCAATTAATCGGCATCGGCGAAATGGGGGCGTTAATTGTTGATGCCGCCAAAAAGGCGGGTCTCGATAAAAGCTGCACCGTCCGATCAACATCCGAGGCCGCCGAATTGTTGGCAGAAATCGCAGGGCCTGGAGATCTTGTACTAATTAAAGGAAGCCGCTTGGCCCGAACTGAAGAAGTGATCGAGCAATTCGGGACTCGTCACTCGTCACTCGTCACCGGTCACTCACCATGATGTACTTCCTCCATCGGCTGAGCGAGCACGTCGGCGGCTTCAACGTTTTCTTTTACGTCACATTTCGTGCCGTGGCAGCCGCGATTACGGCGTTCGTCCTGTCGATGTTGTTTGGAAATTGGGTGATCCGGGTTTTGACCGCACTCAAGCTCGGCCAGCCAATCCGCCAGGCGTCCGAAGTCCATCGGCTCGCCGAATTGCACGGTGTCAAAGCGGGCACCCCGACCATGGGCGGCGTTTTGATTATTGGAACCGTGTTTATCTCGAGTGCTCTTTGGGCGCGCCCCGACAATCGATTCGTCTGGCTCGCACTGTTCGCCATGCTTTATCTCGGCGCGCTCGGTTTCGCCGACGATTATCTCAAGGTCACAAAGAAAAATACCTCCGGAGTCCATGGCCGGATCAAGCTTCTTTTCCAATTTGCTCTGGCTGGAATCATCACGGCGGTTTTTCTGACCAGTCCACTGCTCGAAGTGCAGGCCCGCGAACTGTTCGTCCCGTTCGTCAAAGCTCCGGTGGTCGCAAACATGAGTTGGTTCACGTTTTTCTTTTTCGCGCTCGTGATCGTTGGCTGTTCCAACGCCGTTAATTTGACGGACGGCCTCGACGGCCTCGCCATCGGTTGCACGGTCACGGTCGCATTTGACTACGCATTGCTCTCCTATGTTGCCGGAAATTTTCGACTCGCCGAGTACCTGCAGGTACCGTTTTATCCTTTCACGGCCGAGCTCACGGTCGTTTGCGCCGCTCTCGTTGGTGCCGGCCTCGGTTTCCTTTGGTTTAATTGTCATCCGGCCAAAGTGTTTATGGGCGACACTGGCTCGCTCGCCATCGGAGGCATGCTTGGCGTAGTGGCAATCTGTTGCAAGCAGGAGCTGCTGCTCGTTGTCGTCGGCGGCGTGTTCGTAATCGAAGCGGTCTCGGTCATTCTCCAGGTGTTGAGCTTCAAGCTCACCGGCAAGCGCATCTTCGCCATGTCACCAATCCATCACCATTTCGAGCTCGCCGGCTGGAAAGAAAACACCGTGATCGTGCGCTTCTGGATTTTGTCCGGAATCTTCGCACTGCTCGGGCTGGCAACATTGAAGTTGAGGTAGAAAACTTGCGTTATTCGAATCAAAATGTGGCAGTTCTCGGAGCCGGTTTGAGTGGCGCGGCCGCCGCGCTTCTGCTGCGGTCCGAAGGCGCGAATGTCACCGTGCTCGACAGCGCTGACGAGAAGAAGCTACTCCGATCGACCATCGACAATCTGCGCGCACAAGGTGTGCGGGTGGTATGCGGACCGGAGGTCGATCGCAATTCGGAGAAATTCGACTTCATCGTCGCGAGCCCAGGCATCGATCCCGCTTCAGGGCTCGGTCGTAATTTTTGGTCGCGCAAGATCGAGATTATTGGCGAGCTAGAGCTTGGCTGGCGTTCGTGTGAAACACCGGTCATCGCGATTACCGGCACGAACGGCAAAACGACGACGACCGAAATGCTCGCACAAATGCTGAACCAGTGCGGGCAAAAGACGATTGCCTGCGGCAACATCGGCAAACCTCTTTCCGAAGTCGCGCGCGAGAAAATTAAATACGACGTCCTCACCGTCGAGGTCAGCTCATTTCAATTGGAGACGATTCGGACGTTTCACCCGTCAATCGCGCTCTGGTTGAATTTCGCGCCCGATCATCTCGATCGCTATCGCTCCGTTGCCGAATATCGCGCGGCGAAGTTGCGGGTATTTGAGAACCAGACCGGTGGCGACTTGGCAATCGTGAACGCGAGCGAGAATTTGCCCGAACTTCGCGGACGTAAAGTCACTTTCAGCGCTTACACGAACCGGGCGGACTTTCGGCTATCCGAAGGCTCGATCCTGTTCCAAAACCAGCCGGTGCTGCGAATGAGCCAGACAAAGCTGCGCGGCTCGCACAATATCGAGAACCTGATGGCGACGCTCGCCGCGGGTCACGCGCGCGGGTTGTCGTTTGAGCAAATGGTGCCGTCGCTGTCCGCTTACGAGCCGCAACCGCACCGTTGCGAGTTCGTTCGGCAGATCGGCGGCGTCGATTACATCAACGATTCCAAGGCGACGAACCTGGACGCAATGGAGAAAGCGCTTCAGGCGCAAAGCAAGCCGGTCGTTCTCATTGCCGGCGGAAAAGACAAGGGGTTCAACTACGAACCGTTGCGCGATTTAGTGAAAGAAAAAGTTCGCACCACGATTCTGATCGGTGAAATGGCAAAACAAATCACGCGCGATTGGGACGGCGCGGTTAAGACCGAGCCGGCGACGTCGCTTGCGGACGCAGTCGAACGCGCGCACGCCACCGCCCGGTCGGGCGAGGTCGTTCTCTTTTCCCCCGGCACATCCTCTTTCGACATGTTCAAGAGTTACGCGGACCGCGGCGACCAATTTCGCGCCCTGGTGCAAGCCCTCCCTCAATGAAAAGGAAGTTCAAAATGCCAAACCTGCTCAAATTCAGACGAAAAAAACTTCGTGCCACCGCGGTGCGACGGCCGCTTCGCATCGGCGCGGCCGCCGCTGACTACGACGATCTGGCCGAGCCGAGTATGAAACTCTCGCGCGCGCTGTTGATCGTGCTTCTGCTGCACGTTGTTGCAGTCGCCGGGATCATTGCGTTCAACGCAATCAAGACCCGGCAATCGGTTCTTCCGTCATCGCCCCCTCCGACTACGGTGGGAGTCGCGTCTGCGGACACAAGACCTCAAACGGCGTCCACGAGTTCCACCGCGACGGCAAAGCCTGGCACTAAGGCGCAAACCAAAGTTTCCGATTCCGGAAAGACTTACATCGTTGCGAAAGGCGATAATCCGGTAACGATCGCAAAGAAATTCAAGGTGTCCTACGACGACTTGGTCACGCTGAACCACATCGATGATCCGCGAAAATTAAAAATCGGCCAAAAGCTTTTGATCCCAGCCAAACCAGCGAAGAAGAACGAGTAGTTGTCGATCCAAATGCGTCGCAAAAGCGCTTATCTCCTGTTTCTGGCGGTGCTCGGGCTCCTCGTCATCGGGATCGTGATGCTTTTCAGCACGAGCGCTTTTGCGCGAGACAGCCACGGCGACGCGTTGTTCTTCTTAAAGCGCCAGGCAACCTGGCTCGGGGTTGGATTGGCGGCTTGCATCGTCGCCGCGCTGGTTGATTACCATTTTTGGCAGCGGACCTGGTGGATCTGGATCGGAATCGCCGCAATCACCCTCGCCTTCTGTTACGTCCCGCACATTGGAATGCGAATCAACGGTTCGCGGCGTTGGGTCGGGATCGGCCCGGTGAGCTTTCAACCGTCCGAGATCGGAAAACTGGCCACGGTATTTTTTCTGGCCTGGTGGTTCGCCCGTTACGAAAAGGCGGCCGGTCACCCGATTTTTGGATTCGCCATACCACTGGCTGTCGTAACCGCGTTACTGTCGCTGATTTTGTTTGAAGTGGACCTGGGAACGACGGCGCTGATCGGGATGACATCGTTCGTGATCATGTTCGTCGCTGGAACGAATTCAATTCTGCTCGGCTTCCTCGCCGTCATCGGTAGTAGCGTGATCTTTGTCGCCGCAACACATGCGCGTATGGACCGCCTGATCGCATTTGCAAATCTCGAGCGCTACAAAGAAGACGCCGGACTTCAGCAAATGCAGGCGCTGATCGCCTGGGGCAGCGGAGGAATGGAAGGGCTCGGCCTTGGCAACGGCCGGCAGAAAATGCTCTACCTTCCCTACGCTCACACCGATTTCATTTTCCCAATGATCGGCGAAGAGCTCGGACTGCGAATCAGTTTGCTGGTGGTTTTTCTTTTCGTTGTTGTGATTGTTTGTGGAATCGTCATCGCGTTGCACGCCAAAGATCGCTTCGGATTACTGACCGCGACCGGCGTGGTTTCATTACTCGCGCTCCAGGCAGCGGTGAACATCGGCGTCACCACTTCGCTGCTGCCGAATAAGGGTCTGCCGCTGCCATTCATTAGTTACGGAGGTTCGAATCTGGCCGCCTGCCTGTTTGGCGTCGGGCTGCTTCTCAACATTTATCGGCAGGCAGTTCTGGAACCGTCCAACACGAAACGCAGCGCCCTCCAGGTGCGGATGACTCCACGGATCTAGCGGCACAAACTGAATGAACGCAATCATCGCATGCGGCGGCACTGGCGGTCATCTCTTCCCGGGAATTGCCGTCGCCGAAGTCTTGCGCCAGCGCGGGCACGAGGTGCTTTTGTTCGTTTCGGAAAAAGAGATCGACAGCCTCGCGCTTTCCACTCGATCTCAGTTTCGGTTCGAGAAACTGCCAACAGTAGGTTTCCCATCACTTTATTCGCCGCGGATCTTCGGATTTATCAGACGCTTTACCGAAAGCCTTTCGCTTTGCCGATCGATCTATCAAAAATTCAAACCGCAGATCGTGCTCGGCATGGGCGGATTCACGTCGACCGCACCGATTCTCGCCGGCCGCCTGCGCGGAATTTCCACTCTCGTCCACGAATCGAACGCAATTCCTGGAAAAGCGAATCGGCTGGCGGCGAAGATGGTGCGCGCGGTCCTGCTCGGATTCAAAGAAGCCGCGCAATTTTTTCCGAAAGTGCAGACCGAAATCACGGGCACGCCGATTCGAAACGAGCTCAAGCGGGTGGATAAACAATCGGCGCGACGAAAACTCGGATTGGAAGCCGGCTTAACGACCATGCTGGTGATGGGCGGCAGTCAAGGTGCGAGCGGAATCAACCAGGCGATGATTAAAACGCTGCCACTGCTTCGCGGCTCAGCGCTTCAGGTAATTCATCTTTCCGGCACGCGAGACGAACGCCTGGTCGCTGACTATTACCATCGCGAACAAATTCCCGCATACGTCGCGGCGTTTCATCATCACATGGAAGAAGTCTACAGCGCCGCTGATTTCGCCGTGGCGCGGTCGGGCGCCGCCAGCCTGGCCGAGCTCGCGTTCTTTGGTTTGCCGAGCATCCTGATTCCATTTCCCTACGCCGCTGACGACCACCAAACCCGCAACGCAGAAATTTTCGTGCGTGCCGGCGCCGCCTTGATCCTGAAAGAATCGGACCTGACGCCCGAATTACTAACACAGAAGATCCGCGAGATGATCGACCATCCTCAACAGCTCCGTCATATGTCGGAGAAATGTTTGCAGCTGGCGCCGAGCGATGCCGCGAATCGCGTCGCGATGACGATGGAAAAATTTACGCACTCATGACGAAGGATGCCGATCTTGGGAAATTTCTGACAACCGGGCGCCACCGTGTTCATCTCATCGGCGTCGCTGGGAGCGGGATGAGCGGAATTGCGGGACTTCTGCTTCAACTCGGACATGACGTCAGCGGTTCGGACAAACTGGATTCTCAGGAAACGGAACGCCTTCAACGCCTCGGCCTCAAATTTCACCGCCAACATCGTGCCGAGGACGCCCGGGACGCTGAACTCGTCATCTACTCTTCGGCGATCAAACCGGAAAATCCGATTTTGAAAGATGCTCGAGAGAACGGAAAGCGAACTGTTCGCCGCGCCGAGGCGCTCGCTGCAATCATGTCGGCCAAGCGCGGCATCCTGATCGTGGGGATGCATGGAAAAACGACCACGTCTGCGATGACCGCGCACGTTTTGCGTGAAGGCGGGCTGCATCCATCGCATTACGTCGGGGCCGAGATTCCCATCCTCGGGACGAACGCGCACTGGGATGCGCGAGGCGAATTTTTCGTGGCCGAGGGCGACGAAAGCGACGGAACTATCGCCCTGTTTCACCCCGAGCACGCCCTTGTACTAAATATAGAAGAGGAACATCTCGACTTTTATGCCGACCTCGCCGCGATCGAGAAGGTCTTTCGCCAACTCCTCAGCCAAACGAGCGGCAAGGTCTTTTATTGCGCCGATGAACCAAACGCGTCCCGAATCTGCGGCTCTTCCGATCGCGTAATCTGCTACGGCTTGTCCGAGAACGGCGACTATCGAGCGACCGACGTCGATCTTCGAAATTTTACTTCAACGTTTTGCGTTTATCGTGGCAAAGAAAAACTGGGTGACGCGGTCCTCAACGTCCCAGGCGAGCATAACGTTCGCAACGCACTCGGCGTGATCGCGCTGGCAACCGAGCTCGGCATTCCATTCGACAAAATCGCAAAGGCGCTGACCAAGTTTCAGCACGCGCGGCGGCGCTTCGAAATCAAATACGACAGTCCGCGGTTTTTGCTGGTCGATGACTACGGTCATCACCCGACTGAAATCAAAGCAACGCTGAAAACGGCGCGATCGGCCGGACGTAAGCGGGTCCTTACGATGTTTCAACCGCATCGCTACTCGCGCACAAAACTCCTTCGAAAAGAATTCGGGCGCGCGTTCGACGATGCCGACCGCGTTGTAATCACGGACGTTTACGGATCAAACGAGTCCCCAATTCCAGGCGTTACCGGTCAAATGATTGCGGACGAGATTGCTGCCCACGGTCATCGCGGCGTTTCTTACCAACCACGATTGGAATCGGTGCATCGCGATGTCGGCAATATGCTGGACTCTGGCGATCTCGTTCTGAGTCTCGGCGCCGGGAACATTCACGAACAGCTATCAACCCTCGCCGCCGATCTGGTGATCGCCGAGAAAATCAAAGCGATCGTTGGCGAAGATGGCGATGTTCGACTTTACGAGCCGCTTTCGAAGCACACGACCCTGCGCGTCGGCGGCCCGGCGCAATTTTGGGTCGAGCCGCGCAACGAGAAATCATTCGCCGAGCTGATCCGGTTTTGCCGCAGCGAAAATCTGCCGCTCTTCGTTGTCGGTCGGGGATCGAATCTCCTCGTGCGCGACGGCGGCCTCCGCGGCGTCGTCGCTCATCCGTCTGGTGGCGATTTCGACAAGATCGACATACAGGGCAACGAAATCACGGCGGGCGTGGGCGCAAAATTGAAGGAAATCGCTTATGCGGCGCGCGGCGCCGATCTGGGCGGGCTGGAGTGGATGGAGGGAATTCCCGGCGCGGTCGGCGGCGCGTTGCGAATGAACGCGGGGGCGATGGGCGCACAGACTTTCGAACACGTGGTCGGCATTCGCTATCTCGACCCGGACGGAAACGCGCACAATAAGAAACGCGCCGCACTTGAGGTCCATTACCGCCATTTTCCTTTGCTGGAATCAAATTTCGCCGTGTCGGCGACTTTCCGGGCAAGCCCATCAGCTCGCCAGCAGATCGAATCGAAGCTGCAGGAATCTCAGGAAAAACGGCGTACGACACAGCCGATTGCCAAGAGCGCCGGTTGTATCTTCAAAAATCCGGAGAAGTGCCCGGCCGGAAAGCTCGTCGACGAGCTCGGCCTGAAAAATTCAAACGTCGGAAAGGCGCGCGTTTCGGAAGTGCACGGAAATTTTATCGTCAACGACGGCGGTGCGACTGCCTCCGACATGCTCGAGCTGATCGATCGGATTAAGACGGAAGCCAAAACAAAACGCGGCATCGAGCTGGAAACGGAAGTTCAAATAGTGGGAGAGGCCGATCCGAAAGCTGTATGAAGAAAGACCTACCAAGGAAGGTCGCGGTCTTGATGGGCGGGCCGGGATCGGAGCGCGCTGTTTCCCTCGCGACCGGTCGTGGAGTTTCGAAAGCGCTGCGCTCGCTCGGCATGCAAGTCGTCGAGGTCGATGTGCGCGACGAGAATTTTCCGTTGCCGGGAGATGTCGATATTGCCTTCAACTGCATTCACGGAACTTTCGGCGAGGACGGCCAGCTTCAAAAAATTCTGGAAGAGCGCGGCATGAGTTATACCGGCGATGGTGTCGAAGGGAGCCGAATCGCGTTTGATAAGATTTTATCGAAGGAAAAATTTCTCGAGCGCGGAGTCGTCACGCCTGAATCGGAAGTGATTGGCGCCGGGCAGCGTCCGAAAATGTCGGTGCCCCTGGTCGTGAAACCGGCGCGGCAAGGCTCAACGGTTGGAATCGTGATCGTCAAAAACCAAAACGCGCTGGATGGGGCGTTAAAGGAAGCGGCGAAGTACGATCGCAAATTGTTGATAGAAAAATTTGTGTCCGGACGCGAATTGACGATAGGTATCCTCGGTGATCAAGCCCTGCCGATTCTTGAAATAATTCCGAAGGGCGGTTTTTACGATTTTAATACCAAGTACCCGTTCCTGAATCCGCAGGCTGGCGCGAGCGCCGAACATGTTTGTCCGGCAAAAATCGACACCGGACTGGCCAAGAAAATTCAGGAGCTGGCACTTGCGGCATTTCGCGCCCTTGGGCTCGTCGTTTACGGCCGAGTCGACGTACTTCTATCCGACAAAGGTGAGCCGTTCGTGCTCGAAGTGAACACGATCCCAGGAATGACGGAAGCCAGCCTGCTTCCGGAAGCAGCCGCCGCGGCGGGAATCAGTTATCCTGATCTTTGCCTGCGCATCATCGAGCTGTCGCGAGCGAGAGAGGAGCGCGCTGGACGATGAGGCGACAACAACGTCCCCGCGCGCGCAACAAGCGCCTTTCCAGCTTCCGCCAACGGCGGCAGCAGCATCTCCTAGATGTGAAAGTGCGCTCACGCAAAGCCGTCGCCCATCGGAATCGGCGCGTGCTGGTTGTTTTCTCCAAACTCGCACTTCTCGTCGCGTTGATCAGCGGCATCTATGTCGGTGGGCGCTACGCTGCCAAGCGCTTCTTCCTCGACAATCCCGATTACAAACTGAGCGAAATCGAGGTTCAGACCGACGGCACATTGCAACGCGATCAGATTCTGAGCGTGGCCGATTTGCACGAGGGCGAAAACATTTTCCGGGTGAACCTGGCCCGGGTGCATGATCGCTTGCAGGACCTGCCACAGGTCGATGAGCTCGAAGTAGTCCGTAAACTTCCAGGTGAGATCGACATCCGGATCGTCGAACGCAAACCGATCGCCTGGATCACAAGCGAAAAGCAAATCGCGGATCCATTCGCCTCCGACGTCGCCTTCCTGATCGACGCGCGCGGCGTTTTAATGAAAGAGAAAAAACTTTTGCCGGAATACCTGGGATTGCCGGTGATTCTCGGAGCCGGCAGCGAATCGCTTGAGGCTGGCAAAACTGTCGAATCGCCGGAAACCAAGTCTGCCCTCGAGCTATTGCGGCTGAGCTCGAGAAGTTTCATGCAAACCCGTTTCCAGATTCGCGAGATCGACGTTTCAAAAGGCTATTGCCTGTTGGTGACGGACAAGAATCACAGCCAGGTCGCGTTCGGTTTCGACAATCTCGACACCCAGTTGCAGCGCCTTGAGCAATTCCTGATTTACTCCGACGACGCGCACCGCGAGATCGCAACGGTTAATCTGCTGGTGCAGCGCAATATTCCGGTCACGTTTACCAAGCCGGCGGTGGAAGTGATTAACGAGACGATCAACCCCGAAGAGTCACCGCGCATAATGAAAGCGATTCCGCTCAACGCGGCGCCAAAAGGCACGGCAGCATCGACCACGACGAAGTCGCATCCGAAAACGTTGAAGGCTGCGACGCCTGCTGCTCCAAAATCATCTGCAACTCCCCCGCCGACTCCAACTCCGACGAAGCGAGGTTTTCCATTTCAACGTTTCAAGAAAAACTAAACAACATGGCAAGTGGTGATTTAATCGTAGGGCTGGAGATCGGAACGTCGAAGATTTGCGTGGTGGTCGGGGAGACCCGTCCCGATGGAACGGTGAGAATTCTGGGAGTCGGCCAGGCGCCGTCTCGTGGCGTGCGCAAAGGCGAGATTGTCGATTTTGAAACGGCAATGAAATGCGTTCATGAGGCAGTCGTCGACGCCGAACAAAAAAGCGACGTGATGATTCGCAGCGTCTACGTCGCGGTCGCCGGCGGGCACATTCAAGGGTTCAACAATCGCGGTTGCGTAACTTTGCCGGAAGACCGAGACGAGATCGACGACCAGGACGTTGAAGACGTCAAAGTCAACGCGCGCGAAGTGAGCATTCCCGCGCCGAACGCTTTTCTGCATTCAATCATTCAGCATTATCACGTGGATGGACAGGACGGCGTCCTGAATCCGGTCGGCATGCTTGGTCAGAAGCTGGAAGCGGATTTTCATATCATCCATGGCGTCCGAACGCGGATCCAGAATACGATCCGCTGCGTCAAAGAATTGCCCCTCGAAGTGGAAGATGTCGTCTTTAGCGCTCTGGCGTCTGCGCAAGTGGTGCTGACCCAACATCAGAAGAATCTTGGTGCTCTCGTGGTCGATATCGGCGGCGGGACAACCGATTATATCCTCTACGTTGATGGTGCGATTAAGCAAAGCGGCGTGCTCGCGGTCGGCGGCGATCACATCACCAATGACATCTCGATGGGATTGCGCATCCCGATGGCTCGCGCGGAAAAGTTGAAGATCGAGGAGGGCGGCTGCGTTCTCGGCAATTGTCTGCCCGGCGAAACAATTGTGCTGAAGGACGACTCCGGTTTTGCCGGCAAGGAAATCGAACGCGAAACGCTCAACACGATCATTCATCTTCGCCTGCGCGAAACGTTCGAGTTGCTCAAACGCACGGTCGAAGAGGAGCCGTTCATCAATTATGTCGGTGCCGGAGTTTTCATCAGCGGCGGATGCAGCCTGCTCAGCGGGATCGATCATCTCGCGGGAGAAATTTTTGAAATGCCGGCGCACGTCACGCATGCGCAGACAACGTCAGGGCTGACCTCGGCCGCCGAAAATCCCCAATTCGCGACCGCTATCGGTTTGCTCAAGTACGCGCAAGCAGTCCAAATCGACAGGCCACGCGGCGGTATCACCAGAATTTTTGGGAGGCTTTTCAATCGAATACGGTGACTCATTCACAAATTCAAAATCCGAATGCCGAAATCCGAAACAAATCTCCAATTACTAAAAAAGCGACCTCCACACGACACACTTTTGCTTGGACTTTCGATATTGTTTCGAAATTCAAAAGCAGAACTTTGAGCAACCCGCGAGAAAGGCGATAAATGATCCAACTCAGCAAAAACTACAGCTTGCCGGCACGGCAGGAGGAAACGATTCCCATCAAAGTTGTCGGCGTCGGCAGCGCCGGATCGAACGCGCTCGATCGCGTGCTGCTCGACGGCATGGACAAGAATGACCTGATCGCGGTCAATACCGACGTCCAAGCGCTCGCGAGTTCTGTTGCCGCGCGCAAAGTGCAACTCGGCCGCACCAGCACTCACGGTCTCGGCACGGGTGGAGACCCGGAGCTTGGTTATCAGGCCGCGATTGAATCGGCCGACGAAATTCGGCAGGCGATCGCCGGCGCGCGCATGATTTTCGTTTGTGCCGGACTCGGCGGAGGGACCGGCTCGGGAGCGGCGCCAATTGTCGCCCAGCTGGCCCGCGAGGCCGGTTCGCTTGTCATCGCCTTCGCCACGCTCCCGTTTTCGTTCGAAGGAAAACGCCGCGCCGCGCAAGCACAGGACGCCCTTGCGAGATTGAACGAAGTCGCGAATGCGGTGATTTGCTTCGAAAACGATCGCATGGGCGACATGGTTGCGCCCAAGGCGGGAATTCATCAGGCGTTCGGTATCGCTGACATGACAATCAGCCAGAGCGTTCGCTCGATCGTGAATTTAATTCAGCGGCCAGGACTTATTCGTATTGGGTTCGACGACTTGTTCGCCGCGTTGCGCAGTCAAAACGGACGTTGCCTTTTCGGTTTCGGCGAGTCGGATTCGGACAATCGTGCTCACGACGCGCTCACTCAGGCGCTGAAGAATCCGCTGATGGACAAAGGACGAATGCTTTCGGAAGCCTCGCATGTTCTGGTCCAGGTCGCCGGCGGACCGGGCATGACTTTGTCCGAAGTGGAAATCCTGATGCGCGATCTCGGCCGGCACGTGCGCGATCACACTCAAATCGTGTTCGGCACCGCAGTTGACGGAAAAATGGGAAATCGAGTGAGCGTAACGATCATTAGTTCACTGGTCGCGGACGAGGAATTGACTGCGACTCAACCTGCGCCCCTTCCGGAACCATTCCTTGCGCCACCGCCCGCGGCCCTGGAACAAGTCGACGAACCCGCAAGGCCGGCGCCAAAAATCGAGATTCGGGCAGGTGTAGAAGCGCCCGTATCGGGCGCGATGAAGGGACCTGAGGCCGACACAGCCGCCACTACATCCCCTCCGGATGACTTGGTTCCATTCGAACAACCGCAACCGATCGCCGCTGAAGCGCCGCCGCCCGCTCGAATTCATCCCCCTGCACCGGCTCCTGCACTCAAGAAGCCAACGCCGCGGTTGATTCCGCCGAAGAAAAAGGCGCTCATCGAAAAAGAGACAAAGCCGCCGCAAGAAAAATCCATTTACGCGAAACAAGAAGTGATGCAGTTCGAACCGGTCACCCGCGGCCGATTTGAAAAGAGCGAGCCGACCATCGTGGAAGGCCAGGACTTGGACGTGCCTACCTTTTTGCGCAAGAATATCCGCGTGAAATGACATCGCCACAGCGATGTCATCCCGAACGACGTGAGGAATCTCTCATCGGTCATTGATCGCACAAGCCAGTTTGTGTTCGCGCTTCCATTGTGAGGTCCCCTCGCTCTGCTCGGGATGACATGCGTAAGCGCAGTCACCTCTTCATCAGCTCGAGTACCGCGCTGGTCATGCCCACGATACCCACGCGAATCGTTGGCTCGGGCACGGGCGCGAACTTGCTCGAGTGCAGACTCGGAAGTTCTTTCCCTTCCCTCTTGAACTGCTCGATCTTTTCCGGATCAACCGCACCGATATGAAAATCAACTGCCGGAATCGAGTGATCAGGCAAACTATATTCTGAAAAGTCTTCTCCACCCATCGTTGGATCCACAATGTCAACATTGTTATCGCCTAAAACCTTCTTCCAAACCGCGACCAGTCGTTTCGTAAGATCCGGATTGTTGTAAGTCGCAGGAGTGAATTGATCCTTGGACACAGATACGATCGGCGACCGATCGGCCGGAACGCCACCCGCGCTGGCAATTCCTTTCGCGATCTCGTCTATAGCTTTGAGGACGCGGTCGCGCACTTCGGATTTATAGGTGCGCACAGTCAACTGCATCTTCACGTCGTCGGGAATGATGTTGTGCTTTGTGCCGCCGTGAATTGAGCCGACAGTGACGACGATCGGATCGAGCGGATTGTTCTCGCGGCTCGCGATCGTCTGCCAGGTGTTGATCATTTCCGCCGCTAGCACGACCGGGTCCTTGGTCTTGTGCGGGTAGGCCCCGTGACCGCCGATTCCGCGAACGGTCACATCAACTGAGTCGACGTTGGCGTAAGTGTATCCCGGCGTAACTCCGATATGTCCCGTTTGCAGGTCGGCTTTGTCATGAAACCCAAGCGCGAAATCCGGTTTTCCAAAACGATTGTAAAGACCAGCCTTCAACATCGCACGAGCACCGCCGACTGCTTCTTCAGCCGGTTGCCCGATAAAAATAATTGTGCCGTTCCATTCCTGCTTGAAACGCTGCAACACTCGCGCTGTGCCAATAAACGCTGCCATGTGAGCATCGTGCCCACATGCGTGCATGACCGAAACGTCGCGACCTTCGTCGTTCTTGGTCGTAACGGTGCTGGCGTAAGGCAATCCGGTTTCCTCGTGAACAGGCAGTGCATCCATGTCTGTGCGAACAAGCACCGTCGGGCCGCCGCCATTCTTCATCACGCCAACAACGCCGTAGCATTTCAATTTTGGATCATCGTATTTGCCGAAATTCTCCGTCACTTCGCAGCCGGCCGCGCGCAGTTCCTTGGCCACCAGGGCCGCGGTGCGCTGCTCCTGTCCCGACAATTCGGGATGGCTGTGGATGTCTTTGTATATCGCGAGCAATGACGGCAGCTCGCTCTCTGCTGCTTTTTCCACCGGCATCTCCTCGCCGAAAGCGAAACGCACTAAAAGAATCAACCCGAACAACATCGACAACGAACGAATCTTCATGGCGGATTTATTACAGCCCACAGCGTTGAAGGGCAACCGCCGCGGTTGCCGCTTGCTTAAAGGCAGGCGACGCACCTGTCTACAATTTGTCATTCCGCGTGAATCGCGGAATCTCTCAATGTGGAATTTGAGAAAAACCAAATCCTTTTCGGCGCTGACCCGAGCCCGCGGATTGTCGCGATTGAGCTCGGGGAGACCGGCACGGTCAAGGTGCATCGGCGCGGAAAGGACGGATCGACAACCACCGATTTGGAGCCGTTTCATCCGTTTGTCTGGGCTGACAGCGATGTTGTCGATCTTGGAATCGAAGCGGAAAAGCTAAAAGGCGATCTGAAGTTCAGCTGGGCGATCGCGGTCGACAGTTGGAAGGAACTTATCGCCCTGCGGAACGGTTTGAAGAATGCCGGGCGCGATTTTTTCGCATTCACCGATCCGGTTCAGCATTATCTCACCGCGACTGGACGCACGCTGTTCAAGGATTTGCCGTTCGAAGAGCTGAAACGGATGCAGCTGGAGGTGCTTGTGGCCGATCACATAATGAGCATCGCGGTTTCCGACAACACCGGTTGGGAAGAAGTGATCGTTGTCGACCCGAAGAAACTACCGGAATCGGAACACGCAGTCATCAAGCGCCTGACCAGCCTTATCAAAGAACGCGATCCGGATGTGATCGAGGGACATGACCTGTTCCGCGTCCATCTTCCGTACCTTGTCGCCCGCGCTAAGAAATTAAGAACCAAACTGGACTGGGGACGCAGCGGCGGATTTTTGCGATCACGTCCGTCGCGACTCCAAATTGCGGAGAAGACAATCGATTACCCGAAGTTCGCTATTGATGGCCGTCATTTCGTTGACACGTTTCTGCTCGCGCAATTTTATGACGTCGGGCTCCGAACACTGACCGGCTTCGATCGAGCAGACGTCGCGCGTCATTTCGGATTTTGCGACAGTGAGGAGATTTCCGGCCTGACCGGTAAGGAACTGGAACGGGCCTATCTCAAGAACGACGGCCACTTCAAAAAACGCGCCCTGTGCGGAGTGCGAGAAATCAGGGCAATGTCGGACCTGCTAAGCCCGAGCTACTTCATTCAGGCGCAAATTTTTCCCTACAACTACCAGGACGTGATCGTTCGCGGCAATGCGACCCGGATCAACGCGTTGTTTCTCCGCGAATACTTTCGACAAAAGCACAGCATCCCCGAGTTGCCGTTGCCGCAGGCATTCGAGGGCGGCTACACGGATATCTTCTTCACTGGTGTCGCGCGCAACGTCTGGCATTGCGACGTCGCATCGCTTTATCCATCGATCATGCTCCAGTTCGATTGTTTTCCAGCGTCGGACCAGCTCCAGATCTTTCGGCACTTACTGACAGATCTCCGGAAATTCCGGCTCGAGGCAAAGGCAAAGATGCGCGCGGCCAAGGATCCGACGGAACAGCGGCATCTCGAAGCGTTTCAAAACACATTCAAGATCCTGATCAATAGCTTTTACGGCTACCTCGGCTTCGCCCAGGGCCACTTCGCCGATTTCGATGCCGCTGCTCGTGTCACGCAGATCGGGCGCGATTTATTGAAGAAGATGATCGATTGGCTGAACAAGCACGGCGCCAAGGTCATCGAGGTCGACACTGATGGAATCTACTTCGTCCCGCCATCTTCTGTGGAGGCAAATGCCGGTCCGGCTCGGACCGTGTCGCCTGCAAAATCCAAAGGAAATGCGGCCGACACGGCCGCCACTACACCAGAGTCCATCGGAGAGCTGCAAAAAGGTCTCGCCCAGGAATTGCCGAAGGGAATCGACGTCGAGTTCGACGAGCAATTCGAGGCGATGTTCAGTTACAAGGCGAAGAACTACGCCCTCCTAACTAAAGATGGCGACGTAATCATCAAAGGCGGGGCGCTAAAATCCCGTGGACTGGAAAAATTCCAACGCGTGTTTCTGGAGGAGATGATCAAGCTCATCATGCAGGGCAAATCAGACGCGATCGTTGATCTTCAAAGTGACTTCGAGAAAAAGCTCCGCAACCGCGAATGGCATATCGACATGTTGATGAAGACGGACACGCTGCAGGATTCTCTCGAGAAGTACCGGGCCAAGATCGCCGGTTCGGCCCGAAACCGGGCAGCCGCCTACGAGCTGGCCCTGGCCAGCGGACGCCTCTACAAACCGGGCGACCAGATCTCCTATTATATTAAGAGTACGGCAAAGAAGGTGCCGGCCTATGAGGCCGCCCGGCTGGCCAGCGACTTCGACCCTGAGAACCGGGACGAAAATGTCGATTACTATCTCGCCAAGCTTGACGACCTTGTTAAAAAATTCAGCGACATCACCGCAACAGCCTCAGCTCCAAAACAAGCAAGCCTCGCTCTCGACTAATGAAAACAACACTCTTAGTTCTCGCCACAGCACTCGCAATTGTCGCATCACACGCCTATGCGGCAACGGACGATCACGCCGACATCAAAGCTGAAATAACCAAACGCCACGACGAAGCGGCAAAACGCTTGCAGGACTGGATCGCGCAGGTGTCGATTGCCGCGGAGAACCGCGGTTATCCCGAAGGCGCTGAGTACATGGCGAACCTTGTACGCGACGCCGGATTTCAAACAGTCGACGTGATTGCAACTGACGGAAAGCCCGGCGTTTTCGCCACGCTGAACGCCGGCGCGCCGAAAACGGTTGGGCTTTATTTCATGTACGACGTAAAACAGTTCGATCCAGCTGAATGGACATCGCCGCCGACCGAAGCGCGGCTCGTGGACAAACCACCGCTGGGAAAAGTGATCGTTGGTCGCGGGGCTGTGAATCAGAAAGGGCCTGAAGCTGCATTCCTGGCTGCTCTGCACGCGATTCGCGGCGCAAACAAGAAAATGCCGGTGAACCTGGTCTTGGTCGCGGAAGGTGAAGAAGAAATCGGTTCGCCGCACATTCCGCAACTCGTTCGGCGCCGAGAAGTCCTCGATGCGCTAAAAAAATGCGTCGGGGTGTTCATGCCCTCGGCCACCCAGGATCTCGACGGCGTGGTAACGGTGAATCTCGGATCGAAGGGCGTGATCGAGCTCGAATTGGTTTCGGACGGCGGGAAATGGGGACGCGGACCGGCGAAAGATATTCACTCGTCTCTTAAGGCGATGATCGACAGTCCGGCCTGGCGATTGGTGCACGCGCTGAACACTCTGGTATCGGCGGATGGAAACACGATCACAATCGATAATTATCCCAAGCCTCGCCCGTTGAGTGCCGAGGAAAAGGAAATGATCGCGAGCGTTTCGAAGGTGCGGAGCGAAGCGAGCGCGAAAAAGCAATACAGTACACAGCATTGGATCAACGATTTGCCCTGGCAGCAGGCCAACGAACGGCTCGAATCGCAGCCGACCGTGAACATTGAGGGATTGGTCGGCGGCTACACCGGGCCGGGCGGCAAAACAATTCTGCCGCATCGCGCAGTGGCGAAGATCGACATGCGCCTTGTTCCGGACATGAAAGCAAGTGACGCGCTCGCGGCGCTGAAGGCGCATTTGGCAAAGCACGGTTTCGCCGACATCGAAGTAAACATGACGGGCGGTTACGATCCGACGAGCACATCGAAAGATGCGGCCCTGATCAAAGCGCAAATCGCGACCTACAAACAATTCGGGATCGATCCCCTGCTATGGCCGCGCAACGCAGGCTCCTATCCAGGCTACGTTTTCACCGGCGAACCGTTGAAGCTCGCAGCCGGACATTTCGGTCTCGGTCACGGCAGCGGAGCGCACGCGCCGGACGAATATTACGTGATCGAATCTTCGAACCCGAAAGTTCAGAGCTTCGACGGCGCTGTGATGTCGTTCGTCGAATATCTCTACGAGCTCGCGAAATAAATTCGCTTAGCGAGCCAATTTCGCGTCGAGATTGATTTGGGCGCCGGCGAGCACAACCGAGACCGGGCAAGTTTTCTTTGTCTGCTCTGCCAACTCGTGAAACTTCGCCTCGTCGATTCCCGGCACGTCGGCTTCCGTCTTCACATCAATCGTCGTGATCTTTGGTCCGCCGCCGACCATTTCCAGTTTCACAGACGCAGTCGTGCTGATTCGTTTTGCGGGATGTCCGGCTTTTTCAAGGTTTGACGATAGCGCCATTGAAAAACAGCCAGCCTCGGCCGCGCCGATCAACTCCTCCGGGTTGGTTCCTTTTCCTTCTTCGAAGCGGGATGAAAACGAATACGGCCCTTCAAATGCGCCGCTCCCGAGTTTCATTGTCCCTTTCCCCTGTTTTAATGTTCCTTCCCACGTTGCCGATCCAGTTCGTGTTGCCATTGTTTCCTCCACTATCTTTGTTGTTCAGCTAATTCGTCTGGCCAAGGGCCGAGCGCAACTGCTGAAGCCTCGGTCCAGCAATAGTTCGCTTGCGTTGCGGTTTTTTGTAAGATCAAATCTCACCCGGAAATCGTAACGATCTCCCAAATTTTTCGGAGCGCCATGCCTGAACCCAAGGCGGACAAGATCAAGGAATCGATCGCGGCGTTGGAAGCCCAGCGCACCGCGCTCGGCAACGCCGTTGTCGATCCTGCAATTGCTGCATTGCGCCAGCAACTTTCGCAACTTCAGGTGTCCGCCGACAAACAGCCGGCTGACGAACGTAAGATTGTCACAATTGTTTTCGCCGACATTTCCGGCTTTACCGCGTTGTCAGAAAAGAAAGATCCCGAAGACGTGCGCGCGCTGATGAATGCTTGTTTCGAATCACTTGTACCCGTCGTACAAAAGTACGAGGGCACGATCGACAAGTTCATCGGCGACGAAATCATGGCGCTGTTCGGCGCGCCGGTCGCGCACGAAGACGATCCGGAGCGTGCATTACACGCCGCCCTCGAAATGATGGACGCGATCGTGGCCGTCAATCGCCTAAATGCCACCGAGCTGGGAATTCATATTGGAATCAACAGCGGACCGGTCATCGCCGGACAGATTGGAGCGGCGAACCGCCGGGACTATTCGGTCATGGGCGACGCGGTCAATCTGGCCGCGCGATTAGAAGACGCTTCGTCGAGTGGTGAGATTTTTGTCGGGCCGAGCACCTATCAGCAAACGGCACATGCGTTCGAGTTCGAAAAAATTCCGCCGCTGACGTTGAAGGGTAAAGAAGCACCGGTGCATGTGCATCGATTGGTCCGCGCAAAGACAACTGCTAAGTCGCGCCGCGGAATTGAAGGATTGCGAGCCGAACTGGTCGGACGTGACTCGGAGCTTGGTCGCGTCAGACGCGCGCTGGATTCTCTCAAACGCGATGAGGGGGGTATTTGCGCGATCTTTGGCGAAGCTGGAATCGGCAAGAGTCGATTGATCGCAGAAGCGCGGGCGGCAGCGCAAAATTCCCAATGGGCCGAAGGTCGCGCCCTCTCCTACACGGTAGGAATGAGTTATTGGCTATCGCGTGCAGTTCTCATGGATCTATTCCAAATCGAACCCGACGCGGAACCGGCGGGAGCCGCAGCGCAACTGAGAACCGCGATCGAGCAAGAGTTGCCACACAAAGTCCTGGAGGTTTATCCGTATTTGGCGCGCCTTTTCGAATGGCCCCTTGACGGGCAAAGCCAGGAGCGGGTGAAATTTCTTTCAACCGAAGCGTTGCAATCGCGAATCTTGCAAGCGGCGCAAGATTACATTCGCGCCCGCGCGAAACGCCGGCCGTTGGTATTGATCTGGGAGGACATGCATTGGTCCGATCCGTCTTCACTTGATCTGTTCGAGAGCTTGCTCCCACTGATTAACGACGTGCCGCTGCTTCTGATCTGTATCGCGAGATCGGATGAAAATCCGGCGACGGATTTACTCGAACGCGTCGCCGAAGATTTCCCGGGCAAATTTGAAAAGATTGAATTAGCACCACTAACGCGCGAACAAAGCCGGTCCTTGTTCGAACAGTTGCTCAAGATCGACAAGCAGCAAACGCGCGACCTAATTTTAGATCGCGCAGACGGAAATCCATTTTTTCTCGAGGAGCTGGTCCGATCGTTAATCGACACCGGCGCACTCGTGGCGGAAGAGAACCGCTTGGTCGCGACGCGAGAAATAAACGCGCTCGACGTTCCGGAGACGCTGCAGAGCACGCTAATGACTCGCATCGACCGTTTACGATCACCGGTCAAGATCACTCTTCAGCACGCGTCAGTGATTGGACGCGTTTTTGAAGAGCGGGTGCTTGAACGTCTACATCGAGACGAAGTCACAAAACTCGCCGAATCGCTCGAGGAACTGCAGCGTCGCGAATTTGTGCGATTGCAGGACGGAGAATCCATCGACCAGGCAGATCACGAGTATCTGTTCAAGCACGCGATCACCCACGACGTGACTTACAACTCGATGCTGGTCGCGCGGCGACGAGAGCTGCACAAATCGGTTGCCGAAGCACTCGAGCAATTTTTTGAGGAGCGGCTGGACGATCTTTCCGCGACGCTCGGTTATCATTTTCAAAAAGCGGATGCGCCCGAACATGCGATCCCTTACCTGGAACGCGCGGCCGAGCGCGCCCGAGCCACATTCGCCAATGCCGAAGCGATCGCATTTTATAGATCGGCGATCGCGGAATTGGAACGAGCTGTCGAAACCTCAGCGAATCTTCGCAAAGATGAAGTAGCCGCGCGACTGAACGAAGGGCTCGGAGACGTTTTAGGTTTGATTGGAGAACAAGACGAAAGTCGGCACTCATTTGAGCGTGCTCTTTCCTGTTCAATTGGCTCGGACGCAATCGCGCGCTCCCGTCTTCTTCGCAAAATAGGACACAGCCATAGCTGGCAACGGCATTACAAGGAGGCTGTCAATTCCTACGATTTAGCAGACCAGGAACTCGAGGCGAGGCGCGACAACACCGACGCGCGGTGGTGGGAGGAAAAGTTTCAAATTCAACTGGAACGAATGCATTTACTCTACTGGCAAGGCATGGCCCCGGAGATGCGCGCCCTGGCAAATAGATACCAGAGCGCTGCGGAAAAATACGGAAGCCCGATTCAGCGCGCCAAATTCTTTCTGATGCAGTCGTTGTCGCTCTTGACCGGTTCGCGCTATCGTCCGTCCGAAGAATGTCTAACTCTCGCAGAACGGGCCGTGGCCGCCAGCGAAGCCTCCACCGATTTGTCGGAAACACCGCACATCCGATTTGTTTTCGGACTGGTTAATCTGTTTCACGGTAACTTTTCTGAAGCGATCGAACATTGTGGCGCGGCGCTCGAGCTGTCTCGACGTTGCGGCGATGTTGTAGCCGAAACGCGATGCCTGACTTATCTGGCGGTGGCGTATCGACGAGCCGGAAACGTCGATCTTGCAGGAAAATTCGCCGATCGAACATTGGCTCTCGCGTCGAAGCTTGCGATGACCGAATACGTCGCGATGGCCAAGGCGACTCTTGCCTGGGTCGCGTGGAAAACGCAGCGGCTGGATGATTGCGACGAATTCGGACGCGAAGCGCTCGCGCTTTGGCACGGAATGGACGATCCTTATAGTTTCGATTGGATGGCTCTCTGGCCATTGATCGCGACAGCGCTCGCGCAAAAACAAACCGAGCAGGCGATCCAACTCGCGGAAGGATTATTTCCCAACAATCAGCATCCGATCGATGAAGAGGTCATGTCTGCGACAAAGCACGCAATCGAGTCCTGGAATAACGGTCAGATCGATTTGGCCGCATCGCAGCTACGAAGCGCGGTCCAAATCGCCGAACAACATCACTACATTTGAGATCAGGCCGCTCGCGGGATCTCAGCTTGCGATTGTTCCGCGTCTGCCATGGCACGTTGTTTGCGCCCCAACCAAACCCCGAGCGCGCACCAGCCTGCGACGACCGGGATCGCGATGTAACTGATTGTGCTCAAGCCAAGCCCGAGCGCCCGCATGCCGCCATAAGACCAGGCCCCAAATTGGTCGCCGCAACGATAACCGAACGTGTCGATGAAACTCTTGGCCTTGTATTTGTCCTCGCGGCGCAAAACAGTGAACAGCACTTCGCGCGCGGGCCGCATGAACGCGAACGTGCTCGCGCGCCGTGCAATCTGGAACGCAGCGAGCACGGGAAGAACCGGCGCAAAACCCATTGCTGCGAAACCGAAAAGACTAAGCACAGGCATGAAGAGAAGGGTCACTGTGACGCCCAGGAACTTCATCAGCCGACCGGTGACAAAAATTTGAAGAAAAAGCGTGAGGGTATTGACCGAAAGGTCGAGCTTCGCGAAAAACGCGGTCCGCGCGGCCTTATCAACAAATCCAGCCTTCGTGAGCTCGGATTGTTGAATATAGGTCCAGGTGGATGTGAATGTGTAAAGGAAGATGAACAGGAAAAGCCCGAACAGATAAGGTGATTTGCAAATGTTCGTCACCCCATCCCAAAATTTGCCGCCGATTGGTTTCTCGGCAGCATCGCCTGACGATTTTGAATGGTCCGCGCGGAATTCAGCAGGAAAGAACCGGACAGATTGGGCCGCGATCTCGAGCATACCCGCGCAGATCAACAGCAGCACCCCTGTGCTGACATAATGAACCAGCGATGCGGTGATAATCGGCCCCAGAACCCCACCTAGCGAACCACCCACGGCTATAAATCCGAACAGACGCTTCCCCTGTTCGGTCGTGAACAGGTCAGTCATGAACCCCCAGAACACTGCGGTGGCGAAGAGATTGAAAACGCTCACCCAAACAAAGAATGAAATATCGACCCAGGGCTGCTTTCCCGGCGGCGCCATTCGCATCAGGAAAAAGAAAATTACCAGATTAACGATGAAAAAGCGGTAAGCGATCGGGATGAATCTGCGACGGGACATGCGCGAAACGATGGCGGAAAAGAGAGCGTTTGCGGCAATCATCGTCACCAGCACAACGGTAAACATCCACCACAGGTTTTCGGAGTAGTTAGCTCCGATGTTATCGCGCACCGGTCGGATGACGTAGTAGCCGGCCAGAACAACAAAGAAAAAAGCGAACCCGAGCCAGAGAGCGCGAAGCTCGTTCGGTTTTACGTCGACAATTTTGGCGAAGAATTTTTTCATTTCTGGGGAGCACACCCGCCTCGGGTGTTGTTCCCGGCGCCCCCGCCGGAAATTCTTTCTTTGTTACTCAGATTTCGTTCGGCGAGGCGCCGAAGTCCGAGCCGGACTGGCATAGCACGCGAGACGCGTGCGCTCCCCTGATTCATGCTTTCGTCTTCCAAGCCTTCAAGATTTCGTTCTCGCGTTCAGATGTTAAACCAGCGCGCATTTTCGATTGTCGATCTTTCGGCTGGGATTTGAACCAAGCCAGCGTGTCGCGCGCGGTATCGGCGAGCGGCCGGAATGCTAAGCCTTTGCTCAGTGCCCGATCGATTTTCGTCCGCGAAAGGCCCAGCTCGTCACCGGCCCAGACCGGCATGTCCGACCAGGCTTCGACTTTCTGTTGTTTCAGAAAATCGTAGGGCACGAAGGTGAAGGTCGCGTTCGATTTCTCAGCGTCTTTAATTCCATCGAGCATTCCGCCAACTCCAAGCGGCTTCGCTGGACCAGTCGCGTTATAAATTCCAGTCTCGCGATTTTCCACCATTCGAATTGTCCATTCGCCCAAGTCGCGACCGTCGATGAATTGAACGGGATCCTCTTTGGTTCCCGGCGCGAGCACTTCGCCGCCGCGATCGATTCGCACCGGCCAGTAAGTGAAACGATCGGTCTCGTCTCGCGGGCCGACAATTAATCCAGGCCTAATGATCAACGTCTTTCCTGGGAACCATTTCTCCGCTTCGTTTTCGGAAAGTGCCTTGAGCGGGCCATAGGTTTTGTAACCCGATGCTCTCACCGCTTCGATCGTCTCCTTGTAGGGATCTGGTCCTTCGTATTTTTGCAGGGGCGAATTTTCATCAACCCCGGCGGCCGGCAGCGGATCTGGGTAAACCGAAATCGTCGAGATGAACACGTAACGATCGACGTTTCCTTTCAACACTTGTGCGGCGTCGCGCACCCACGCCGGCAGAGTCGTCGGATTATCGATCACCACGTCCCACTGCCGATTCTTCAGAGCGTCGAGTTTGCCGTTCCGATCGCCGACCAACTGCTCAACTTCCGTCGGGAGTTCGCCCGGATGCTTTTTGCCGCGATTAAAGGTTGTGACTTTGTGACCGCGACTCAGCGCATAACGAACTTGAGACGGACCGGTGAATCCGGTCCCCCCTAGAATAAGAATGCGCAACGGTTTCAGGGCTTTCTCCCCAAAGAGGGATGTCGCTCCCGTGCTTAACACGAGTCCAGTGGCGGCCGAGGTTTTGATAAACTGGCGGCGGGTCGTTGTCTTCATGGTTGGCGATTACGAACGCAGGTTTATCGTTTCAAGCAATGAACAACATGACGCGACGCCACGCGACCAAATTGATTGGGAGCGCTTCCGCCGGTTTTCTTTTGCCGGCCGGACGCAGCCACGCAGAATCATCAGCGATGCTGACGCGTGCGATTCCATCTTCCGGCGAAAAGCTGCCGGTGATCGGGTTGGGAACCTGGAACGTGTTCGACGTCGATCTGACGCCGGCGAATGAAAAGCGGCTCGGTGATGTGTTGTCACTTTTCGTCAAGCTTGGAGGCCGGGTCATTGATTCATCGCCGATGTATGGACGGGCCGAAGAAGTCGTCGGGGCACTGACAAGCAAGCTTGGGCTGCGCGACAAATTCTTTCTCGCCACCAAAGTCTGGACGCGCGGCAAGCAGGCTGGCATCGAATCGATGGAACGCTCGATGTCACAATTACAAACCAAACGGATCGATTTGATGCAGGTGCATAATCTCGTCGATGTCGAAACGCAGCTTGCAACGATACGGGACTGGAAAGCGCAGGGTCGATTTCGCTACATCGGTATCACCCATTACAACGCGAGCGCCTTTGGCGAAGTGGAGAAAGTTCTGCGCGCTGAAAAGCTCGATTTCCTCCAGATCAACTACTCGGTCATGGAACGCGAAGCGGAAGACCGCATTCTGCCGCTGGCGCAAGATCGTCAAGTTGCCGTGGTCATTAATCGGCCGTTTGGAGGCGGCGATCTGTTCAGCCGGGTACGTTCAAAGCCGCTGCCGGATTGGGTGCCGGAGTTCGATTGCAAGTCCTGGGCACAGTTTTTCTTGAAGTGGATCGTGGCTCACCCGGCGGTCACTTGCGCCATTCCGGCGACGAATAATCCGAGCCATCTCGAAGATGACCTACAGGGCGGGATCGGCCGATTACCTGATACAAAAACGCGACGACGAATCGTGGAATTCGTGGCCTCGTTATAGGAATTTTAGTCTTTTTGACAGCCATTAACGCCCCCGAAATACAAGCTTTTTTTCCAAAAAACCGGTTGCGCAGGCAGCGATCCTGCTCGATATGGGGCGCTTCTTATGCCGAAAACCAGCTTCCGTTCCCCTCATCTCACGCTGATGGTCGGATCGGTTTTGCTCGCCGCGAGCGTTGCTCACGGCCAAATGGTCACTTCTGCCAAACAGAAATTCGTTTTTAAAGATGCCGACGGGAAAACCGACTCGGCGGACATCGTCACCAAATACGTCCCGAAGAAAATCGTTCATCCGTTCGCGAAATTGGATGCCTCGATTGATCCTAAATTGCGCCGGGCGGCGACGATTGCGGAGGAACGGGCCAATGCCCATTCGCGCGAGCAATGCTGGCACTACGTGAAGGAAGCATTGATGGCGTCGGGCGCAGTCAGTTCCTATCCGAAAACGGTCAACGCAAAGGACGCGGCCAAAGAGTTGGTGAGTAATTACGGTTTCAAGAAATTGCCGGTGCGCGACCCCTACAAAGCTCCGGTCGGATCCGTGCTCGTTTACAACAACAAGAACGGCGCTGGTCACGTCGAGATCAGAACGCGGAACGGTTTTGCGAGTGATTTTCGCTCAAAGATTCCTTCTCCTCGTCCGCTGATCGGCGTTTACTCGAAGATGTAAACTTGTAGGGGCGGCCCTGCGGGTCGCACTTACGCGTCGCAGCGACGACGCTACAATTAACGGCCGAGCCGGCCGAGCGGATTCCTGATCGCTGTTCCACTCGGGGTATTCAAAGCGACGCTATTTTGAGGCACCGGCGGATTTGAGAAAACCCGGTTCGGTGTTGCTGCCGTAGCCAAGGCGATCGGCTGCGCGTTGGTAATGTTCGGCTTCGCGACTGGCGGAGCATTCGGCGGAACCACTTTGACGTTCACAAACGGCGGGTTCGAGTTCGCCCAGAGCAGCGCCTGGCGTTTGGTCTCAAAGAATTTGTCGACGACGACAGCGTTACGCTCGTTGAGCGTACGGCCCGACTTTCGAGCAGCCTTGCGATTTTGAACGGCCGTTCCCGTATCGACCGCACTGAGCGCCGTTCCGTCGGGAAGAACGACCTTGCTGCCAAATGGAATCTTTCGCGGATCCACCGCGCAATGCCCCTGCTGCAAACGCTGACCAGTCGCCGATTTGTGCTGTCGCGTGTACTGGTCCGATCCACGCCCACCGCGGGCCCAATAGACTGTCACCCTTGCGAGCAGCGAGTTGGGCTGCGAAACATCGCGCGCAAAACCGTTAGGCAACGCAGTCACTCCTAGCAAGAAAATCAGCGTCGATCGTTTCATCTCAGGTTCGGCGGACCGATCGCAGAAACGAATCGAGCGGCAGATGAAGCTCCACCTTGTCAGAGCCGAATTCCGGCAACGCTCCTTCGCCAGCGTGTTGTTTCCCTCCCGGCATCGCGGCCGCACTCGCAGAGACTTTCTCATTTGGCCCCGCCTTCGCCGTTCCCTCGGTAGTAATGATCTCGACCAGCCGCCGCGCAGATTCAGGCGATTGCACCCGCACAGTCATGAATTGCGGATGAGCGTTGGACCAGGCTAGCGCTGCTTGTTTCGATTCAAAGAAACGATCAATCACAATGGCATTCCGCTGCGCCGCGGTTCTTCCACACGCCCGCGCGGCGGTGCGGTTCACCACGCCGGGGCCACTATCCACTGCCACACATTCGGAATCGGAAAAAATGATGTGGCTACCATAGGGAATGCGTTTCGGATCGACGGCAACATGGCCGGCCCGCAGTCGCGCGCCATTGGAACAGGCACGGATTTGACCTTCGCCCGGCCAGTACACGGTAATGCGCGCGAGAATCGACTCCTCACGCGCAAAAAGCGAAGACGCGCTCAAAAAAAGAAAGGCAAACGTTGTTGTTGAAAACTTGATACCCATATTTCGACGAATTCGCCCCAACGAGCATTCGACAGAAACCCACGGAATGAGCAGGTTTTTTTAACTAAGAATCGGGATTGACCTATAGAGTGGTTTCCTTTCCGGCGCAAATTTTTTAAATTATTACGATCTCATCGGGAAAAACTGAATTTCGCCTTGCCCAATGGCATATTCCCTGCGATTAACCGTTCCCGTGCGACGATCCCTCGCCCTGGCCGTTTTCATTGGGGTTGGACTCACTCTTGGCGTCCCCGCTATTGACGCGGAGGGCCTCGAACAATCGACAAAGAAGTTTGTTTATCGCGACGCGTCCGGCCAGGTCACTTCGGTCAAGATTATCCGGCATTATTGGACCAAGCCGATCGTTCATCCTTTCGCGAAGATCGATCCGCGCCTTGATCCAAAACTCGCGCACGCGGCGACGCTGGCGCAAGAACGAGCAAATGCTCACTCCCAAGGAGAGTGCTGGCACTACGTTAAACACGCCTTGTTCTCGGCCGGCATTATCAGTTCCTACCCAAAGAGTGCCTACGCGGCCGATGCGGGCGACGAATTGATGCGCAGTTACGGATTTAGACGATTACCGATTCGCGATCCCTACCAGGCGCCAGTTGGCGCTGTTCTCGTCTACGGAAATCGGACTCACGGCCACGTCGAGATCCGCACCGAAGACGGATTCGTCAGCGATTATCACAGCAAATATCGCTGCTTTTATCCGTTGATCGCGGTTTACGGGAAATTCGGTTCCTGAAGATCGCCGCTTGCGGCGTCGACCCGCGTTGCTAAAATCCACTCAGGCAATGGAGTTTGCCTTCCCAATTTCGGGAGAACTGCGCTGACGGTTTTCAGAGCTAATGACTCCTGCGCGCGCAGAAATGCGCAGACAGGAGTTTTATTATGCTTAATTACATTTGGCTCAGTTTCAGCGCCACGAATGTCATTTTCCAAAACGTTTGGTTCGTCGCTGCAATTTGGATGGCACTCGCGCTGGTCGCGAGTTTGGTGTCGATTCGCACCGGAATTTCCGTCGCGCTGATCGAAATCTTCATCGGCGTAATTGCCGGCAATTTTCTTCATCTCGCCGCGAGCGACGAGTGGATCAATTTCCTCGCCTTACTTGGAAGCGGCGTCCTGACATTCCTCGCTGGAGCAGAGATTGACCCGCGTTCGTTGAAGGCAAATCTGCGCGCAAGTCTTCTGATCGGCGTACTGTCCTTCGCCGTCCCCTTCGGTGTTATTTGGTTGGTTGCCCAATTCGTTCTCGGCTGGCCGCTGCATCAGGCGCAAATCGCCGGCATTGCGCTTTCCACCACATCCGTTGCCGTCGTTTACGCGGTAATGATCGAAGGCGGTTTCAGTGACACCGCGATGGGCAAAATGATTTTGGCCGCGTGTTTTATCACCGACTTCGGAACCGTCCTCGCCCTGGGCGGGCTCTTTGCCAATTACAATCTTTGGCTCCTGGTATTCGTGATCGCGATGCTTATCACACTCTGGTTCATGCCACGCTGGACCAACGCCATCATCAACAAGTTCGGAGCCACTCGCGTCAGCGAGCCGGAAGTAAAATTCATTCTCTTCATTCTGTTCTTTCTCGGTGGTCTCGCCACAACTGCAAAAAGCGAAGCAGTCTTGCCAGCTTATCTCGTTGGTCTCGTCGTCGCGGGCGTTTTTGTTCGTGACAAAACCCTGGTCCATCGGATGCGGAGCATTGCCTTTGCCGTGTTCACGCCATTCTATTTCATCAAAGCGGGCCTTTACGTGTCTCTGCCAGCGCTATGGCCGGCCTCTGCGGTCATCATCGGTTTGCTTCTATTAAAAATGCTAACGAAAACTGTCGGCGTGTGGCCGCTCGCGCGGACTCACTTCATGAACCGACGGGAAGCTTCCTACACGACATCGCTGATGGCGACGGGCCTGACCTTCGGAACGATTTCCGCGCTGTTCGGATTTCAGAACCACATCATCGATCAACGGCAATACACGATTTTGGTGACCGTGGTGATTTTGAGCGCGTTCGTGCCGACGCTAATTGCCCAGAAATTTTTCCAACCGACGAAGGACGCGATGCACGCCTGGGGCCGTCGCTACAGCTATGGGCTTGGCGTCTTGTCGGTGGAAGACGCGGAGGCACACGCAAAAAATGGCGAAACTTGAAATCTAAGCGACAAATCGGTAACCGATTCCCGACTCAGTCTTAATTAGACGCGGATTCGCCGGCTCGGGCTCAATCTTTTGCCTCAAATGCGTGACATAGACGCGCAAGTATTGTCGATGTTCCTCGGATTTCGGCCCCCAGATCTCGCGCAAGATGTAGCGATGGGTTAGAACACGCCCCGGATGTCGAACAAACAATCGAAGCAATGCGTATTCAGTGGCGGTCAGCTTCACTTCGTGGCCGGCGCGCGTCACCAGGCGGGCGCTAAGATCGACAATCAGGTCTCCGTCTTTGAAAACGGAGACTTCTTCCTGCGGGCGAGTCTTGCGTTGCGCCGAGCGAAGACGCGCCAAAAGCTCCGGCGTGCTGAATGGCTTCGTGACGTAATCTTCCGCGCCGGCGTCGAGCGCAGCGATCTTACCGGCTTCATCATCACGCACAGATAAAACGAGCACTGGCGCTTCGCTCCATTCGCGCAGCCGTTTCAAAACCTCGAGCCCTTCCATGTCGGGCAGACCAAGATCGAGTAAAATGATCGCAGGACGACGATTCGCGATTTCAATCAAACCTTGCTCGCCGGTTTCAGCTTCGTGCACTTGATAATTCTCTCCTTCAAGCGCGACGCGAAGAAGGCGGCGAATCTGCACCTCATCGTCGATGATTAACGCGACCGGTTTCACGCCGTCGCTTCGTTCGGCAATCGCATCGCTTCGCCGATGGGAAGATGAATGGAAAAACGCGCACCGCCGTCTTCGCGATTGTGGGCCACGATGGTCCCGCCATGGGCTTCGACCAATTGACGCGCGATGGAGAGTCCGAGGCCGAGACCACCGGGACGAGTCCTTCGACCGCGATAAAACTTTTCGAAAACTTTATTTTCTTCACCGGGGGCAAGACCGGGACCGTGATCAGCTACCGAGATGACGAGCATGGAATCGTCGCGGGCCGCACTCACTTCGATCGGCCGATCGCTAGTGCCGTGCGCAACGGCATTCGAAATCAGCGAACCGAGAGCTTGTTGGATCAAACGTGAATCCACTGAGATCGCCGGCAAGTCTTTGGCGATATTGATTCGCACGTCGCCATCCTTTAATTCCGATACGGCGATGGATTCGCGCACGAGTTCGGCCGGATCGCACCATTCTCGCACTGGCTGGAGAAGACCGGACTCCAAACGCGTCGCGTCGAGTAAATGATCGACGGTGCGGGTGAGACGCCGCGCAGCTTGTTGCAACTCAGAGCAGTCCGGTTTCGGCTGCTGCAATGCCGCGGTCATTGCCGCCAGCGGCGTTTTCAGTTCGTGTGAAACCGAATCGAAAAGTGTCTTCTGGAGTTTTTGCGATTGGCGGGCGACCTGCGTTTCGCGGCTCTCTTCCAAAGTGCGCTCCTTGTTGACGAACAGCGCAAGCTGCGCGGCAAAGGCGTCAATAAGTTCGCGCTGCTCCAGCGTAGGCGAGTTAATCAGCTTAACTGTAAGCACGCCTTCGGCGCGGTCGCCCGTGACCAACGGCACATTGAGTGATTCGGCGTCGGGCAATGTATCGGTCGACCGTCCGGCACTTTGTTTTTTCTGAAATGCCCAAGTAGCGACGCTTTCATCTTTATTAGATGGAATAAACAAGCTCGCCTGATGAAGCGACAGACCGGAATCATCCCGCAACCAAACCGCCGCGTCCGCTTCAAAAGAGCTTTTGAACAACCCCAGCACTTTGGGCAATGCTTCGTTCAAATCGCGACTTGCAGCCAGCGTGCGCGTCAATCGATACAAGGCGGTCGCTCTTTCTTCACGTCGGCGTTCGGATTGTTCACGCTCGCGCAATTGGGTCGCCAGATGGCCAATCACAATCGCGATCACAAAATACGCGCCAAACATCAGGAAGTCCTGAAGGTGACTGATGTAAAATGTGAACCGCGGCGGGATGAACAAAAAATCCCAGAGCAGGGCGCTGAGCGCGGCCAAAAAGAGTGTTGGCCAACGGCGTAATCGCGTCGCCGCCAGCACGACCGCGAGCAAATAAAAAAGCGCCACCGCCCAATAGCCGGTGAAGTCGAAAATCGACAACGAAACTCCGGTAACCACTGCCGCGATCCCAAGCGCAACGCCAAAATCGCCCCAAGGCGCGCGCGCCAGCCGCTCCTCGATCGATTCGCTGCGCGCCGACATGGCCGATTCATCGGCCGGAATCATGTGGATGTCGATGTTGCCGCTGTGACGCATGAGCCAGCGCAACGGATCGCGTCTCAAAAGACTTGTCCAGCGCGCGCCGAGCGGTTTACCGATGACGATTTGAGTGACATTGTGCGCGCGCGCAACGCGCAACAAGGTCTCGGCAATGTTGACTCCCGGCGTTGAGATTACTTCGGCACCAAGTTGCCGGGCCAGCGCCAGGTAGCGGGTCAAGCGCGTTTGTTCCTCTTGCGAAAGCGGGCGCGGACGTTCGATGTTGGTGACAATCCATGATGCTTCCATCGACGCCGCCAGACGGCGCGTGTAACGAATCAATCGTTCCGAATACGGACTTGCGCTGACCGCAACGAGTAATCGATCGCCACTTTTCCACGGGCCGACGATTTTTTGCTCCGACATAATGTCGCGCAAGTCGCGATCGACGTGCTCAGCAACAAGACGCAATGCCATTTCGCGCAGCGCCGTGAGATTGCTTTCCCTGAAGAAATTCTTCGCCGCCCATTCCGCCCGTTCGCCGAGATAAACCTTTCCTTCGGCCAGGCGCGCGCGCAGTTGTTCCGGTGTGAGATCGACCAGAATAATTTCGTCGGCGAGATCGAGAACCGTATCCGGGACGGTTTCGCTAACAGTGATGCCGCTAATTTGTCGCACTGTATCACTGCGACTGGCGACGTGTTGAACATTTAGCGTTGTATAGACGTCGATGCCGGCGTCGAGCAGTTCGAGCACGTCCTGGTAACGCTTCGGGTGACGCGAGCCCGGCGCGTTGGTGTGGGCTAGTTCATCGACGACCGCTAGACCCGGATGCCATGTCAGGATCGCGTCGATATCCATCTCTTCGAGTTTCGTTCCGCGATACTCGAACTGTGCACGCGGCATGATCGGCATGCCTTCAGTCAACGCTTCCGTTTCTTTGCGACCGTGCGTTTCAACAATGCCAATCACGACTTCGGTGCCTTGCTGCAGCTTTTGTTGTGCAGCTTGCAGCATCGCGTAGGTCTTTCCCACCCCCGGCGACATTCCGAAAAAAATCTTTATCCTGCCGCGAGTCGACTCCGTTTCTTCGCGTTTGAGTTGCGCGAGAAGCGCATCAGGGTCAGGCCGTTCGGCCTCGCTCATAGGATGAGTTTACCCACGATTGCTGTTAGGGCGAATAAGCTGGTTTCCAGAAGGTTACCACCAATCCGCCAATTACAATCAGTGTGCCGCCCACGAAGATCGGCAGATTAGGCAAGGTACGGAAGAAAATGAAGTTGATGATTTGCCACACGACGAAAAGGGTCGCGATATAAAGGCCGACGACGTGTCGGAACTCGACCGGCGCAAGATTAAGTGAAGTGCCATATCCCAAGAGAAGAATCGCGCCGACCAATATGTGGGTTAAGCGCATGCGGCCCGCCTGATCGTAAATAGCTAGTCTTACAACAGCGTCGCCGCTGACTTCGAGAGTGGTTGCAGCCAACAGGAATCCGAGTGCAGACAAACTTTGCAAGATGTTCATCTTCTAACGAGCTACCCGCATTTCAACGGAGCGCAAAGCTTTTCGGATCGCGCCAGATAAACAATCATTGCCGCAGCGATCGGTAATCCGATCAACGTTCTAAAATCGTAATTTAGCAACGCGTTACTCAGATCGCCGATCATATTGACGACTAGAATGAGTATCGCCACTCGCGTCCCCCAAAGAGTTCCGAGCCATAAACCAATGGCGGCAATAAGACACGCCGTTCCAACTAAGAGCATGATCGCTATCGTCCATCCTCCGGTTGCCTGAAACACGGCGTGCGCATCAGGATTAAGCCGCCACAGTTCGTCAAGCGCGGTTCCGGGAAAAAGAAGTAACGCAATCGTTAGGACGCACATGCTCACGCCGAACGCGAAGAACGACGCTAACCAACGATGACGTCTTTTTAAAGTGGACGGCATTTTTAAATACGTGTGACGAGAATTTCTTAAAAATGGAAGATTACGTCGGTCGTGAAAACAAACTGATCCTTCCGAGTCCCGTTGTTGTAGGCCGGGACATCGTAGGAATGATCGTATCGAAGCTCGGGCCGGATAGTGATCAACTTGTCCGGCCACCAGGTGATGCCGACGGAATGTTCGGTATACGGCGTGGCAAACCCGGTGCGACTGCCGACCTTGTCGTTAAAATATTCATTACGCACGGTGAAGAAGGCGTCGCGTGAAAATCGAAACATCGTGTAGTTCAACACCGCCCATTCCGGCGCATAACCGCTCCTCACCGGAAACGAACCGCTTTGAAAAGGCACATCCTTGGTCGGGTGATTGATGGCGTCTTCCATGTACATGTACCAGGCTTCAGTGGCACTGTAGATCTTGTCGTTGAACTTGTGCGTCCAGGTCCCAACGATCTGTTGCAGATTGTTGTAACCGAATTTGCCGTCGTTAAATGCGTTGTCGCCGGCGTAAATCGAATCCATTTGGTTGGGCGCCGTCCATTGGATCATCACCGTGCCGGTCGGCTGATTGCCCGGATCCTTTTGCCAAAGCGCGACATCGGTTCCGTTGGAAAGGCCGGCTTGGATTGTCCATTGATCGTTGATCTTGGTGGTCGTGAAGATTCCGGTTTGGGTATAGTTATCGAACCCGTAAAGGAGCGAATGCGTCGCCATCAAATTGTTCGGCGCCAGCTGCGCTTCGATGTCCGGCTCGGAAATGATGCGCCCGACGCGAATGTTCATTCCCTGGAAAACGCGCGGGAGATATAGGTCGAAATAAACCATCGGCATGTCGAACCCGGTGTAACTGTTGTGTCGTAGCAGTTGATCGCTGAACAGCCCGCGCGAAATAGTGAAACGGTAATCAAGACCGTAGAGCGTCGAGATTCGGAAACCCCAATCGATATGATCGGTCTGATTCTCATCCGGCAACCGCTCGAGATAGACAACGAATTGATTCAACTCCATCCGATTCGGTCGCTCGTCATAGATCAACGGAAAATTTCCGTTCTGGCTCGCATTGGACGGATGCGACGTGCTGATATTGCCCGAGAAATTTACCCAGCCATAAATCTGGACTTTGCTCCTCTTCCAAGCGTCGCCGCCTGGTCCGTCGTAGATCGCCTGCATCAACGGGTAGGGCGGAAGCTCGCCCGGATCGCCAATAATCGTGCTTCCGCCGATTTGCCAATCGCTTGAAGGATAAGGCGGTGAATCGAATGGCGCCGGTGGAATACGGCGCGGCGTCGGAGTGGCACCGGGTTCTGGCGGCGTATAAGCCGGAGTTCCCAATTGTTCGAGCACCGCTTCATCCAAACGCTTCCAAAAAGGCTCACGCATTTTGCGGGCGATTTTTTCGGCCTTCTCTTGTTCCTCCTTTGATTTGGCTCGGGATTCGGCCTTTGCTTTGGATTTCCCCTTCGCTGCTCTCGCCTTGGGTTGAAGCGCGGTGTTGGTCGCTTCTTGCGCACGAACTGCGGGAACGCCGAATACGAGTACCGCCAACAACGCCAGCATGATGTTCCTCAGGCATTTATTCTTGTTCAATTTTACTCCTTGGATTGATTTGAAATCGCTGTCTTTACCGAAGTTGATCAAGCGCTTGGTTGAGACGCAGGACATTCACGCGCGGTTCTCCGAGAAATCCGAATTGCGGTGGCTCCATTGTTTGATCGACAAGTGACGAAATTTGCTGGATCGACATCTTGCGCGCATCGGCAACGCGCTGGATCTGCAAACGCGCCGCCTCCGGCGAAATGTGCGGGTCGAGTCCGCTGCCGGAAGCAGTCAGTAAATCAACAGGCGCATCGTTTCCAAATTTTTCTCGGCGCTCGTCGATCGATTTCTTGAGATCCGTGCTGGTTGGCCCCTTGTTGCTCGCACCGGAAGCGACCGTGGCGTAATCCGCGGCTGATGGACGTGGCCAAAAATAGCGCGGCGATTCAAACTTCTGCGCCAGCAGGTCCGATCCGATAAGCTTGCCGTTCTGAACGATTCTAGAACCGTTGGCTCGCTTTGGAAAAAGGAGCTGCGCGATTCCAGTCAGTGCCAGGGGGTAGAGAATGCCTGTCAGCAAAGTCAGTACTATATAGATGCGCAGCGATTGAATGACTATCTTCATCGGACTTGCCTCGGTTGCCGGAGCGGGTTGGGCAGAAACCAAGTCCAGAAAGCGTAAGAATCCGCGTTTCTACGCCGGGCCTCGACCGCTTTCGTGAGCGCGGCCGAATCGGGAAGAATATCCAGGCAATCGGAAAAGCGTTCACTGAAATCCTGAACGCGCGCAATTGGCACAAAGATGAATACGATTGCTTTCATTCGCTAAACCAAATGCAACGCAACCAGCACGAGGTCGATCAGTTTGATGCCTATGAACGGCGCGATTAGTCCACCGACACCGTAGATTAGAAGATTGCGGACCAGAATCTGGGCCGCGCCAACCGCGCGATATTTTACACCGGCGAGCGCCAGCGGAATCAGCGCAACGATGATCAGCGCATTGAAAATCACCGCGCTCAGGATCGCGCTTTCCGGCGAATGCAATCGCATGATGTTGAGTGCGGCTAACGGCCCAGCTTGCGCACCTTCAGCGAGATACAGCGATCCGAACATTGCGGGCAGAATCGCAAAATATTTTGCGACATCGTTGGCGATGCTAAATGTGGTCAGGGCGCCGCGCGTCATCAGAAGTTGCTTACCGATCTCGACAACTTGAATGAGCTTGGTCGGGTTACTGTCGAGATCGACCATGTTGCCCGCTTCGCGCGCGGCTTGGGTGCCCGTGTTCATCGCCACGCCGACATCGGCTTGCGCGAGTGCGGGCGCGTCGTTTGTTCCGTCGCCGGTCATCGCGATAAGGCGGCCTTCCGCCTGCTCGGCGCGAATGCGGCGTAGTTTATCTTCCGGCGTCGCTTGCGCCATGAAATCGTCCACGCCTGATTCGGCAGCGATCGCGCCCGCGGTGAGTGGATTATCACCGGTAATCATGACCGTGCGAATGCCCATCTTGCGCAGTTGGGCGAAGCGCTCCTTGATTCCGCCTTTCACAATGTCCTTGAGTTCGACGACGCCGAGGGTCTGTCGATCCTCCGCGACGACGAGCGGCGTCGCGCCGCGCCGCGAAATTTCATCGACGGTTTTGGCGACAACCTGCGGAAACGCGCCACCATTTGATTCGACAAAACTCTGAATTGATTGCGCCGCGCCTTTGCGAATGCTGATTGTGGGCTGCGCGCCGTTCGCGTGCAGATCGATTCCGCTCATTCGTGTTTGGGCCGTGAACGGAACAAACGTCGCTTCCAGTTCGTGCATTTCCCGCGCACGCAAACCGAATTTTTCTTTTGCGAGCACAACAATGCTGCGGCCTTCGGGTGTTTCATCGGCAAGCGAGCTGAGTTGTGACGCGCCTGCGAGATAACCTTCTTCAACGCCGGGCGCGACATGGAAAGCAACCGCCATGCGATTGCCCATCGTGATTGTCCCGGTCTTATCAAGAAGGAGAACGTCGATGTCGCCCGCGGCTTCAACTGCGCGCCCGCTCGTAGCGAGAACATTTTGCCGGACCAGCCGATCGATTCCGCTAATACCGATGGCGCTGAGTAGCCCACCGATTGTCGTCGGAATCAAACAAACCAGGAGCGAAACCAAGACCGGAATGCTGACGTTGACCGCATTTTTCTGACCGGCAGCATTTTCGCTGTAATGCGCGAACGCCGGGAGTGTGAAAACGGCGAGAATGAAAAGCGCGGTCAAGCTGACCAGCAGAATGCTGAGCGCAATTTCGTTCGGCGTTTTTTGCCGCCGCGCGCCTTCGACCAGCGCGATCATGCGATCGATGAAAGTGTTTCCCTGCTCGCTCGTAATCCGAACGACGATGCGATCGCTGAGGACGCGCGTTCCACCAGTCACGGCGCTGCGGTCACCGCCGCTTTCGCGAATGACCGGCGCGGATTCGCCGGTGATGGCGGATTCATCGACGCTCGCAATTCCCTCGATCACCTCACCGTCACCGGGAATGAGGTCGTTAGGTTCGCAAACAACAATGTCCCCTTTCTTCAAAGCGCTCGCCGGAATTTTTTCCTCGCGACCGTTTTGCAACCGCCGCGCCATGGTGGTCGTGCGCATGCGGCGCAGCGCTTCGGCCTGCGCTTTGCCTCGGCCTTCGGCCATCGCTTCCGCAAAATTTGCGAACAGCAATGTGAACCAGAGCCAAATCGTGATTTGGAAATTGAAACTGCTGAAATGAAAAATCGTGATCGCCGAAGTCCAAACCGCGCCGACGAGAACGACGAACATGACCGGACTGCGCCATTGCACTCTCGGATCCAGTTTCTTGAACGAATCGCCAACCGCGGGACGAATCAGGGCCGGATCGAAAATGGAAGATGTCGACCTTGCGCTCATAATTAGAAGGTGCGCCCGGCTTGCATGATGAAGTGGTCGACCACCGGGCCGAGCGAAAGAACAGGGAAAAACGTCAGCGCGCCTACGATCAAAACGACCGAGATCAAAAGAATGGTGAAGATAGGACCGTTCGTCGGAAATGTGCCGCTCGACGGCGGCGATGTTTTCTTTTGCGCCAGGCTACCGGCGATAGCGAGGACGGGAATGATGACTGCAAAACGTCCAACAAACATGTTGAACGCGAGCATGTAGTTGTACCAATCGGTGTTGGCGTTGATACCGGCGAAAGCACTGCCGTTATTTGCCGCCGCGGATGCAAACGCGTAGACCACTTCGCTCAAACCGTGCGGGCCGCCATTGTTCAGACTCTTGAGCGCTTCCGGATACAACATGGTCAGCGCGCTGCCGCAAAGAATCACCACCGGCGGCGCGAGAACGGCCACAACCGCCCAACTCACTTCGCGCGCTTCGATTTTTTTTCCGAGATATTCCGGTGTTCGTCCCACCATTAGTCCGGCGATGAAGACGGTGAGCAGAACGAACATCAGCATTCCGTAGAATCCGGCGCCGACTCCGCCGAAGATCACTTCACCAAGCATCATGTTGATAAACGGAACCAAACCGCCGAGCGGAGTAAGGCTGTCGTGCATCATGTTGACCGCGCCGCAGGAAGCATCGGTCGTCACAGTGGCGAAGAGCGCGGAGTTGAATTGCCCAAAGCGGACTTCTTTGCCTTCGAGTGAAGGCGTTGTCAGACCAACCGCGTGGTTCGGTTGCAGCTCAGCCCACCAAAGCGTCGCGAATCCCGCCAGAAAAAGTGCGAACATCGCGGCCCAAATCGCCCACCCTTGGCGACGATCTTTCGCCGTCAGGCCGAACATGTAAACGAGCGCAGAGCCGAGCCAGAAGATGACAAAAACTTCAACGAAGTTGCTTAACGGCGTTGGATTTTCGAACGGGTGCGCGCTGTTTTGCCCGAAAAATCCGCCCCCGTTTGTTCCGAGCTGTTTGATCGCGATCTGCGACGCGACCGGCCCAAGCGGAATTTGCTGAGACGCGCCTTCAAGCGTCGTAGCAGTCGGATAGCCATCAAAAGTTTGCACGACGCCTTGTTGCGCGAGCACAACCGCGATCAAGATCGACAACGGCAACAGGATGTAGAGCGTGCAGCGGGTGAGATCGGCCCAAAAATTTCCAATGCCGCTCGCCTGTTTGCGCACCAGTCCCCGCGCCAAGGCGACCGCGATGGCGATACCGGTCGCCGCGCTTACGAAATTGTGCACAGCCAGCCCGGCCATTTGCGTGAAATAACTCATCGTGTTCTCGCCGGAGTACGCCTGCCAGTTTGTGTTGGTCATAAAGCTCACTGCCGTGTTGAAGGCGAGAGCGAAGGGAATATTCGGCAGATGTTGGGGATTGAACGGGAGCCACTCCTGCGTCAGTTCCATCACCAACAACAACGCGCCACCGGCGATGTTAAAGATGAGCATCGCGATCGCGTATGCCTTCCAGGACATTTCCTGCGTTGGATCGACATCGGACAGTTTGTAGATCGAGCGTTCGACCGGTCCGAAAAGGCGCGAGAGAAAATGCCGCTCTCCTGCGAAGACGCGCACCATGAATCGTCCGAGTGGCGGCGTAACCGCGAGCAGGCCGCCGATGAACAAGGCAAGCTGGCCGAAATCGCGGGCGTTCACATAATCAGTATGACCGGACGCAACCAACGACGTTAATTAAAGCGCGCACCCAACTCATTAAAATTTCGTTAAAATCCAGCGCTAAGAAACCGCTTGTCAGCGGCGGAAGCCCCAGTGAACAGTCACCCCACGCGAAATGGCTGATTTGATAGTTACCGAGAGCGGCGCGGTGCATCGCCCGCGCAATGTGGATTGGAAACGGGCCGCAGCGTTGCTCTATGGCGACTGGGGTACGAGCAAGGCCTATGTCATCGGTCTTGCTTTCCTAGCCGCGGGATTCTCGTCCCTGCCGATCATTCTCGCGGTCTGCGCCCTCACTGGGCTAGTCGGAATCAATTACATCGTGATCTGTCGCCATTTTCCCGATGGCGGCGGCGTTTATTCTGCGGCCCGGTCGCAAGGGCGCCTGCTCGCCGTGGTTGGCGCTTTGCTTTTGCTGGCCGATTTAACCGTGACGGCCGCGCTGAGTGGCTGGTCGGCGATCAGCTACATCACGTCGGGCGCGGAGCACATTGCCTGGATCAAACTCCTTCGCGACCATATCGCGCTCGCCACAATCGGCATGCTGCTCTTGATGGGCCTGATCAATTACTACGGGCCGAAACATTCTGGAAGTCTGGCGGTCGCCTTGTCGCTGCCGACACTGATCGTCGTTTTGGTTCTCATCGGCATCAGTGCGCCGCATTTGACGACAAAATTCCTGCAGCCGCGGCAGGAAAGTCTAGGCACGCTTTGGGTCCAATTTGTTGGCGTAATCCTGGCTCTCTCCGGCGCCGAGTCGATCGCCAACGTCACGGGGGTAATGAAACTCGATCCCGGATCGACCATGGACCGTCCAAGCGTGGCCCGTGAATCACTCAAGGCAATTGTACCGGTGGCGATTGAAGTTGTCGTCGGAACCGCGCTGCTCGGTTGGGCAATGCTTTCGCTGCCATCCGTGCTCGGAAAAACGCTTCATCTTTTCGACCCGTCGTCGATCGCGTCGGTTATTGAGCTGCGAAGCGAAGACATGCTGCGCTTCATTGGAGAACAGTTTGCGACTGCCACGGTCTCGCCTGCTTTCGGAAATTTCTTTGGTTGGGTGGTCGGAATCGTTTTCTTCCTCTTGCTGCTCAGCGCTGCCAATACCGCCATCGTCGCCATCATCGGTTTGCTCTACATGATGTCGCGCGACGGCGAGATGCCCCGCCAGTTCCGACAACTGAATAGTCACGGCGTTCCGATATATCCACTGCTAATCTCAGTCGGACTGCCAACTGTGGTTCTTCTTTTTGTCGCGAACTTCACGTCGCTGGCCGGCCTTTACGCGATTGGCGTGGTCGGCGCGATCACGGTGAATGTCGGTTCTTGTACGTTCAATCGCAGCGTAGGCTTCACCTGGTACGACCGTGTTCTCTTTGGCGTCACGTTTATCGTTCTCACCTTCGTCGAGTTGACGCTGGCGCACACAAAACTCGACGCTCTTCAATTTGTGGTCGCTGTTTTGATCGGCGGCCTCGCTGTGCGCGCCTACACACTGAAACGACAGGGGCTAACGACTGTAACGGTCACCCGCGAAGTCGCCAACATGGTCTCACCGGACATTGCGGCAACGATGAGATCGCGGCTAAGCGAAGGTCAAAAGATCATGGTTGCAGCGCGAGGCATTACGCCGGTGCTTAGCTTTGCTCTCGACGAGGCGCAACTGCGCGACGCGTGTCTGTTCGTGCTCTTCGTAAAAGAGGTAGCAATCTACTACACTGCGGCCGCTACGCCCCTCGGGCGCGCAAAATGGCAAGACGATCCCGAAGCAAACGCAATTATGGCCAGCATGGCAAAGCTTGGGCAGGAACGGAATGTTTCAGTCGTGCCGTTGTACGCGGTCAGTCAGGATGCAGCGGCGACTATTGTCGATCTTGCCGCGACGATGGGCGTCGATTATCTCATGATCGGCGCTTCCCAACGGACGGCTATGGCCAAATTACTCCGGGGCAGCGTTGCCACCAATGTCGCACAGCAACTACCGGAATCGATTCATCTCCTGATTTTCGGCTAGACCATGACCTCGCTGCCCATTCGCATCGCGATGTGGTCCGGCCCGCGGAATATTTCGACCGCAATGATGCGCGCCTGGGCCAACCGCTCTGACACGACGGTAATCGACGAGCCATTTTATGCCTACTATTTAGAGAGAACTGCCAAGGGTCACCCCGGAGCGGCAGAAATCATCGGCGCCGGCGAGACGGACTGGCCCAAGATCATCAGGGATCTGACCAAAGAGCCGATTCCCGGCGGAAAACGCATCTTTTTCCAGAAACAGATGACACATCACCTCCTTCCGGAGATCGACCGCAAATGGCTGGTCGATTTAACGAATTGCTTTCTGATCCGCGACCCTCAGGAGGTGATCCTCTCTTACATCAAGAAAAATCCCGGCCCGGCGCTGGAAGATCTCGGGTTCGTTCAGCAACGCGAGATCTTCAATTTCGTCCGCGAGCGAACTCACACAACACCGCCGGTGGTCGATGCACGCGACGTCCTGCAGAACCCCGAACACACTTTGCGACTTCTGTGCGACACGATTGGCGTCTCGTTCGACAAGAAGATGTTATCGTGGCCACCGGGCCTGCGCGAAACTGACGGCGTTTGGGCGAAGCATTGGTACGACGCGGTGGCGAGATCGACCTCATTCGAGGCCTACAAGCCACGCGAAGGAATTATTCCGATTTCGCATCGCGAAGTTTACGAGCGTTGTCGCGAATGTTACGAAGACCTTTACAAACACAGACTTCGTTAAACCACGGATCGCACGGATATTACGGATGGATTATTTTTTGTCCGAATCAGTGAAATCCGTGTAATCCATGGTCGGAAATGCTCCAGAAATTTAATCCGAAGAACCGCGACCTGATCGTCAACGTCAACGGTAAGCTGTTGCATCGCGATAAGGCCGGGGTCAGCCCATTCGATTCGGCAGTGCAAGGCGGCGATGCCGTTTGGGAAGGACTGCGACTCTACAACGGCCGAATCTTCAAATTGCACGAGCATCTCGATCGGTTGGAAAAGTCAGCACGCGCCCTTTCATTCGCGGAAATCCCGGCCCGGGAAAAAATCGTCGAAGAAATCAAACGGACACTGGCGGCAAACCAAATGCACGAGGGTGTCCATATTCGCCTTACTCTCAGTCGAGGGATCAAAATTACTTCGGGAATGGACCCGCGTCTGAATCAAGACGGACCGACATTAATCGTTTTAGCCGAACACAAGGCGCCCGTTTATTCGACAACAGGACTCACGCTGATCACGAGCAAGACACGGCGCCCCCCACCCGAAGTTCTCGACGCGAAGATTCATCACGCGAACTTGCTGAATTCAATTCTGGCCAAGATCGAAGCGAACAATGCGGGAGCAGATGATGCTCTCATGCTCGACACCAACGGCTTTATCGCAGAAACCAACGCGACTAACGTTTTCATCGTGCGCAAAGGCGACCTCGCCACGAGCAAACCGGTCGCCTGTCCCGAAGGAATTACGCGCGCAACGGTAATGGAAATCTGTGCCGCGGAAAAAATCCGCTGCATCGAAGCCGATCTATCGCCGGTCGATGTCTACGGCGCGGATGAAGTATTTTGCACGGGAACCATGGGCGAACTCGCCGGCGTGATCAAGATCGACAATCGCACGATTGGCGACGGCAAGGTAGGCCCGATGACGAAACGTTTGAGCAAATTGTACGGGCAACGTACTGCACGCGAAGGCGTTCAGATTGTCGGTTAGTTGCGCCTATTCGTCTCGCAGCGCTATCATTGGGTCGATCGCCATCGCTCGTCGCGCCGGAAAATAAATAGCAATCGCGGCGGTGATGCCCAACAACAACACGACAATTGCGTAAGTAATAAGATCGGTCGATCCGATCCCGAATAGAAACGATCGCAACAGCCAGGTGGAGCAAAGCGACAAAAAGGCCCCTGTTACAAGTCCGCCTGCCAATAGGACGAGACCTTTCCTCAAAATCAGCCGAAGCATGTCCACTCGTTGCGCACCGAGAGCCATTCGGATACCGATCTCCGTGGTGCGCTGCGAAGTCATGTAGGAGAGCAAGCCGTAGAGACCGACTGTTGCGAGCACTAAGGCCGCGGCCGCGAAGATGCCGAGCATCATCATGCTGAAGCGGCGATTGTCGAATGATGTCGAAACGACCTGCTCCAGGGTTTGAAACTGTACCGGCGCGTCTGGGTTTAACGCGCGAGCCTCATGACGCATCCCTTCGGTTAGCGCCTTTTCATCGACGCGGGCGCGCACCACGATCGAGAATTCGGATGTGCTCGCGGGCCGTTGAAAATAATTTGTGTAAACCGTTGGTCGCGCGTCATGGTCCAATCCGTTGTCTCGAACGTCACCAACTACGCCGACAACTGTCAAAAGCCGGAAATCGCCGTCCATGTTTCCGTACTCAATTTGTTTACCGATCGGCTCTTCGTTAGGCCAATAACGTCGCACGAGCGACTGACTGACGACGGCCACATGCGGCGAATCCGGACCGTCGCTCCCCTGAAAGAGACGGCCGCGAATCAATGGAATCCGCATAGCGGCGAAATATCCGGCGCTGGTTGCCCGATAATCGGCGTCGCGCATCCGTTCGTTCGGCGCGCGAGCGTCCATTTGTCGAATCAGTTGTTGCAACGTTTCCGGTGCGGTTCCGCTTCGTTCCTCGACGAAAGTTCCGTTAGCGCCGTTGCCGCTCATCGGCAAGGCGCTCGTTCCGCCAGCGCTTGTAACGCCCGGCAAAGCCTCGATCCGCTCGATGAGATGGTGATTAAATTCCGCAAGTCGACGCAGTGCGTCCGGCGTTTCCGGTTGCGGCAAGAGCACTGTCATCGCCAAAGTGTGTTCTATGTCGAAACCTGGATCGATTGCTAACAGCCGTTGAAAACTCCGGCCGAGCAGACCAGCGCCCACGAGAAGCATCACAGTCAGCGCAATCTGCGCAGCGACCAGTAAATTGCCGGCACGGGATTGCGACGCCCCACCCGAACCGCGGCCGACTTCCTTCAAATCGAATTGAAGCTCTCTTCCTGAAGCGTGAAAGACGGGCACCAGGCCGAGCACGAGCGCTGTGCCTAACGAGATCGCAAATGTGAACAAAAAAGCGTTCGCGTTGATGCCAATCTCGCCAACCCGCGGAAGATCGCTGTGGTAAACGCCCACGATCAATCGCAGGCTCCAGGACGCGAGCAAGGTGCCGAATCCCCCGGCGACAAATGCCGTCAGCAGCGCCTCCGCGATAAATTGTCTGGCGAGCCTGGCACGCGATGCGCCCAGCGCAGCGCACAAAGCTACTTCCTTGCGGCGCGCAGTCGCACGCACGAGCAGAAGATTCGCTACGTTCGAACACGAAATCGCGAGCAGCAATCCAACCGCGGCGCACAACACAAAAAGGACGCTGCGAATGTCGCGGACGAATCGCTCGCGAAAGTTCAGTAATCCAAAACTGGCCGCATCTGTTTGCGAACCGTGCTCGATTTTTAGCGCGCGACCAATCGATGCGACTTCAACATTCGCCTGCTGAAATGATACGCCGACACGCAAGCGACCGATCACCCGAAAATTATGTGCCGTCCTCGATTCGTAATAAGGATAGACCACGGAACTGGGGAACCAGACGTCGATGCCGGACGGAAATTCCGTTTTCGGCGGCAGGACGCCGATAACCGAAAAACTGCGATTGGCAAACCGAACCGCGGATCCTTCCAAATTCGTCCGACCTCCGAGCATCCGTTTCCAAAAACCGTAGCTGACCACCGCGACTGGATTTTTCTCGGCGGTGAAAGTGCGTCCTACGACTGGCACGACACCGAGCACACGAAAAAACTCCGCCGAAACTCCGGAGACGTTTGTGCGGACAGGTTCGCTTCCCCCCGCCACTGCTTCAGAACTGCGGGTATAGGCTGCGAGCGCTTCGAAGCTGTGATTGCGCGCTGCAAGATCGTCAAAGTTCGGCTGCGCGAAGGGCATCCCCCGCCCCGTTTCATTCAGCTCGGTGACTTCGACAAGACGATCGGGAGAGGGATACGGTAATGACCTTAAAAGGACCGCATCGACCACGCTAAAGATCGCCGTCGATGCTCCAACACCGAGCGAGAGTGTACCGACCGCAAGGAGCGCAAAACCCGGGCGCTTCAAAAGCGAGCGCCATGCGTAACGAAGGTCATTCATAGCGCAGCGCGACCATTGGGTCGACGGTCATGGCGCGGCGCGCTGGAAAATAGGTGGCGACCAAAGCTGCCGCGCTGAGAACAATCGTAACGATGGCGTAAATCGAGAAATCGTGCGCGCTCACGCCGTAAAGCAAGCTGGACATTAAACGCGTCACGGCGAGAGCACCGAGAATTCCCGCGACCAAACCAATTCCGATGACCGCAAAGCTTTGACACAAAATCATAGTCAGCATGTCGATCTTCTGCGCGCCGAGCGCCATTCGAATCCCGATTTCCTTCGTGCGCTGCGCGACCGTGTAGGCGATGACGCCGTAAATCCCGATGGCGGCCAGGATCATAGCGACACCGGCGAAGCAGCCGAGCAGCATCATGTTGAACCGCGGCTCAGCCAGAGTGGTACCGATGCGTCTTTCCAACGGTTCGAGTATCGGAACAAACAAATCCTTGTCGAACTCATGTATAATGTTGCGCAACGAGGCTTGGATGCCAGTTGGCTCGACCGCGGTAGTTCGAATTACAACATCCATGCGGCGTGACGGATCCTGCGAAGCCGGAATATAGAACTCGGGCAATGGCTGAATCGCGAGCGATTGGTGGCGCGAGCCACCGACAATTCCAACGATTTCTCTCGGAGAAGTCGGCTTTTCGCCCTCACCTTGCATCAGCTGGATTTGCTGACCGAGCGCCTTTCCATTCGGAAAATATTTTGCCGCAAAGACGTCATTCACGACAACAACCTGCGCCGAATCTCTTGTGTCATGCGAATTGAAAATCCGCCCGCTCAGCAAAGGCGTGCCCATCGCCCGGAAATAATCCGGCGTGATGGCCAGGTTCGACGCGCCCAGCTCCTGTCCGGGTGGTTGGGGCGGTTGGCCGATGATGGAAAAGGCGGTTGAGCTGTCATTATTTGAAAATGGCATGGGAAAGGCGGCGCCCGCCGCTTCGACTCCTGGCAGAGCCTCAAGTTTGGGCATGATCTGGTCGAAAAATTGCCGGTGTTTCTCCGGCTCCGGATATTTCGCCTTTGGCAATATGAGATCGACTACCAGCGCATGCGAAGGATCGAAGCCGGGATTCGTGGAACGCAGATTTGCGAAGCTCTTGATCAGAAGACCGGCCCCGGCAAGGAGCAAGAGCGACAACGCAACCTGAGTGACAACCAGTAGACGCCGCAGATGATGCGATTCCGGACCAACGGCACCGCGATTTCCTTCCTGGAGCGACTCGTTGACATTTGGCCGCGTCACTTGCAGAGCAGGAATTAGCGCGAAAAGAAGCGTACTGAAGATTGCTACGACGAATGTGAAGGAAAAAACAGAAGCGTTGATGGCAACTTCGCCGAGACGCGGAACATCTTGCGGACCGAAAACGCGAAGAACATCGATGCCCCACCAGGCGATGAGCAAACCGCCCGCGGCGCCGAAGATCGACAATAAAAAACCTTCACTGAGAAACTGCCAGACCATCCGCGAGCGACTGGCCCCAAGGGCGGTCCGAATTGCGATCTCGCGTTGCCGGGCAGTGGCGCGAGCGAGAAGAAGATTAGCCACATTTGCGCAGGCGATGAGCAAGACAAACACAACTGCGGCGAGAATTGTAACCAATGCCGGACGCACATCACCTACGATGTCGTCATGCAATGAGTAAACGGTCTCAGTTCGATCGGTGTTCGATTTTGGATATTGCTGGGCCAATCGCGTCGCGATCGTTTTCATCTCCGCGTCGCATTGCTGGATCGTTACGCCCGGTTTCAATCGACCAACCATGCGAATGAAATGATTGTCGCGTTTGTTAATGTACTCCGGTACGAGCGGATGCAGCGGCTGCAAATATTCCGCGCGCGCGCCTTCGACCGGATATTGGAACCCCGGCGGCATGACTCCGAGCACGGTGTACAAACGCCACGACAAACTAATCTGCTTTCCAACAATCTCCGGATCGCTGTTGAAATACGTTTTCCACGCGTAATCCGTCAGCACCACAACGCGGGCATCGATATTATCTTCTTCGCGGGTGTAGACGCGACCCCGCGCGGGAGCGACGCCGAGCACCGAAAAAATATCCGAAGTAATGGCGACGCCCTCGAGCTGGCGCGCTTCCTCGGTTCCATTAAGCACTGCGCCTGCCCGGGTGAAAGCGGCGAGCCCTGACAAAGTCTGCGATTGATCGCGAAGATCGACATAGTCAGGGACGGATTCGGAGTACTTGGCGAGTTTGTCAGTGGTCTCCCGCGACCAAACCGCGACGAGTTGATTCGGCCTTGGAAATGGCAGCGGATGAAGCAAAACCGCATCAATCACACTAAAGATGGCGCTGTTGGCGCCGATACCGAGGGCCAGAGTTAAAACGGCGATGATGGCGAACGCCGGCGCTTTCAACAACATTCGCAACGCATACTTGAGATCGGTAATCATAAATCGTTATTCGGTCCGCAAAGCGCGCACTGGACCGACAAGACTGGCCATCGTCATTTCATGAGGCGTTTAACAGTTTCCGGCGGTTCGAAAAGTGAATCAGGAAGCGGTTCATAGCTCACGGATTCATACGTAAAGGTTGTGGACCGATCTCCAGCGCGCTCGACATTCTTAGTAGCCATTAGCGGCCCACCAAAGTTCTTATAGTCCTGAAAAAGGGCGATGGTGATGGTTTTCGCCGCATCATCGGACTCGAACCGATAACCAACCAATAAGCCGATATCGACGTCATAGAACTGGTTATTGTCCTTGCCCCAGTTGGTCGTGCCGTGCAGCCAATAACAACGATGGCCTTCAAAATCGGTCACTCCGGCTAGTTCGAGTTTCCGGAAATAATTCGGTTGGTGCAGCGCATATTGCAGATCTTTGTCGCGACGGATGGCTTCAACCGGACTGTCTTTGTCAGTACTTGCGCCTTGCGGAGTGATCCTCCATGAAACTTTGCCATCAAAGCCCTCAGTAATCTCAGTCCCGTGGGGACCGGTCAGTTTAATCAGCGACTTGAACGGCCCGGCGTAGTAGACAAACGTCGACTTGCCGGGCTTGGTACTGGATTCGGCCTCTCCGCGAACTGTCATCGACTGAACTTTTTGAATGGCTTCTACTCCGCCCAGCGCTTGTTTATAGCGTTCAAGAACGGCGTCAGCCGTCTTGAGCTGAGCTTCCTGGGCCCGCACCGAAATGCCTGTAGCCACAAGCGCCACTATGATAGCAGAGAGAAGCCTTGACCGGGCGTTGTTGTGAGAAACAGCTACGTCGTGAAACGGACTCATAAGAATGCTCTTGATCTCGTCATATCGGTTATTCAGCTCGTAACGCTTCGACTGGATTGACGAGGGTGGCGCGGCGAGCCGGCAACAAACATGCGGCCAATGCAGTGGTGCCCAACAAAAGAGTAGCACCGCCCAACAGCGCCGGATTATGGGCCGAGACCTGGTAAAGTTGCGCAGCAATCAGCCGGCTGAGCGCAAACACGGTAACCACTCCGACGGCAAGTCCAATTAATACCGGCCTCATTCCCTGACTCACAATCAAGCGAAGGACATCGCGGGTTTGGGCGCCGAGCGCCATCCGAACGCCGATTTCCCCAGTGCGTTGCTCCACGGTATAGGCGACCGCGCCATAAATTCCGATGCTGGCGAGCAAAAGCGCGACACCGGCAAAAATTCCAAGCAACCACGTCATTAACCGCGTTTGTCCAACCGCCTGCGCCACGATTTCGTCCATCGATTGGGGAATAGCGATTGCCAATCCAGGGTCGACCGTCGCAAGCGCCGACTGGACCAATTTTGTCACCGCATCCGGTCTCAGCTGGCTGCGCACGAGAATGCAGGGAAATGGAAAATTTTGCTGCACCCATGGACGATAGATTTCTATGTCATCGGGCTCGGCGACTTTGCGCGAACGCACATCGCCAGCGACGCCGACGATTTCGCAGGGCACGCTGGCGCTGCCGACGAGTAATGTTTTGCCAATCGGATTCTCATCGCCAAAAACCTTTTTCGCGCCAGCCTGACTAATAATGATCACGTTTTGCCCATCGGACGTATCGTGCTCGTTGAAATCACGTCCGGCCAAAATGGAGATGCTCCAAGTTTTGAAGTAATCCGCGGCGATATTGTGAAGCACTGCCGCAGCGCGTTTGTCGATCGGCAAGATTTCACCGTCTGGCCGTGTATACAGCACGTTAGAGACGGCGGCCGCTAGCAGTGGGATGTCGGCGCTAAGGCTCGAACTTTCGAAAGCTGGCACGGTATGGAGCGCAGTGAGTGTTTTTTCGGCGAAACGCTGGCGAGCAGCGAGATCCGGATATTGGGCGTCAGGCAGCGTAATGAAACCGATCCAGCGATGTTCGGCATGAAATCCGATCTTTTGCTGACTGAGTCGGATGAAACTGGTGATCAACAACGCCGCGCCCGCGAGCAATGTGACTGATAACGCAACCTGCGCCGCGATCAGAACTCTGCGGAATTGTTGTTGATGCGCACTGCCGCTGGTTCCGCGTCCGCCTTCTTTCAACCCATCGACCAGGTCCGCGCGCGAACTTTGGAGCGCCGGATAGATTCCCATTGCCACGCCGGTTAAGATCGACAATGCGATAGCGAAAAGGAGCACTGGCACGGAAAGCTCGAGGCGTGTTTCGGGATCGAATGGAAGAAAATTCGCTGCCATCCTCGGCACGATCGGAACTAATTGCCACGCCAACAGCGCCCCCACCCCACCGGCGATTGCGCTAATCAGCAGACTTTCGAAAACGAAAAGCCGGATAATACTTCCTCGCGAAGCGCCGATCGCCATTCGCAAAGCGATTTCGCGCCGCCGGCCGGTGAATCGCACCAGCAAAAGATTGGCCACGTTGCTGCACGCGATCAGCAAAACAAAAGCGACAGCCGCCAACAGTGTCGCAAACGCCGGCCGCAGATTTCCAGTCACGTCTTCCGGCAATGTTTTCAGCGTCCCAACCGATGAACTGTCGATCTTGTCGGGATGCGCCGCTCGATAACCTTGCTCAAGCGCGGGCAACGCCGCCCGCGCCTGCTCGATTGTCATTCCGGGTTTCAATCGACCAACCACGCGTAAGATGCCGCTGCCGCGCATGACCTGCTCATAGGTCAACCCCTGAACGACATACGGCTTCGTTGTCCAGATTTCTGAGTTCGGACCGACCCACGAAAATGGAAGGTCCGGCAAAATACCGACGATCGTATGGGCGACGCCATTCAGGGTGATACTTCGCCCGATCACATTTGGATCGCCGCCCATTCGCTTTTGCCAAAAATTTTCCGTCACCATCGCGACGTCGGCGCTCTCTTCCTCCTCCGGCAAAAAATTGCGGCCGCGAATCGGACGCACCCCGAGGACATCGAAGTAATTCGAGGTCACTCTGCCGCCGAATATGTGCGCCGCATCACCGAGGCCGGTCAGAGTAAATGCTGAGACATTTTCGCCGGCGAACTCTTCGAAGATTGTTTGACCATCTTTATAATATTGAAAACGCGGAACGGAAATCGCGAGCTCGAGTAGCTTTCGCTCGCGCGCGTTCGAATACAGATGAACCAACCGACTGGCGTCCTTGAATGGCAGCGGACGCAGGAAGAGATCGTTGATCAAACTGAAGATTGCCGTGTTCAAGCCGATCCCGAGCGCGAGGGTCGCGACCGCGATCAAGGTAAACGCCGGCGATTCGCGAAGTTTGCGAAAAGCGAAACGAACGTCGTTCATGGAACTAATTATTCGGTCCGTAACGCCTGAATCGGATTGACCAGCGTGGCGCGTCGCGCGGGTAAAAGGCAGGCGATCAAAGCAACGAAGGTCAGCGTAACGATGACCGCGCCGAGCAACATCGGATTTTGGGCTGAAACCTGATACAGCTGCGCCGTGATCAACCGGCCGAGACCGAAGGTAGCGATCAATCCGACAGCGAGTCCGAATAGAACCGGCTTCATTCCCTGACCGATAACCAGCCTCAAGACGTCGCGCGCTTGCGCGCCCAGGGCCATGCGCACGCCAATTTCTCCGGTGCGTTGTTCAACTGTGTAAGCTACTGCGCCGTAAATTCCAATCACTGCGAGCAAAAGCGCCACGCCGGCAAACAGAGACAGTAACGTCATTGTTAACCGCTGCGGCCCGAGCGATTGAGTTGCGACCGCTTCCATTGTTGTCGGCTGAATGATAGGAAGTTGATTGTCGATCTTGGCGACTGTGCTTCGAACGATCTGCGCAATCGCTTCCGGTCGAAGATGGCTTCGCACGGCCACGCTGATGAATGGAAAGATGCGCTGCGGCAAAGGCCGATAGAATTCAACATCATCGGCTTGATCGAGACGCAGGAAGCGGATATCGCCGACAACTCCGACAATCTCCGCAAGCTGGCCGGTGCCGTTTTGGGCGCCGAAAAATAACTGATGACCGACTGGATCTTCGCCCAGAAACATCCGTTTCGCAGTTGCCTGGCTGATCAGAACGACAAACGGACGATCTCGTGCATCGCGTTCGTCAAAGTCCCGCCCGGCGATCAACGGAATGCCGAAAGTACGCAAATATCCGGGAGAGATGCTGTGCATGTTGCCGAGCGGCCGCTGATTGATCGGGGGCGGATTTTTGTCGGCCCGCGCATAAGGTGACTGCCCGACGCCGCCGCCCAGCGGAACTGCGTCAGCGATCGCGACAGTCTCGGCACCGGGCGCGACCTGCAGTTCATCCTGCAAGTGTTTGGAAAATTGCGCCAAGGCGGCTTCATCGGCATAGCGCGCCGGTGGCAGCCCTATGCCAGCGACCCAGATGCGCTCGGTCCTGAATCCTGCTTCCTGCCGACTGAGCCGGAAGAAACTCGTGATGAGTAACGCGGCGCCAGCCAGAAGAACGACCGATAACCCAACTTGCGCAGCCACAAGCAGCCGCCGAATTCGCTGCTGACCTATACTTCCACTCATGGCACGGCCGCCGTCTTTCAAGCCGTCAACCAAATCGGAGCGCGAGCTTTGCCAAGCCGGATAGGCACCCATGGCGATGCCAGTTAAGATCGACAACGACAAGGTGAAGAAAAGCACAGGCCAACTAATGGCGGCTGTGGTTTCCAACGGAACATTTTGGCCAGCGAGTTTTGGAATAACTGGCATCAACCAGAGGACAATTCCTAAACCAAGCAGCCCGGCGATGACGCTCAACAGTGTGCTTTCCAATACAAACAGGCGCACAATTCCTCCACGCGACGCCCCGAGGGCAACACGCAAAGAGATTTCACGACGGCGTCCAGTGAAGCGAACAAGCAACAGATTTGCGACGTTGCTGCAGGCGATCAACAACACCAACGAAACCGCGGCCAGGAGAGTGAGAAAGGCAGGCCTCAAATTTCCAGTGGCATCTTCCGGCGCGGTCACCACCACCGGCGCCCAACTGCTATCCGCGTTCGCGGCAAATTGCGCGCGATAACTTTCCTGTACGGCTGGCAGTGCGGCTCGTGCTTGATCGATCGTCACGCCCGGCTTCAACCGCCCGATCACGCGCAGGTAACTGACGCCACGCATCAGTAAATCCTTGGCAATGCCCGGTAATTCGAATGGTTTTGCCGTCCAGATCTCCAGGTTTGGTCCCCACCAAGCTAGCGAGCCGGTTGGCACGACGCCGACAATTGTTGTCGGCACACCGTTCAATGCCAGTACGCGTCCCAATACTTGAGGATCGCTGGCCAGCTTACTGCGCCAAAAATGTTCGCTAATCAATGCGACATCGGCTTTCTGTTCCTCCTCGGGCAGAAATAATCGACCAACAATTGGACGGACGCCGAGCAATTGGAAATAATTCGCTGTGACGTTTGCACCGTTGAGTTGAATTGGATCGCCAAGACCAGTCAGAATAAAACCGGTGCCTGCATCAGCGGCGAATTCCGAAAAGACGGTCTGGCTATCGCGATAATGCCAGAAGCGCGGAACAGAAAACGGAATCTGCTGCACATTGCGGTCCTTTGCTTCGCTATTGACGCGCAAGATTCTGGATGGCTCGGAAAACGGCAATCCGCGCAGGAAGAGATCGTTAATTAAACTGAAGATCGCTGTGTTCGCGCCGATACCGAGGGCGAGCGTCAACACCGCGATTGCGCTAAACGCCGGCGCCTTCATCAGCGACCGTAACGCGTATCTTAAATCCCCAAACATAACTTTGTTCCTCTATTCAGTTCGTAACGCTTGCACCGGATCGACAAGTGCAGCACGGCGAGCGGGTAACAAACACGCGAGTAGCGCAACCGCGGCGAGCAACGCGCTCGCACCGCCGAGCAATGCCGGATTGTGCGCCGAAACTTCGAAAAGCTGCGAGGCGATCAATCGTCCAAGTGCAAAGGCGGCGACAATGCCAATAGCAAGTCCGACCACCACCGGCTTCATTCCTTGATTAATGATCAAGCGCAGGACATCGCGCGTCTGAGCGCCGAGCGCCATGCGAACACCGATTTCTCCGGTGCGTTGTTCAACCGTGTAAGCGACTGCGCCGTAAATTCCGATGCTGGCGAGTACCAATGCCACGCCGGCAAAAATTCCGAGCAACCAGGTCATCAAACGTGCCTGCCCAAGCGCCTGCGCGACAACGGCGTCCATGGTTTGGGGAACGGCAATGGCCAAACCTGGATCGACTTTCGTTAGGACGGACTGAACAAGTTTCGTCACAGCGTCCACTCGTAGCCTGGTGCGCACCGTAATGTTGAGGAATGGAAAGTTTTCCTGGGTCCACGGCCGATAAAATTCCATGCCTGGTGCGTCCGCAACCCGAACCGACCGGACGTCTCCAACGATACCGACGATCTCGCAGGGCACTCCAAGACTGGTGACGAGCAGCGTTTTGCCGATTGGATTTTCGTTAAGATAAACTTTCTTCGCGCCAGTCTCGCTGATCAGACAAACCATTTGTCCGTCAGCGACATCGTGTTCATCGAATTCGCGGCCGGCCAGGAGAGGAACTCCCCACGTCTTAAAGTATGCTGGCGCAATGTCGTGGGACGGGCCGCTCGCCCGTTTTTCGATCGGCGGGACATCGCGATCCCCGCGTGCGTAAAGTGTGCGATTACCTCCGTTAAGCGGAATGTCGCCGCTAATTGTGGCACTCTCGATTCCGGGAACGTCACGCAACCCATCGAGTGTTCGCTCCACAAAACGCTGCCGTGTAGACGCGTCGGGATATTGCGAACCCGGCAAAGTGATTCCACCGGTCCAAAGACTTTCGGAGCGGAAGCCGATGTTCTGTTGAGTCAGCCGGACAAAACTGGTGATGAGTAATGCGGCACCGGCAAGAAGGGTAACTGAAAGAGCGACCTGTGCTCCGACCAAAATCTTGCGAAAGCGCTGCTGACGGACGCTGCCACTCGTTCCGCGTCCACCTTCTTTTAAGGCGTCAACCAGATCGGTTTGCGATCCTTGCAGCGCCGGATAAATCCCCATCAAAAGTCCAGTCAGAATCGACAATCCGATTGTGAACAGCAGAACTGGAATCGACAGACTCGTTGCCGTGTTTGCTTCAAGGGGAAGAAAATTGGCAGCCATTGTCGGAACCAATGGCACTAAACGCCAGGCCACAAAGGCTCCGACCAGGCCGGCGATCACACTGACCAATAGACTCTCGAACACGAAGAGGCGCACAACGCTCGCGCGTGAGGCGCCAATCGCCATTCGCAACGCGATCTCCCTGCGACGCCCACTGAAACGAACGAGCAACAGGTTCGCTACGTTGCTGCACGCGATCAGCAGGACGAAACTGACGGCGGCAAACAGAGTGATAAAGCCGGCTCGAAAGTTCTGGGTCACGTCCTCCGGGAGGGTTCGAACCGTCGTCGTCAACGAACTGTCGATCTTGTTCGGATACTGCGTCCGATAACTTTGATCGAGCGATGGCAACGCCGCTTTTACCTGATCCAACGACAATCCAGGTTTTATTCGACCAACGACTCGGAGAAAACTCGTTCCCCGCATCATCCGATTGTAGTCAAATCCGGGAAGCTGAAACGGCTTCGTAGTCCAGACTTCGGCGATCGGATTCGCGCCGAACCACGTTGCCGCCATGTTCGGCAAAACGCCAACAATGGTATGCGCCATCCCGTCGAGGGTAATGCTTCGACCAATCACATTGGGATCACCGCCAAGCCGTCTCTGCCAGAAGTTTTTTGTAATCAACGCGACATCTGCTCTCTCTTCCTCTTCCGGCAAAAAATTTCGCCCGAGAATTGGATGGACCCCAAGGACATCGAAATAGTTGGATGTTAATCGTCCGCCAAAGACCTGAACTGGATCGCCGAGTCCGGTCAGGGTGAAAACGAAGAAACTCTCACCCGCAAAGCCGTCGAAAATTGTCTGGCCGTCGCGATAATGCATGTATCGCGGTGCCGAGATGGGAAAGTCGACCAGGTCGCGCGATTTATCGCCACCCATGAGATGAATTACCCGCGATGGTTCCTTGAAAGGAAGCCCGCGCAGGAACAGATCATTCACCAGGCTGAAAATTGTGGTGTTCAGACCGATTCCCAGCGCAAGCGTAAGCACTGCGATAAAGGTGAACGCCGGTGATTGCCGAAGTTTGCGAAAAGCAAAGCGAATATCGTTCATGTGAGGATTGGGTTGATACTTGCGGGGTGAAAATTCATTCGGCGCGCAATGCCCTGATGGGATCGACCAGCGTTGCTCGCCGCGCTGGCACAAGGCAGGCGAGAAAGGCGACGGCGGCGAGAATCAAAGTCACGCCGAGCATCGTCCGCAGATCGGTGGCACCGATGCCGAAGAGAAAACTTTGCAGCAGGCGCGAGCAGACAAAGACGCCGATCAATCCGATGAACAAACCGAGGCCCACAAAGCGCATCCCTTGAATGACGATGAGGCGCAAGACGTCGTGACGCTGCGCGCCCAGGGCAAGGCGAATCCCGATCTCCTGCAAGCGTTGAGTGACCGAGTAACTCATCACGCCAAAAATTCCGGCAGCGGCGAGCAATAACGCAATCACCGCGAACAAACTGACCAGCATCGCGTTGAAACGCGGCTGGGCGATCGAGCCAGCCATGTAGTCGGCGAGTGTTCGCGTCCGAAAGACGGGCACATCTTTGTCGATCTCGGCCACGGAGCGACGTAAGGCAGCGATTAGTGATTGCGGATCGGTTTGAGTGCGCACGAAAATCGACATCGTCTGGATGGCGAACTGTTGATGCGGAATATAAATCTGCGGCTTCGGCGGGAGACGCAAACTGATCAAGTGCATGTCGGCGACGACGCCGACGATTTCGCGCACCGGCGGTTTGCCGGGATCGATTGATCCGTTCGGAGTGATGCGCTTGCCAACCGGATCTTCGCCCGGGAAGTACTGTTTCGCGAAACTCTCCGTCACAATCGCCACCGGCGGCGCATTTCGATCATCGCGATCGGTGAAAGCGCGGCCATGGCGAATCGGAACGCGCATTGCCTGAAAATAATCAGGTGTAACAACATTAACTTCGGCAATCGGTTGCCGACCTGCCGGCACCGGACGCTCTTCGACATCGAAGTTAAAACCAATTTCGCTGCCGCTCAGCGGAATCCACCAGGCCGCTCCGGCCGACTGCACACCGGGAAGAGTAACGACGCGATCAAGAAGTTTCTTGTAGAAGTCTCCGGCTTGCAGCGGCTTACCGTAAGTCGTGTCCGGAAGAGCGATGCGCGCTGTGACTACGTTCGTGGTATCGAAACCAGGCGGTACCCTTTGCAGCCGGTTGAAACTTTCCACCAGCAAACCGGCGCTCGCGAGCAAAACAAGCGCGAGCACAATTTCGACTACGACCAGCGCGGCGCGCGTTCGTCGGCCCGTTGCGCCTTCGCTGGAGCCGCGAGCAGTTTCATTGAGCGACGTTGCCAAATTCGGATGCGATGCTCGCCAGGCGGGAAGCAGACCGGCAACAATTCCAACTCCGAGACTGATCAAACAAGTAAACGCGAGCACGCGCGGATCGGGCGAAATTTCGTCGATGCGCGGAATACTCGGCAGAAAAGCTTTTAAGGAATCGACGCCCCAGATTGCGAGCACGAATCCCGCGAGACCGCCGAGCGCTCCGAGTACAATGCTCTCAACGAGGAGCTGCTTAATAATATGCCACCGGCCGGCCCCAAGTGCCGCGCGGATACTTATCTCCCGGTTCCGCGAAAGCGAGCGCGCCAGCAATAAGTTGGCAACGTTTACACACGCGACGAGCAGAACGCAGCCGGCCATCGCGCACAGCATGAGCAATGCGGAGTGCGTGCTGCCAATCATCGCGTTGATCTCCGGCACGACTTTCGCAGCCGTAGTGAGCTTCGAATCCGGATATTGCTTCCGCCAATTCGCCGTGATCGTCTCGATGTTAGCCTGCGCCTGTTGAATCGAAACGTTGTGTTTCAATCGCGCGATGCATCGGAAAAAATCGTTGTCGCGCTGCTCGGTCATCGGTTGCGAGCCATCTGGCGGTGTCTGGCGCAAGGTCGACATCGGGATCCACAGTTCGGGCGAAATTGTACTGATCGGGAAAGTAAACCGCGCCGGCATGACGCCGATCACCTGGAACTGCTTGCCATCGAGCGTCACCGATCTGCCAATGATACCGCGATCAGCTCCGAATTGGCGCTGCCACAATTCGTGACTCAAGATGACCACCTGGTTTCCGGGCTCGTCTTCCTTCGGCAAAAACGTGCGACCGAGAATTGGTTGCACTCCGAGAAGCGAAAACAAACCGGCCGACACCGATTCGCCTTGAACATGCGTCGTCTTATCGCCATCGGTCAACGTGCCGACGCTCTGATTGGTATATACGGCGACGCCTTCAAAAACCTGATTTTGATCACGAAAATCGACGTAATCGAGATAGGAGATGGAATTGATGTCGGTTCCCGGATCCGCTTTTTCGCGGGTATCGAATTCACCGATGGCGACGAGATTTTGCGGCTGCTGAAATGGTAACGGCCGCAAGAGCACAGCATTGAGGACGCTGAACACGGCGGTATTGGCCCCGATTCCGAGAGCGAACGTCAGGACGACGATACCTGTGAAGAGCGGCTGCTTGGCCAAACTGCGCAGGGCGTAACGAAGGTTTTGCATAAACTATTCGGAGCGGAGAGCGATGACTGGATTAATCCTCAAAGCACGCCGCGCGGGAAAATAGCAGGCTGCAAGAGCGGCCACCGCAAGAAGCGAGGTGACGCCGGAGAAAACGAGCGGATCGCCCGGATTGACTCCGTAAAGCAGAGATCCAGCGAGCCGGGTCGTCCCAAACGCAGCAAATAATCCAAACCCGAGACCGACCAGCGCCAAAAACATCCCCTGACGCAGCACCAGTTGGATGACCTGGCCCGTTTGGGCGCCGAGCGCCATTCGAATTCCCAGTTCACGAGTGCGCTGGCTGACGGAGTAAGCCATCACTCCATACACGCCCATTGAAGCCAGAATGAAGGCGAGCACGCCGAGGCATCCGAGTAACATTGCACCCATCCACGACGGCCAAAGTGCAACCGCCATGTGTTGCTGGATTGTCTTTTCGTAGGTGATGGGAATATGAGCATCAACGGCGCGAACAATCCGGCGAATTTCGCTGAGCATCACTCCGGGCGCGCCGCTTGTGTGAACAAAGAGCGTGATTCCGGTATCGGTGATTTCCTTTAGCGGCCAGTAAACCATCGGCGTCGGGACTTCCCCGAGCGTGGCCGCCTTCGAATTTCGCGCAATTCCAATGACTTCGATCGGTTCCTTATTGATCATGAATCTGAATCGACGGCCCAGAGCATCTTCGTTAGGCCAAAATTCCTGGGCCATCGTTTCGTCAATGATTGCAACCGGTGCGGCATTCTTTTCCGCGTCCTGGTCAGTAAAGTTACGGCCGCGGAGAAGTTGAATGCCCATGGTTTGGAAATACCCGGGCGTAATCGGACTGTAATTGGCAAAGCGGCGATTGTGTTCGTCGTTTGGGTCGCGACCATCGATCACAATGGTTCGCCCTTCACCGCCAAACAGTGGGACCCAGTTGTTGACGTCCGCTCCGGTGACCCGAGGGTCGTGGCTGATTTGATCGACGATCGCGCGCACGACTTGAATGGCACGGTTAGTGTCATAGCCGGCCAGCACTGGATTAATGGTTACGATATCGAGATTCTTCGTGCGAAAGCCGGGATCGATCGCCTGGGCCTTGTAGAACGACTTCAGAAACAGGCCGGACCCGATTAAGAGAAGCAAAGAAACAGCAATTTGGGCGACTACGAGCAAACTGCGCAAGTTAAGACGCGTGACTGCGCCGCCGGCGGTGGAAGCTCGTTCCCGCAATCCCTCGGTGAGACTCCAACGGGCTGCTTTCAAAGCTGGCGCCAGGCCGAATATGATTCCGCTCGAGACGGCGATGACCAAGGAGATGGTTAGCACCCGCCAGTCGGGTTGTGGATTGAGTGCAATCGGGAAAGGAGTTGGCGGAAGCAACGCGACCAGAAGATCGCCCAGGCAATAGGCGAGAGTGACGCCACCAACGCCGCCAATGGCACCAAGCAAAATACTTTCGGTGAGCAGTTGTCGCACGATCCGTCCTCGGCCGGCCCCGAGGGCCAAACGAACCGCCATTTCCCGCTGGCGAGCAGTCGATCGCGCGAGGAGCAGGTTGCCAACGTTGGCGCACGCGATCAGGAGGATGCTCGCGGATGCGGCGAGTAAAAGAAGAGAGACGTTGCGGGCAAGATCTTCATTGTTAGGACCGCCGAGTCCCTGCGATTTGGCTGCCTCCAGTGACATCAGCGCGATCGAACGCTCTTTGTTTACCTCCGGATAGGCTTGTTCGAGCTGTTTCGCGATCGTGCGCATTTGCGCCTCCGCTTCGGACATTGTTACGCCGGGCTTTAGTCGCGCGATGACACTCATCAAGAGCGCTCGCCGGGTCTCGAACCAAAAGTCACCGCCCGGCCGGGCCCATTGATGCATCGAGACGGGAAGATAGACATCTGGATCGAAGCCAACGTCGACACCGTTGAAAGCCGGCGGGGCAACGCCAATGACAGTGAAGGAATGCCCGTTGAAGGTGACCTGACTGCCGACGATTGTCGGATCAGCTCCAAGTTTTCTCCAGAACCCGTGACCGAGAACAACAACCGGATGACCGTTAGGCGTTGAATCCTCCTCCGGCAAAAATGTTCGTCCCAGAGCCGGTTTTACCTGGAGAAGATCGAAATAGTTTCCGGTTACGAGCAAACCGCCCACGTTCAATGTGTCCGTGCCACGCGTCATCCCGATTCCGGCAAAGGTGTACGCGGCCATGGAACTGAAGGCTGTGTTCTGCTTTGCATAATCCTGGAAATTTAGATACGAGGTCGACTGGTTGCCCTTGATGTGATTGTCCGTCGTAAAGACCTTCACTACTTCTTTTGAATGGCCGACTGGCAACGGACGAAGCACCAGGGCGTTAATTATTCCGAAGACAGTTGTGTTCGCGCCAATTCCGAGAACGAGGGCGAAAAAAGCAACGACTGAAAACGCCGGATACTTAAAGAGCATCCGAATCGCAAAACGCAGATCGTTGATCATAGGCTTACTCCGTCCGTAGAGCGATGATTGGATCGACCCGCGAGGCCCGACGAGCTGGAATCCACGACGCCAGAAAAGTTGCAACACAAAGCAGCGCGCCGACGCCCAGATAAATCCGTGGATCGATCCCTTTCACGTCGAAAAGAACGCTTTGCAATGCCCGCGACAAGGCAAAGGCTGCGACGAAGCCAATCAGTGACCCAATCAGCAATAATTGCAGTCCATGCGAAAGAATGAGCGTGCGAATTTGTGCCGGGCGCGCGCCGAGTGCCAGTCGAATACCGATTTCACGGACGCGTTTGAGCGTGGTATAGGCGAGCAATCCGTAAAGACCGATAGTCGCCAGCACCAGCGCGAGCCCGGCGAAAATGGAAAAGAGAAAAGTTAGCAGACGATGCGTCCCCCAGGTTTCCTGGACCCGATCCAACATCGGCTTGGCGTCGTACACCGGTTGGTTCGGATCGATCGAAACCGCGGCGTCATGAATTGACTTACTCAGCGCCGCCGAGCTCATGCTCGAACGCACGAAAAGGCCCAGGCTGGTGCGTTGCGCCTGCGCCATGGGACAATAAATCACCGGCAACGGCGCCATCTCGTCGATCGCGTGAAACCGCATGCGCGCCACGACCCCGACGATCTCGCTCATCACCCAGCCTTCGTCGTCGTTGCCCACATCAATGCCAAGGCGTTTGCCGATTGGGTCTTCTCCAGGAAAATATTGCTCGGCCATCGCGTGATCGATGACGATGACGCGCGGTGAATCCTTTGTATCGCGCACGTTCAAGAGCCGGCCGCGAAGAAGCGGCACCTTGAACGTTTGAAAATAGTCGCCCGTCACGACTTCGAGGTCGGCGTTCAACATATCAGAAGGCTGCGGTCGCCCCTTCTCTTCTCTCCAAAAACCGGTTTGCCACCCGCCCATCAGCGGCGAGTTCGAACCGATTCCCGCGCTTTGAATCCCCGGAACCGCGGTAACCTTGTCGAGCAGCGCCTTTGTATAGACCCCAATCTTCTCGCGATCGGAGTAAGTTTTCCACGGCAACTCAAGACGAGCGCTGAAAAGATTTCTTGGTTCGTAACCGAGCTGGAGCGCCTGCATCCTCGAAAAACTTTTCAAGACCAGACCGGCGGCGACCAGCAAAGTCAGGGTGAGTGCGATTTCGCTGATGACCAGCCAGTCTCGGGCGCGCTTGGCCGAAGGCGGATCGCCGCTGCCGACGGAGCCCGTTTTCAATGCGAGCTGAACATCAGCATGCGACGCCTGCCAGGCCGGCCACAATCCGAAAAGCACGGTCGTTAGCGATGCGACCAAAAACGTGAAACCGAGGACGGGAAGATCGAACGATACCTGGTGGAAGCGGGAAACGTCTCCGGGGCTTAAAGCGATCAACCCGTTACGGACCCAGACCGCGAGGAGAAAACCCAGGGCTCCGCCGAGGATCGCGATCACAAAGCTCTCGATCAAAAGTTTCTTGATGATTTGCCCACGGGTCGCGCCGACGGCGGCGTGAATGGCGAATTCTCGCGATCGCGCCGCGCCTCGCGCGGCAAACAGATTGGCCAGGTTCGCGCAGGCAATCAACAAAACGAGCCCGACCGCGCCGAGCAGTAGGCCGAGATTCGTTCGGTACTTGCCCACAAGATTGTCCAACAGCGGAGTAACGAGCGCCGTTTCCTGACCGTTCGTGTCTGGGTACGCTTTCTCCAAACGGGCTGCGATTCCTTTCATTTCTGTGCGCGCTCGTTCGACCGTGACTCCGGGTTTGAGCTTGCCCCAGACGTAAATCATCGGGTGGATAAACCGCTGCATCCACACGCCGTTGTTGCTTCGCCGCATCATCGACATCCAGAAATCGCTATCCTGCGGCGAGGTCACTTGAGACGGCATCACCCCGATGACCGTGTAGTTCTGATCGTGCAAAGTGATCGAGCGGCCGAGCACTGCCGGATCGGCGTTGAACACGCGTCTCCACAAATGATCGCTGATTACGACAACCGGCGGCGCGCCGGCTTTGTCCTCATCTTCAGTAAACGTCCGGCCAATCTCCGGTCCCAAGCCGATCACGCTGAAGAAATTTCGTGTGACTGCTGCGCCGGAGATGCGTTCCGGATCCCGGCCGGGAATGCCGCTCAAATTTCGCGATTCCTTGTGAGTGGCAGCAAGGTGTTCGAAAACGGTGTTATCTTTCTGCCAGTCGAGATAGTCGGGGAAGGCAACGGAATAGTCTTGTCCCGGTCCCGAAGATTCGTTCAGAACCATGATGCGGTCCGCGTCGGGATAAGGCAGCGGCCGCAGCAACACCGCGTTGACGATGCTGAAGATGGCGGTGTTCGCGCCGATTCCGAGCGCAAGCGTAAGGATTGCCACGGCAGAGAACGCCGGATTTTTGATTAACTGCCGGAATGCAAAGCGAAGATGGTTTGTGATCATTCGTAGCGAAGCGCAACCATTGGATCGACTCGCGTGGCGCGACGCGCCGGCACAAAACAGGAAATCGCCGCGACCAGGGTCAGCATGCCGGCGACGGCGAAATAAATCGTCGGGTCGAGTGTATTGACCTTGAACAGAATGTTTTTCAAAGCCGCGGCCATCACGACTCCAAACAACAGCGCGATGCCGCCCGCACCCAAAACGAGTCCGATCATCAACTGCCAGGCGCCCTGAGTCATGACCATTCGGAAAATTCGCGTGGCGTCCGCGCCGAGCGCCATGCGAATGCCAAACTCCTGCGTCCGTTGGTTCACTGAAAAACTCATCACGCCATAAAGTCCCACTGCTGAAAGAACGAATGCGACGACCCCAAAGATGCTGAACAAGCTCGCAACGATGCGAGGGCCGTTGAGAATTTCATTGTGCAATCGCGCTGGAGTCCCCGGGAAATACGTCGGCAGATTCGAATCGAGCTCGCTGACCGCCCGGCTCAAAGACGGCCCAAGCGTTTCTGCGCGCTGCCCACCGCGTGGACGAACAATGATGGTGCAAAATTGCGTGGCGGGCGACGCGCCAAGAAGCGGCATATAAAATCCGGCAGACTCGGTTTGTTGATCGAACGGCCCCTGCATCAACATGTCCGGAACGACGCCGACAATCGTGCGCCACTGTTGCGGCTGGCCGGGATTGAAGATTCGCACCTGGTGACCGATCGCGCTTTGGTTTCCCCAATATTTCCGCGCAAAACTTGTATTCACAATCGCGACCGGTTGCTTGGCGTCGTTGTCATCGACTGTGAAATCGCGGCCTTCCAAAATCTTTAGACCGAGTGTAGAAAAATAATTGTCGGAGACCGACTCAAAGTTACCGCGAGGACGATCCCGATCCGTCAGATAATTTTGACCGTCCACTTCGTACTGGCCTTGCGGGGCAAAAGTCATCCGGAAGCGATCACTCATCGCGGCGGCATCGAACTGCGGATTGGCCCGCAAAGCGCGCACCGCGTGAACAAAGAACTGGCGCCGGGCATCCTCGTTCGGGTAGGCGCCTTCCATCAAAGCCATGCGCGCGCTGTAAACCGCATTCTCGTCGTATCCATAATCGAGTTTGGTCTGATTTCGGATTGATTTGATCTGCAACGTTGCCGCAATCAAAAGCGCGGCAGTCAGCGCGATCTGTCCGACCACCAGGATCCGCGTGATCATGTTAGCCAGGCGATTGGTGTTACCTCGCCCGCCCTCTTTCATGATTTCAGCCGCGTTGCCCCGCGAGCTGAGATACGCGGGAACGAAACCGGAAACCAGCGTCGCGATCAATGTGACGGCCACCGTGAAGGTGAGAACCCGTCCATCTATAATGAATTGCATCCAGTAGGGCAGCGGAAAAGGTGATGCGCTGAATGCCCGGACGAGCATGTCGACTCCCCAATAGGCGAGAACGATGCCGGCGACTGCGCCGAATACCGCAACTACCAAGCTCTCAGTCAACATTTGCCTAACGAGTCTCCAGCGAGTCGCCCCGAGGGCGCCGCGAATCGCGAGTTCTTTGGCGCGCAATGCGGCGCGTCCGAACTGCATGTTCATAACATTCACGCAGGCGATCATTAGAACGAGAATCACCGCCGCCAGCATTGCCCAAACAATCTGGCGCAACTGCACGCCAGTGAATGCGTTCAGCAACGGTTGCACACTGGCCGACGTGAAATTTTGGTTCGTTTTCGGATTGTCCTCGGCCAAATGGCGCGCGAGCGCGACGAACTCCGCGTTCACCTGATCCAGGGTGACACCCGGTTTAAGCCGACCCATCACCGCGGGTGCGTTATTGTTCGCTCCGAGTCGCAAGTCGCCGCGCGGCGCCGGCGGAAATTCATTATATAAAGGTGTCCACAGTTCCTCGGTAAACGGAAATTTAAAATTCGGCGGCATGACGCCGATGATGGTCGCAGCTTTGCCGTTAATTCGGACGCTTTGTCCGACAATATTTGGATCGGAGGCAAAATCGCGCCGCCAAATTTCATCACCCAGGATCGCTACCTTCTCCGCGCCGGGCTTGTTGTCTTCCGCAGTGAAATCGCGACCCATCACGGGTGACACGCCAATGATCTTGAAAAAATCTTCGGTCACGTATCCGCCCGTGTAACGCTGAGGATTGTTTTTGTAGGTAACGTTGATTGTCGATCCACTGAGGTAACCGGCCATCAGCGCAAATGATCGCTGAGCCGCCTTTAGATCTTCGTAATCCTGCGCAGTCGGGATCTGACCAATTCCGAAGTTATTAACCTGGTCGGTCGCCTTGGGATCGATCAATCCGACGCTTACCAGCTGCTCGGGATGCGGAAACGAGAATCCGCGCAACACGATCGCATTCACTACCGTGAATTGGGTGGTCGCGCCTCCGATGCCGAGAGCAAGCACGAACACAGCGAGAAAACAGAACGATTTTTCCTTGAACAACACGCGCAGTCCCACGCGCACATCCTGACGAAATGAATCTAGAATCATAATGTTTCCTTCTTTAACGCTCTGCGAGCTGGGAGGAAGCCGACTTCAGGATGATGCTTCCGGCCGAAGTCTCGAGGACCACCGATTTTCCACCGCCGTTAAGCTTTCCCCGCAAATGCTCGCGTCTCGACTCTCTACTGGTCAGCGGAAGCTCGCTAATCACGCGACCTCCGCTCGTTCGAGCATCGATGTCGAGCCCGGCATTTTCCGGGACAGCGAGTTCGATACTTCCCGCTGAGGTTTTCAGCTGCACGTCGCCGGCGACTTCACCGGGAATGGAAGTATGAATCGACCCACCCGAGGTTCGGCCAACAAGTTTTCCCCTGATTTTCTCCAAAACGAGGCTGCCTCCACTCGTTTCCAAATCCGCATCGCCGGAGAGATTGCGCACTTCGATTCGACCGCCCGATGTCCTGGCATGCAAGACTCCTGTGCCGTTGACTACGGAAATATGACCGCCGCTGGTTCTGATTTCGGTAGGACACCGACAATCTTCCACTTCGATCGAACCTCCACTGGTGCTCGCGGTCAGAGTTCCTTCCAAATTTGCGAACTCCAACTTGCCACCGCTGGTATGGGCCTTCAGATCTCCGGAGATATCAACCGCCGCGATCTCTCCGCCGCTGGTCCGCAGATCGAGATCGAATTTCTTTGGCACATGCAAAATGTAACTGGCATCCATTCTTGAATGACCGAAATGCCAGTTGGTCCACGACTCCTGGCGCCGTGCCCGCACCGTCACGACGTTGCCTTCTTTGGTCACCGTGATTGGCACCGCGGCGAGATATTCTTTCTCCTTGGCCTCGTTTCCAAACTCGACAATCCGATGGGCATCGAGGGCGATCTTTCCCTCGGCACCCGCACCGACCTGGATTGCTCCGAACTCCACGTCGACGACCAGCTTTGCACCGGGTGTTACATCGATTTGCCGGGAGAGATTTTCCTCGGCAGCAATTGAAGCGCTAACCGAAACGAGCAAGACGAACAGCGTATTACGAAGAATGATAAACATGTTTTAGTTTCCTGATTGAGATTTGCCCTCGACCACCCAACCGTCTCGCAGTTGAATGACTCGGTTCCCGTATCCTGCATTCTTCTCCGAGTGTGTGACCTGGATGATGGTCGTGCCCCCGGCGTTAAGTTTTTGAAATAACTGCATAATCTCTTCGCCCTGGCTGGAGTGAAGATTTCCAGTCGGCTCGTCTGCCAGAATCAGTTTCGGATTGGCAATGATCGCGCGCGCGACACCGACCAGTTGCTGCTGGCCGCCGGAAAGCTGACGCGGAAACAAATCTTTCTTGGCGACGATCTGAAACCGGTCCAGCGCGTCGGCGACGATAGCGGAGCGTTCGTTCTTGCCGACCTTTCGGTAGGAGAGCGGGATCTCGAGATTTTCGTAAACTGTCAGGTCGTCGAGCAAATGATATTGTTGGAAGACGAAACCGATATTTTCGTTCCGGAGCGTCGCACGCTCCTTGGCTTTCAAGTGATGAACGGCGGTGTCGTTGAAAAAATATTCGCCGGTCCAGCCGTGATCGTGCATTCCGAGGATGTGAAGAAGCGTCGACTTGCCCGCGCCGGACGGGCCCATCACCGAAACGAATTCGCCTTCTGCAACCTCGATGTCGACGTCACGCAGGACGTAGAAAAATCTTCCCTTCGCCAACGGATAGGAGCGCTCGAGGTTGTGCAGTCGAATCATAAGTTTTACTCAGCGTGTAATGCTTGCATTGGATTTACCTTGGTAGCGCGTCGCGCGGGCAACCAGGTGGCAATAAGAGCTGCGGCAGTTAGTACCAATGGGGCCACGGTGAACGCGATTGGATCAAGCGCGCCAACTTCGTAGAGAATTCCGCTGACGATTTTTGCGGTCGCGACAGCCAACAGCAGGCCGATGGCAACTCCGCTTATCAACATGACAGCGCTCTCCCGCATGATCATGCGCAAGACCGTCCCGGCCTGTGCTCCCAGCGCCATCCGAATGCCGATCTCACGGGTGCGGCGCGCGACTGAATAGGCTTTCACTCCGTAGAGGCCGACAACGGCCAGACCAAGCGCCAGTCCGCCAAAAATCGAGAACAACGCCGCGCCGACGCGAACGAGCCAGAGGTCCAGGTTCGAATCGAGATGTTGAGCAAACGTTCGCAAGGAAAGGATCGGAACTGAAGGATCAACCTCCCGCACGGTGCTTCGTATCAAATCGGCCGTGCCAGCTTCGTTTCCGGATGCGAGCGAGCGGAACCGAACAAAAAAGGAAACGTCGCTTTGGAAGCCACGCGCAAACGGCAGGTAAATCCCGCCGGTCGGATCCTTTTCGAAGAGGGCGTGGCGCGTTGCCGGCACGATGCCGACGATTTCGATCGTCTCGTCCTTCTTTTCCGCTTCATTCAAGTCAGCGCTCCTTCCGACGTGGCCGCCGCCGCCATTCTGGGCCGACGGCGCATTTGGACTTGCATATTGGATGCGTTGTCCGAGCGCCTCACCATCCGGCCAGAGTTTCGTTGCCAGAACTCCGTCGATGATCGCAACCTTCGGACCGGGCTCGGTCGCCTCCGCTTCGGTGAACGCGCGACCGCGAATCACTGGCAATCCAACGGTCAAGAAATAATCCGCGCCGACGCTGTTCCATGGCACGTCGAAGGCAAGACCTTCCGCCGCGGTCGCGGGCCTGGCGTCGGGAGCAACATGGAGACCGGCACGTTGGACTTTTCTGCTAAACTCAAACATTCCGAACGGAACGACTGAAGTGATGCTCGCGTGCTCCACGCCTGGCAGCGCCGCCAGTTTCTCACTCAAGTTGCGATAAAGTTCCTGCGCGCGTTGCGGTTCGTAACCGGCGAGGCTCGCATCGACTTCCAGAATGTAGCTGGCGCCCGGTTTTAATCCGGTATCAACGGACGCGGCCTTGCCTGCGCCGCGAATGAACAAAGCCGCAGCGGTAATGAGCGCGAGCGAGAAGGCGATTTGCACGACAACGAGCGGATTGCGCGGCAAAAATTTCCAGCGACGGCGCACGACATCTTCCCCGGCGTGCTCTTTCAAATCCATTACCACCGCGTTACGTGAAATTTTCAACGCCGGCCCAAGCGCGAACATCAGCGTGCCGAGCAGACAAAATCCAAACGTCGCCGCCAAGATTGCAGGGTTCGGTCCGGTCAACCACACAATGTCGAGCGGCATCAGCTGGCGCATCGAGCCAACCAGCAAATCGGATGACCAGAGTCCAAGAATGAGTCCACCGACTCCCCCAAGCACCGCCAGAGCGAACCCTTCGGTGAGAAGCTGGCGCACAATGCGCCAACGGCTGCCGCCCAGCGCGGAACGGATCGCGATTTCTTTGCGGCGCGCCGTTCCCCGCGCCAGCAGCATGTTAGCAAGGTTGAGACACGCCACCAGCAGCACCACAACCGCCATCCCGAGCAACAATGGCGCGATAACTTTTATCCCGCCCTCGGCCGCCGGGTTGTTGCTTACCGAATTACGCGACACCGGTGCCGCTAGGAAGGTCTGATCCTTTTGCTCGACTGGGTAGGCTTTTTCCAAATTGGCCGCCAGCCCTTCGAGCGCAGGTTTGGCCGCGGCGGCCGTCATCCCGGGTTTAAGACGGCCCATGATCCGTACGTCTGTTCCCTTTCGATCGTTAATCGTGGTCTTATTCTCCGACGCAAAATCGTTCGCGACCTGATCGTAAACACTCATCGGCAGCCAAACTTCCGGCGAAAGAATTTGCATCGTGCCGACGAAACCCTTTGGCGCGATTCCGACGATCGTGAACGAGCGTCCGTTGATCAGTAATTGCGAGCCGAGCACGCTTGGATCGAGATCGTGCTTCTGCCAGTAGCGGTAACTAACAATCGCGACCAGCGCGTTGTGGCCGGGTGTTTCCTCTTCCGGCAGAAAGGCACGGCCTCGCGCCAACGGAACGCCGAGCACGGAGAAATAATTCGAGGTAATGACGGCACTGAACGCGCGCCGCGTATCGCCTTTCTGGCCGAGGCCAATGAACGCAAGGTTGAAACCCATTACGTCGCTGAAGACAGTGTTCTGCTCGCGAATGTCGAGATAAGTGGGATAAGAAAAACCGCGAAATTTCTTTGGATCCTTCTTGTCCTGAGAAAAGAGCTGCACCATTTCATGCGGCTTGGCGTAGGCTGGCGGAGCGAAGAAAAGCGTGTTCACCAGGCTGAACACAGCTGTGTTCACACCGATGCCAAGCGCGAGCACGGTTACGGCTGCGATCGTAAACGCAGGCGCCTTGAACAGCTGACGAAACGCGAATTTGAAGTCATTAATCATGGTCAAGCGTTGTGGCTGAGCGCGATCATGGGATCGGCGCGCGTTGCACGAAGCGCGGGAACGTAGCTCGCGACCAGGGCCACAACGGTGAGCGCGACCGTCACTGCAACAAAAGTGACGGCATCAAATGCGCCAACGGTGTAGAGAAACGCCGACAGCGTCCGCGTTGAAAAGAGAGCGAGGACCAATCCGATCACGGCGCCGATGCCGACCAGCTTGGCCGCGTGACCGACCACCAAACGCAAAACGTCGCCGCGTTGTGCACCGAGCGCCATCCGCACGCCAATTTCGTGCGTGCGTTGAACGACCAGGTATGAAATAACCCCGTAAATTCCAACCGTAGCCAGCAACAAGGCGATCCCAGCGAACGCGCCAAGCAACACCATCGACATCCGCCGAGGTGCGACCGAATCGGCCGTGACATTCTCGAGTGTGCGAACGTTCGCGATCGGCTGGTCGGGATCGATCGATTGAATTTCACGACGAATCGCGGAAGCGAGGCCGCGCGGGTCCTGCGTGCTCCGCGCTGTCAGGATCATGTCGCTCTGCGCGCTCTGGGCCAGCGGCAAATAATATTCCGGGGCGGGATCGATATCCAAACCGCGATGGCGAATGCTCCGGACAATCCCGACAATCGTCAGCCATTTCGGATCCGGTTTACGGGTGTCGCTAAACGTGATCCGCTTGCCGAGCGCGTCCTCGTTAGGCCAATATTTTTTAGCGAGTGCATCATTGATGATCACCACGCCAGGGGCATCCGCATTATCCGATTCAGCGAAGAGGCGACCCTGCAGCAGCGGCGTTTTCAAAACTCGGAAATAATCCGGCGTAATGATCCGCAGCTCTTCGTCGGGACCCGGCTCGTTTGGACGCCTCACCCGGCCTTCGATTGCAAACGAAGAATCGGTGTTCGAGCCGCTCAATGGCAAAGTGATCGTCAAACCAGCCGTTTCAACTCCTGGCAACTGTTGGACGCGCCGCAATGCTTCATTCCAGAAATTAACCATCGCAGCACCCTTGTTGTAATCGGCGCTGCCCCGCTGCGGATATTTCGTTTCCGAAAGATCGATCTCTGCCGTGAGAATGTTTTTGCGATCGAAACCAGGATCGATGTTTTGGACGCGCGCGTAGCTCTTTAGCAAAAGCCCGGCGCCGACGAGCAACACCAGCGCCAGCGCGATCTCGGCAACAACGAGTGAATTGCGGACCTGATTGGTCCGGGCGCCCGTAGTTGAAGAGCGTCCGCCTTCCTTCAACGCTTCAGTTAATTCGGGCTTGGCGCTTGCCAACCCCGGAATTAAGCCGAACAAAATTCCGGTGCCAACGGCGACGATAGCCGTCACGCCCAGCACGGTAAGATCGACATTTACCTCCGCCAGCCGTGGAATCGTGCGGGCGCCGATTCCCTTTAACAATTCAAGCCCCCAAATCGAAAGCAAAGATCCGGCAAACGCGCCGGCCAGAGCTAGCAACACACTTTCAGTCAGCAGTTGTCGCAGCAACTGCCAGCGCCCCGCCCCGAGCGCGACTCGAATCGCCATTTCCCGCTCACGAGCGCTCGCCCGAGCCAGCAGCATCGTCGCGAGATTTGCGCAGGCGATCAGCAAAACGAAAACAACCGCTCCAAGCAAAATCGCGAGACCAGTCCGCATTCCGCCGACGACCTGATCGTGCAACCCATATATTTTGGCGCCAAAACCGCCGCCGTTGTAGTTGTCGCGATAGGTTTGGATCCAGTGCGAAATGATTGTATCGAGCTCCGTTTGCGCGTTGGTCAACGACACACCCGGACGCAAACGGGTGATCAAACCGTAACTGCGCGAGCCGCGCTCTTTCAGTTCAAAAGGAGTAAACGCGATTGGTTTCCAAATCTCGACGCGCTCCGCAAATTGATTGCCCTGAAGGCCAAAAATTGGGATCGGAAATTCGAATTTGGCCGGCATAACTCCGATGACCGTGTAACTGCGGCCGTTAAGGAGCAGGGTTCTTCCAACAAGCATCGGGTCCGAATTGAAACGGCGCTGCCAAAGCCGTTCGCTGATCACTATGACATCGTCATGACCCTCGCCTTGTTCTTCGCGGGCGAAAGTGCGGCCTTGGATCGGTTCGACTCCGAGCAGGGAAAACAGAGAAGGCGACACTACGGCGCCGGAAATCCGTTCCGGAACATCGCCGCCACCGAGATTGAATGTTTGATAGTTAAACGCCGCGAGGCCGGTGCCGCTTTGCAATTCCTTTTCCAAATCAAGAAACTCCGGCGGCGAAACCGGAATTCGCTCGAGCCCTTGAGTGGTGAACTGTTCCCAGATTAAGGCGATTCGGGACGGTTCCTGATACGGCAGCGGCCGAACCAACAGCGCATTGATCAGACTGAAGACGGCGCTGTTCGCGCCAATCGCCAACGCCAGCGTTGCTATTGCGATTGCAGTGAAGCCGGGGCTTTTCGCCAGGCCCCGCAGCGCCACTTTGATTTCGCTCAGCATACTCGCTGGTTGTCGTCGATTCTACATTCGTTAGGCAGCAACGCGGCTGTCCTCCACCACTCGACCGTCGAACAAATGCACGGTGCGATCGGCGTGCAGCGCGAACCTCTCGTCGTGCGTGACCATGCAAATGGTCGCGCCGCCGGCGTGCAGTTCCTTCAACAGGTTCATGACCGCTTCACCGTTTCGAGAGTCGAGGTTTCCAGTCGGCTCATCCGCCAGCAGAATTGCCGGTTTGCCGGCAAGAGCGCGCGCGACCGCGACGCGTTGCTGCTGACCGCCCGAGAGCTGACTCGGCAAATGTTTCGCCCGATGCGCCATCCCAACGCGATCCAGCGCCTGGGTGACCAAAGTTTTCCGGTCGCCGGCGCTCATCCCGCGATAGGTCAGCGGGAGTTCGACGTTTTCATAAACGGTAAGATCGCCGATCAGGTTGAAGCTTTGGAAAATGAAACCAATCTCGCGATTGCGAATTCGGGCGCGGTCCGCGAACGAAAGATTCGCAACCTCGTGCCCTTTGAGCGCGTAACTCCCGTCCGACGGAGTGTCCAGCAAGCCGAGGATCGACAATAACGTCGATTTGCCGCAGCCCGAGGGCCCCGCGATCGAAATGTATTCGCCGTCGCGAATATCGAGATGAATGCCGGACAACGCGTGCGTCTCCACCTCATCGGTGAGAAACACTTTGGTGACCGAGTTGAGCCGGATCAACGGGGTCGTGCCGTTTCCACCGGAAGTTGATTTGTGTGGATTAACTTGGGTTGATGTCATGGTTGGGTTTCTGATTTGGGATTGCTGAAAACTAGTTAAGGCGAATTCGCTCGTGCGAATCCCACGCGCTTGTATCGGAGAGAATGACCTGATCGCCGGGATTCAGACCGCTGAGAATTTCAATGGTGTTCACCGAGCTCTTGCCCAGTTTCACCGGAGTGCGCACCGCGTCGCTGCTGCCCGGCACAAGCTTGAACATGCCGACAGTATTGTTTTCCTGACCGAACGCCGGCCGGCCGACGAAAACCACGTTATCAAGACGCTCGAGCTCGATCGTTCCATCGACGCTGAGATCCGGTCGCGCGCCTTTCGGCAATTCTTCATCGAAAGCGACGTCTACGGTCACGGTTCCCTGCTCGACCGCCGGGTCCACCCGTTTCACGTGGCCTTTCACGACGCCGTTGCGCGTATCGATGGTCGCCTGCTGGCCCGGTTGAATATCTTTTGCCTGGGTCTCCGCGATCTTAATCTGCGCCTTGAGCTTCGACGGGTCGGCCACGCGCGCGAGATTGTCCCCTGGCTTCAGTCGTTGACCGACCTGCACCGGCAACGCTTGCAACACGCCGGACATTCCGGCTTTCACATGAAGTCCTTCAACTTGATCGAGCTTGAGCTTTGCCAGTTGGTTGGCTTGATCGACTGCCGCCTGCTTCGACGCGAGTTGTGGCTCAATCGAATCGCGCGAGAAGGCCAATCGCTTCTCCTCAATCTCATCGCTCTTCTTACATTCCTCTTCCTTGATCTTCGAAGTTTTGTAAACGAGGTCCGCAACCAAGCCGTTCTTCGCCAGTTGATCGTTGGTTTGACGTTCCATTTTCGCCTGCTCGTAAGCCGAATGCGCCACGGCAGTTTTCGATTCCTGATCGAGTAACTCGCGCTGCAAAGTCGCTTTTTCCGTCGCAAGCTCGGCCTCCGCGCCCTTCGCTTTCGACTCCGCTTCGTGCGCGCTTTGTTCTAATTCCGGACTGGTCAACTCTAGTATAACGTCACCCGGTTCGACTTTTGTTCCCGGCCAGATCAAAATTTTCTCGACGCTTGCCTCCGTCGTCGTCGGGAGCCATCGAAACTCTTCCGGAACCAGTGTGCCGAGTCCGCGAACTTGTCGGACCATCGGCCCGCGTTTCACCGTGTCGATCCATACGCTGGAGCGGTCCACGCTCGGCGCCGCTGGTTTCAACCGGGACAAACCAACCGTTGCCAAAATCAAGCCGACTGCGCTCGCGCCAATAATCAAGATCCGGCGCTTGCGTTTCTTAGCAGCAACGCCTTCGCGAGGAACATCCATCGAAGAAAGGCTCGACGTAAATCCGCTCGGCCGCACGATGGTATGATCTTCCTCTGGTTGTGCCTGTGGGGTGGTCACGGCGTGATTAGAACAACGGCAACGTGCGGACAAGCTGGATCATCGCTGACGCGCTCGCGGCAATCGGGATCAGGGCAGATCCGATCAGCGCGACGAAAATCGCAGCGTTGCTCAGAAAATCCTGGTTCTCTTCATTGTCGAAGTAATCGCGGCTGATGTCGCGAAACGAATTCGACAACTTTGCGCAACGGCCGGTCAAATCTTCCAGGCTCGACGCTTGATAGTTGTAATCAACGAACGGGAATTTCCGCGCGTTCGTGTTGGTGTAGATGGTTGGTTTCATAATTTCTTTCCCTTTCGTCTCTAGTGAGAAGCGTTTCGGCCGCTCACTGGATTCAAAAGTTTTTTCATTTCACCAGCTTCCTATTGCAATGCCCATGCCACGGCACAATACAAAGTCGTAAGTCATTGATAATCAGCAGTTAAAACTTAGTCGGGATTTTTGAATAACCGCGAAGTGCTTCGCTCGTGGGACAAAACCGTCCCGAATCTGGGACGGATTTTTGGTAGCGGCGCTTCACCGAAGCGCCATGGCGATTGAGGTCAATCGCCGCTACCTTCTATCGCGGTAAACGCAGCACCGCTTCCGCGCCGGTGCGCTCGTTACGATTCGCCAGGCTCACTGTTCCATCGTGCGCTTCCGCGATTTGCCGGCTTAGGGTCAATCCGATTCCGGATCCATCGGGTTTCGTGGTGAAAAACGGAACGAAAAGATTGGTCGGGTTCATGATTCCCGGTCCTTCGTCCGTCACGATCACCTCCACATCATCCCCCGATTCCCGCCAGCGAATCGCCACCGAGCCGTTTGTTTCCAGCGACGCGTCGACCGCGTTGTGCACGAGATTGATTAACACTTGCTCGATTTGCGCCGCGTCCGCGCGAATCTGCAGCTTCGGTCCGGGAACGATTTGGACTTTTAGTCTCGGCTCCAAATTCACAACTCGTTGGACCAGTTCCCCAAGATCGACCTCCTCCATTTGCGGAGGCGGAAGCTTCGCCAGACGGGTGTATGCTTGCATGAACCGGCTCAGCGAATCGGCCCGCGAGGCAATCGATTTCAACCCGCTTTCGGCATCGTCTTTCCAATCCTTCGGCATCGGTTCGCGCCGCAACAAGTTTTCCAGGCTGCCGGCCAATGACTTGATCGGCGCGAGCGAGTTGTTCATTTCGTGGCCGAGAACGCGAACGAGTCGTTGCCAGGCACGCCGCTCTTCTTCGCGGAGGGTGCGACTCAAATCCGTGAGGACGATAAGATCATGCGGCAGACCGCGTTCTCGAAAAGTGCTGCGTCCTACCCGCCATCGTCCCGAGCCACCGGGAAACGACATTGTCAGCGGCTCGTCTTGATCGACCCCGTACACTTCTTCGAGGCCGAGATCCTTCGCCGTTCGGCCTAGAAGTTTGTCGATTGGCTGACCGAGCAAATCTTCGCCTGCGCGATTCACCAGGCGCAATCGCCGGTCAGGATCGAAGGTGAAGACCGACACTTCGATTTCGGCCATAATCGTGCGCAACAATGCTGTGGCTTCGAACGCGCCAAGACGTTGTACGCGCAACGTCTCGCCGAGCGTGTTCACCTCAAGCAACACTTCGCCAAGGGCGTCGTCCGCGCGCGCCCCCCGGGCCCGGATCGAGTAATCGCCCTCTCGCAACGCCGCCAGCAGATTGCTCATCGTTTGCAGCGGATGAATCACGTGATCGCGTGCAGCCGAAATGAACGTGATCACGAAGACAAAAATAACGAGCGTGAGCGTCCACTGGACTTTGCCGGTGTAATTCCCGAACCACAGGATCGACATCGCTATGACGATCGCAGGTCCGACCGCGCCAAGGATCAGCCACGTCAACTTGCCCTGGTGCGAAAACCGATACCGATCTTTCGGTTTACGCGGCATTAGAGACCGTATTGTTGTAGACGCCGGTAAAACGCGCTTCGGCTCAGTCCCAGCGATTCCGCCGCTTTGCGCGCGTTCCCGTTGTTTCGAGCGAGCGCTTTCTTGATCAAAAACGCTTCGACTTCTTCAAGGCTCATGTCTTCCAGACTCTTTGATTCACCGCCGGCAGTCGTTAGGCCAAGGTCGGCGGCTTTGATCTGCGAGCCACGCGCCATCAACACCGCGCGCTCAATCACGTGGTCGAGCTCACGCACGTTTCCGGGATACGAGTGTTGCATCAATCGATCGCGTGCGGTCTCGTCGAAACCGCCGAGGTCCTTCCGATACCGCTGCGCATGCATTCGCAGAAAATTGTTGGCCAAAGGAATGATGTCTTCGCGCCGGTCGCGCAACGGCGGAAGGCCAATCTCAATCGTGTTCAGTCGAAATAGCAGATCCTGTCGGAATCTTCCGGCAGCGACTTCGTCCGCCAGGTTCGCGTTTGTCGCGGAGATGATTCGCACGTTCGCGTGCAACGTTTTCGACGAACCGACCCGCTCGAATTGGCCGCCCTCAATGACACGCAACAGTTTCGCCTGTTGGTTGAGCGGAATGTTCGCGATCTCGTCCATGAAGAGCGAGCTTTCGTCCGCCAGCTCGAACCGACCGGCGCGATCCGTCTTGGCATCGGTGAACGCGCCTTTGACGTGACCGAACAGCTCGCTCTCGAACAGCGTTTCCGACAGGCCTCCCATGTTTACGGTGATCATGCTGTGCGAAGCGCGCGGCGAAAGCGCATGCAACGCTTGCGCGATCAGACTTTTTCCGGTCCCGTTCTCGCCGGTGATCAGCACGTTGGCGTCCGACGGCGCCACCCGTTGGATCATTTCGATCACCGGCCGCATCGACGGCGCGTCCGCAATCAAATTCGGAACGTTGCCGCCCAGAAGTTTGTTCGCGGCTTCCAGTTTCCGGCCCTTGCGCAACGCGCTGCCGAGCTCGATCTGCGTCCGGACAATTGTGAGCAACCGCTCGTTGTCCCACGGTTTGGGAACGAAATCCCGCGCGCCGCGTTTCATTGCTTCAACCGCGAGATCGATCGTCGCCCACGCCGTCATCACCACAATCGGTAACGTGTTGTCGAGCGCCTGGATTTTCGGAATCACTTCGAGGCCTTCCTGCCCCGAGGTTGTGTCACGCGTGTAATTGAGATCCATCATCAACAACGCGTAGTCGCGCTGCTGAAGCGCGTTGAAAATTCCGCTGATTGACGTGACCGACTCGGTCTGGTGCCCCTCGCCCTTGAGCAAAATCCTCAGCGCTTCCAGCACGTCACGCTGGTCATCGGCAATCAGGACACGGCTCACGAGCTAACTCTGAACCGCGAATCTATCGCTATGTCAATGTTGGACGGATTTTGCTTATCTTGGAAGATCAATGGAGGATGCGGAAATTCGCCGGTAACAGTGCGGGCACGCCGGCTTCATCCGGATCGTTTGATCCCGCGAGGCTTCCGCCAGACACAGGCGCTTCTTCATTCACCGCAACCTTCGCAGGCGGCGGGGAGATCTCTTGTTTGCCTTTGCCCTTGAGCGTTTGGTTCAACGCCGGCAAATCTTTGGCCAACAGTTGGTCGAAATCTTTGTTCACATCATCGAGCTCGCGCCTGAGCGTGTCGATGTAAGCGAGGTGATAATCGCCAGGTTTGCCTTCGTAACTCAGCAACGCGCCGTAAAGCTGGTCGGTGTGCTCACGAATCCGTTCCTCGCCAGTGATCGCGCCGCCTTCAGTCGTGGCCACGATTTTCTTTCGCACCGCCTCAATCTTGCCGTCGAAATCCTTCACGTTCTTGTGCAGCGGATCGTTCTGCGGCAGTGCCGTAGCCATTTTTGCGACTTCGCTCCGCAAGAACAGAATGCGGTCCATTAACGCGCTCTCGTCGTCGAACAACGCGCGGACCTTCATTGCCGCGTCGAATTGCGCTTTCTTGTCCGCTTCACTGAATTTCGCGCGTGGATCGAGACCAACGGTGAACTTGGTCTCGTAAGCCTTTCCGTTCTTGGTCAGCCGAACTGTGTACTCGCCCGGCGCAAACCGGACTCCTTGCACACCGGCAAAAGCGATCTGCGCCGCCGGCGGAACCCGGGGCGGTTTCTCGCGCATTGTCCACATCACGCGATTCAATCCCGGCCGCTTGCTTGCCGGAACTTCATCCAGCACCCGGCCGGTGGAATCGAGGACTTCGATTTTCAGTTTCCCGTAAAGATGGCGTTCGCGCTGGTAATAGTTGATCACTGCGGCGTCGGGCGGATTGTCGCCGACGAACATCGCGGCGCCGTTCGCCCATCCGCCATTGCCTTCGATCCGTTGCTGCACCGGACGCGCCGAAACAAACGCGACTTCCTGCGACAGGATTTCCGGAGTCAACGCGCGCCACGGTGTAATGTCGTCAACGATCCAGATACCGCGACCGTGGGTCGCCAGAACGAGATCGTTATCGCGCGGTTGGATCGCCAAGTCGCGCACCGCGACCGCGGGGAAATGGTTGCCTTTGAATTGGGCCCAGTTTTTTCCGCCGTCGATCGACACCCAAAGTCCAAACTCCGTGCCAACGAACAGCAGATCCGGTTTGACCACGTCCTCCTTGATCACGTGGGCATAACCACGAACAGTTTTTGAGTCGTTAGGCGTAACTAGCGGTGTCCAAGTCTTGCCATAATCGGTTGTTTTGAACACGTACGGCGCCATGTCACCGAACGTATGCCGATCGAACGTCGCGTAAGCAGTCCCGGCGTCGAAGTTGCTCGCCTGGACCCAACTCACCCACGAATTCTTCGGCAAACCGGGAACATTGCCAACCACGTTGGTCCAGGTTTTTCCGTTGTCGCGCGTGACCTGAACATTTCCGTCGTCGGTGCCGACCCAGATCAAATTCTTGTCCTTGGGCGATTCGCTGATCGAATAAATCGTGGTGTGCATTTCAGCCGACGAATTGTCGATCGTCACACCGCCGGATTGTTCCTGCTTTTGTTTTTGCGGATCGTTCGTGGTCAGATCGGGCGAAATCCGTTCCCAATTCTGGCCGTGATCCCGCGACCGGAACAAGAATTGCGCGCCGATGTAGATAGTTCCTTTGTCGTTAGGCGAAAGCGCAATCGGTGTGTTCCAATTCCAACGCAACTTCTCTTTGTAATTCGCGGTCGGCTGAATGTTGCGTGCTTCGTGGGTATGCCGATTCACCCGACCAATGTTACCGCCCTGATACTCGGCGTAGAGATAATCGGGGTCGGACGGATCGGGAAACATCCAGAAACCATCGCCGTTGTACATGTTTTCCCACTGATGATTCGTGATGCCCCCGGGATATTGGGATTGTCCAACCCACGAGGCGTTGTCCTGTAGTCCGCCGTAGACCTGGTATGGGTCGTTATCGTCGAGGCTGACGTGATAGAACTGCGACACCGGCAAATTGTCGGCTTTCCACCATTTGCTTCCGCCGTTGTAGGAATACCACATGCCGCCGTCGTCTCCGCTGAACACCGTTTCCGGATTGGTCGAATCGATCCAGACATCGTGCACGTCGCCGTGCGCGCCGTTAAAACCACCGACCACCGAGAAACTTTTCCCGCCGTCCTCGCTTAGAATCAGTGCACCGTCAGTCTTGAATACGCGGTCCGGATTTTTTGGATCGACAATCAGGTTCGCGAAGTAGAACGGACGCCAAACCATCCACTGGCTTTTGTCGCGCTCCTGCCAGGTTGCGCCACCGTCATCAGAAACAAACAGCGCGCTGTTCGGCGACTCGGCGAAACAATAGATCCGTTTCGCATTCGAAGGCGCAATCGCCACGGCAAGACGGCCGTACGGCTTTTTCGGGAACCCTTTGTTCTTGTCCGGCGTAACCTCTGTCCAGGTATTGCCGCCGTCGGTCGATCGGAACAATCCGCTCGCAGATGGCTTGTCCGGGCCGTCGCCGCCGGAACGATATTCCCATCCTTTCCGGCGAAAATCCCACATGCAGGCGAACATTGTCTCCGGATTCGCCGGGTCGATCGCGAGATCGGTGCAGCCGGTGGAAAGGTTGGCGCCCTTCAGAACCAGGGTCCAGGTCTTGCCGCCATCGGTCGTTTTATACAAACCTCGGTCCGGCGAATCGCTCCACAAAGCGCCCGGCACGCAAGCGTAAACCGTGTCGCTGTCGTTCGGGCTAACCCGAATCTTCGAGATGCGCTCCGATTTGTTCAACCCGGCATGGGTCCAGGTTTCGCCGCCATCGGTCGATTTATAAATGCCGTCGCCGATCGAGACGCTGTTGCGTGTCCACGACTCACCCGTGCCAACCCAGACGTTCTTCGAATTTTTCGGATCGAGCGCAATCGCACCGATTGATTGCACCGCTTGCTCGTCAAACACCGGACGATAGCGCGTTCCCTGGTCGTCCGACTTCCAAACGCCGCCGCTGGCCGCGCCGACAAAGAGAGTGATTTTTCCCGACGGTTCGCGGGCGCCGGCGATGGCAGAGATGCGGCCGCTCATCGCCGCCGAACCGATGTTGCGGGCGCCGAGACCGGAAATGATTGCTGAATTAAATGGGGCCGAAGCCTGTTCCTGCGCGAACGCGGAACCGCAACAGGCAATCGTTACAAAAAATTTTAAGGAACGCATAAGAGTGAATTATTTCGCAGGAGTTGTTGGAAAATGGAAAATTGGGTCGTCGACCGGCGCATTTCCTTCCGCCTTGTCGATTACGATCTTTTGTTTGTCCGAGTCGCCTTTGCTCCCAGCCTCGATTGAAAATGGGACGAACACGCCGTTAATCTTTTCGTAGTCGCCCAGATCGGTTTCCGTTTCGACCAGCGCGCCTTGCTGGATGCGTTGCGTCAAAATCCGGATCTCGAGAAAATGGTCCGGATCGAGATAAACAAAATTCACGTCCCCGTTTTTGCGCGTGACTTTGATTTTGTAGGCCTGCGTCCCATCGACATCTTCGGTGCCGAGATATTCGATCGTGCTTCCTTTTTCTTTCCAATCGACCAATGGCCCATCCATCTCGGCATCTTCCATCAAAGCCTTCACGTCATCGGCCGACATTCGCTCAGGATCTTTGCGGCCTTGGAACGGGGAAATCTGCCAGCCTTCCTTGCCGTCGAACGCCTGCACTGCTGTCATTCCCTGCAAGGTCGCTTCCGTCCGTACTTCGAGCGGGCGCTTTTTGATTTGAGTATAGGCGAGTCGAATCCTGCCTTCGTTCACCAGCATGGCGCCGGTGCGCCGAAGCGATTGCAACGCGCGCACGGCCTGCGCGCCACCTTTCGCTTCGATATTTTTCGCGACCAATTCATCCAATGTTGGAACGGTCGCTGGCATTTCCTGAGTGAATGCGGCCGGCGCGAGAAGCGCAGCCGCTACTAGCGTGACTGCAGTACGTTTTAGCATTTTGTAGGTTTGAAGACGAACGGGCAGAGGGGTGCCCGCGTCAAATCGGCATGCAAACCATATGCCAAAGAGAATTCTTAGACACAAAGCACAGCCTACTAACCATTTACATCACACCGACTTTTCGCTGCAATTTTCTGATCGTCCCGCAAATGGGATTTTTCTGTTCGTTTTCGGAACAAAAGCGGACAGCTTAAACGATAACCGCGCCTCAGGCCGGTAATCCGACTGACTGCTGAAAGCCCGGATACCAACCAAGATAAATAAGAAGCACGTCGACGGTGTCTTGAATGCCGTGAGCGACGATCGGCGCCCAGAGGTTTCGGCCAGTGGCGAAATAAGTCGCGGCCAGAATCGCGCCGTCGATAATGTTTTCGATAATTCCCGTCGGACCTTGAGGAAAGTGAGCGAAGCCGAATAACAACGTGACAAGAATCGTTGAGGTCATCCACGCGGTTGTCGATTTTCCAAACAGATCGGCGCAGCGATTAAGCAGATAACCGCGATAAACCGTTTCTTCGCCAAACGCGGCAAGGATCCACGCGAGAACGATTCCCAACAGCAGCAATTGCGTATTTCCGACTAGGGGTTGCAACTGGTGCAGATCGGGTCCCTGACCGAGAATCTTTGTCAGGAACGGCTGGGTCGCGAAGAGTTCGAGCGCCTCCATGGCGACGCCAACAACGATGCCCAACGCGAGAAGTTTTAAAAATGACTGATCGAGTTTGAGACCAACATCTTTCCAACGCTGGCGGCGCAATCGGATCGAGATCCAGCCGAGAAGAAAAAGATAGGGCGTTTTGCTGACCGGAAGGAAACCGAGGTAATCGAGATGAAAGACCGTCGCGATGACGAGCACCTCGATCACGAAAAGTAGCTTCGCGCTCATCGCTCAAAGGATGAACAATAAGCGATGAGGGATGAAGCAGATAATCAAATGGGCGAACCGAAGCGCGTATCGATTTAGCCGATCACGTGAGCAATCGCCAGGGCCATCGACACGATGGGCCAGGCGCAGAGTCCCGCGATCAGCGTGAAGAGCAAGAAATCGGTGACGTCATGGCGAGCCGCTTCATCGCGGAAAAACGCACCGCTCAACCGGTGAAAACTGAGGTGTTTGTGGGATCCTGATGCTGATTTCATCGCCTCTAAAGCAGCTAGTTCCTTGCCGAATTCGACACGAAAAACGCTAATTTTGGTACCGCTCACAGAGTTGTAGTGGTGGCCGCACAGGGTTCCCCCTTAACTCCAAAGCAGTCGGGCCACGGCCACGATGCTCAAAACGATTGGCCAGGCCGACAAGCCCGCGATCACCGTGAACGCTGAAAATTCCACGGCAAAATCGCGGACCATTTCTGTGCCGATAAAGTCGCTGCTTAGTTTGTGAAAACCGGTCCCCTTCGCGACAGATCGACCGGCGACGCTCTGTCCGTCCGGGGTCATCTGATAATTGTAATCGGTTAACGGAAACCGTGAGTTCCCGTTGTGACTGATTTGAGTTGTTGGTTTCATAAATTTCTAAAATTGTTAAGGGTGATTCCCGAAGGCGGTTCGGGATACCGGCGCAAAAACCCGCGCGTGGTTTGAGATTCGACCACTGGGGTGCCCCGAAAGTGCGGGCTCCAACTTGGCGAGATCGACCGGCCTTTATGCGACCTGCCCGACCAAACGGGCAGCGCGAATCGGCGCGTCGATCATTTTCATCTCGCCCACTTTACAGCGCGTTGCGTACCTGTCCAGCGGTCGGAACAACTTTAGTCATAAGTCCCTCTCGTGGTGAGAGAAGCGATTATGAATATTATGGCAATCCTATCATCGCCGCTGGAAAACCGTGTAATCGGCCCACGGCGCTGTCAGTTCAGAGCGGAACCGGGCGGAACAACGCGAAGCATCATGAATTCGGAATGCCCGTTCGACCACTCCTCGGCTTCTCGTTTGGTATCAAAAAATCGGTCGACCACGATGGCCTTGAGTTGGCTCGCCGTCCGTCCGCATAGTCGCGCGGCTTTGCGACTGACGACCGCCGTTCCGGTATCGACCGCGGTGCAGACTGCGTCCGGAAAAACGATTTTGCTCCCGTACGGAATTCGTTTCGGATCGACGGCGCAATGGCCGGGGTGCAAACGTCGCCCGGTACTGGCGAATTTAGACCCCTCACCCGCCCAATAACTGGTCACGCGGGCAAGGACCGATTGCTCGCGCGCGAAGGCGGGCGTAACTAGCAATAATAAAAATAAGATTGTGTAAGATAGTTTCATGGTGTCCCCAAGCGTTACTCCGATGTTGTCGAGTCTTCGGGTGGAGTACGCTGTCTTCGTGCCGAAAGCCGCGGGAATGCAGCTTTTAGTTCGGTTCGGAACAGCCCCGGCGCGCTAGTCTTTGGGGAGCGCGTGGACTTCTGACGACCATTCGCCGCAGCGAACGGGCCCTCTCAATAGACGAGTTGAGCGATTTGTCAAACGATCACGTCAGCATCGCGCTGATCATCGGCAATTGCGCAACCCCGCCGAGCTGCAGTAGAAACCCTGACTGAGTAGTCGAAGAAAGAAGAGACATTGAGGGGTTGGGGCAAAAGGCCTAAGACTAAGCCCGGATGGAAACTCCAGACTGGGCATCATTGAGCGACGAGGAACTTCTTGAGCGCCGGATTTCCAGTCTTGGCCTGACCCTCGATGGCACGCTGCTCCAGCAACTGATCCAGCAGTTATATAATGAGCTTTCGGCCAAGGGGCTCGCGTTTCACCCCCCAACCCATATCGGCGATGAATGGTTTGTGCCGATCGGGATCCCGGCGATCTTCGTTCCGTTCTTCCTGGTGCACGATCGGCTCCGCGCGCTGGAACGGTCGATGATGCTCGAAGTGGAAGGCGAAACGCCGGAATGGTTCATGAAACTGATGCGGCACGAGGCCGGTCACGCCTACATGTATGCCTACCGATTGACGCGGAAAAAGAAGTGGCAGGAAATGTTCGGGCAAACTTCGGACGAAGAAACGCCTAGTTTTTATCGGCCGCGCCCGTTCAGTCGTAGCTACGTAATGCATTTGGATGATTGGTACGCGCAGGCGCATCCGGACGAAGATTTTGCCGAGACATTCGCGATCTGGCTGACGCCGGATTTCGATTGGCGGAAGCGCTATGCGGGCTGGAAAGCGCTCCAAAAACTCGAGTACGTCGATGAGCTGATGAAATCGCTCGCCGGCAAACCGCCGACGCTCATGCCGAAGTATCGCGTGGCCGATTACAATTTTCTCAACGTTAAACTGAAGACCTATTACGCGCGGAAACGGAAACTTTACGAAGAACAGTATCCCGGCTTCTACGATGTCGATCTTCGACAATTGTTTTCGGCGCCGACCGGGATCAAAGCGAGCAGTTATCTCCGGCAGCGCCGGCGACGATTGATGAACTCGGTCGCGCAATTTACGAACGAGAAAAAGTTCCGAGTGAACAAACTGCTTACTCGCTTGATCGACCGAAGCGACGAGCTCGGGCTGCGCGTGCAAAACGACGATCCGCAGCAGGATTTTCGGGTGGCATCCTACCTCACGACGTTGGTGATGAATTATCTGTTCACCGGCAAATTCAAACGCACTAAGTAACGCGTGAAAAAGAAACTCAAAGTCCTGGTGTTATTCGACGGTGTGCAACCGACGCCGATCGACGCCGATTTGAGCAAGGAAATGCAGACGGAGGAATGGCAAACAGAGGCGAATGTGATGGCGGCGCTCAAAGAGCTCGGTCACATCCCCGAGCATCTCGCCATCTTCGATGACGTCGATCTCGTCCGGCAAAAGATGGAAAGCTTTCAGCCGGACGTGCTGTTCAACCTGGTCGAGCAATTCAAAAACAATCCCGGGTTCGACCAGAACATCGTCTCGCTTCTAGAGATGCAAGGCGTGCCGTTCACCGGTTGCGGTTCGACCGGAATGACACTTTGCAAACATAAAGGCATTTCGAAGAAGATTCTCGGCCATCACGGAATCCTAACGCCCAATTTCGTGGTCATCCCGCGCGGCCAACGAATCGGTGGGCCGAGGAAGGTGAAGTTTCCGATCTTGGTAAAGCCGGTGAAAGAGGAAGCGTCCTACGGAATTTCACGGGCGTCTTTTGTCGAAACCGACGAGAGTTTCCGCGAGCGGGTCGGTTTCGTTCACGAGAAATACAGTAGCGACGCGATCGCCGAGGAATACATCGAGGGCCGCGAACTTTACGTGAGCATTATGGGGAACACGCGGCTGACGGTTTTTCCGATGCGCGAACTGATGTTTCGTGAAGTGCCGCCTAACGAACCACGGATCGCCACCTACAAAGCGAAATGGGACGAGAAATATCGAAAACGGTGGGGACTCGAGGGGCAGTTCGCCGAAAATCTCGACGCGGCCCTGGTGAAGGAGATCGAGAAAATGTGCAAAGACATTTATCGATTGCTCACAATCGACGGTTACGCGCGTATCGATCTGCGACTCACCGCCGACAACAAACCGTATTTCATCGAAGCCAACCCGAATCCGCATCTGGCGGCCGACGAAGATTTCGCCCAATCGGCCTTGAAAGCGGGCCTGACGTATCCGCAGTTGATCCAGGCGATCGTCGGGCTGGGTATGCGGATGGCGCGGGGCTAAGAAGAGGTTGAGGGGTTTGGACGTGGAGTAGTTGAGCCCCGCACACCGAGTTCCCAGACCGCACGCTGAGTCCGTGGTGCGGCCCCCCGGGTTGAAATGTCGAATCATGCCGCTCTGCGGCAATCTACATTAAGGGCACATTCTGGGTGAACTAGCGGGAGCGTAATGTTTAGATACGACCCCGAATCTCCCTCCTGAGAAAAGTCTCGCGCAACTCGGCTGGCGCTACGATTGTTAATACCCTACCAGCTGGGTCATTGCTGCCATGGAACCCACGACGTTTTTCGAGCATTACCGCATCTGCGCCGGCGAAGCAGGTCGCGAAGTCAGCCGGACAGGCGCGGCCATCAATTACAAGGCGATCGACTCCCGCTCGCATGAGCCGGTTCGTTTACAACTGATTCCGAAAGCAACGGTCGAACCGGAAAAGCTCGCCCAACTCAAAGAACGCGCCGAGACCGCGGAAAAACTGGACCACGTCAACATCGCGAAGACACTGGCCGTCGGCATCGAGAACGATTACTTCGCGCTAGTCTCGGAATATTTCGAGGGCGAAACAGCGGATGCATGGATCGTCGAGAACGGGCCAATGGCGGCGGACGCTGCGTTACGCGTTGGACTGCAAGTGGTGCGAGCGCTGGGCGCAGCAGCGTATTTCAATCTAACGCACCGCGCCGTTCAACCGTCGAACCTGATGATTGTGCCGGGAGAATCGCCGAGCGGCGGCTGGCCGTTCATAAAGCTTTTGAATTTCGGTCTGGCCGGACTTGAGCTGCATTCCGACAGCAACGAGGCGCCCGAGATCGCGCCTTCAATCTCGCCGCAGTTTGCGAGTCCGGAGCAACGCGCGGGCGGCGAAATCAATTTCGAGTCGGAAATGTATTCGCTGGGCGCGACGATTTGTTTTCTGCTTACGGGCGCCGCGCCATTGGCGGTCACCGGAATGAAAGCGCGTTTGCGGATCCGGCGGTTGCCGGAGCTCCGACGCGCGCCAAAGCCGCTGCACAACCTGCTGGTTTCGTTGTTGCGCGAAAATCCGGAAAACCGTCCGCACGATCCGGTCGCGCTGGAAAAAGAGATGCTCGATTGCCTGACGAAAATCGAACGACGCCAGGCGATCGGTCGCAAACTGGGCCTTCCACTGGCGGCGGTCGTCGCCCGAAAACCGAAACCGCAGCGACCAATTTCGCCGCTTGCGCAGGTCTTGCGCGGATTTGCCGCGGTCGTGGTTCTTCTGATTGCCGGAGCGGCAGCTGCTGAATACTTCTTCCACGATAAGATTCCATATCTGCGCCGTACCGAGAAAATCGGCGTTCCAATTGGAGTTCCCGACGCGTCGAAGTTCGCGTCCACGCCAGGCGCCGCCCCCGTTGCGGCAATTCGACCGGCCGAGAGTTCCCCGCCGTCGGCGATTGCCGATGCAAATCAAAAAGCAAGCGACGAGCAAAGTCAGGCGACGACGAACGCGGCCGAGACACCGCCACCTGCGTCTGTCGCAAGCAATCAAACTGCATCGGCATCCAAACCATCTGAACCAGCATCGCCAGCGACAGGCCCTGACGAGCAACAATCGGCGACGGAAAATGCTGAACAATCATCGTCAACCGAATCAAGCGAGTCGGCCGTCACTACGAAAAAGAAATCGGTCGCACCGAGCACAAGATCGACATCGGAAAGTTCGCGCACGGCTCGTTCGTATCCGAACGATGAGAGTTACGATCGCGGCCCAGGTTACCAGGGTCGAGGTCATGCCCGCATCATCGGCCGAACGCCGGATGGGAGACCCATTGTGAAATTAACATCCGGCCGGGTCGTCATTCTTCCGCGACGTTACGACGATAACGGCATCTATCCATCGCGTCCGCGCCGGCGAATTTACACCGATCGTCCGGGCGACGATTATGTTCCGCCGTCGCAACCGTTTAATCCGCAGTACAATCCCAACGATTAAGGCGCATCTCCGTAGTCGCGACGAATCCAAGACGTTCATACACTGCGCGGCCTTCCTCGGAAGCATGCAGCACAACTGATTCAATCTGCTGTTCGCGGGTCCAGTCGATGATCGTCTTTATTAAGACGGCGGCCAAGCCACGGCGTCGCCAGTCGGGTTCGGTATAAACATTTTGAATGATTGCCTGTCGTCCGGAAACAATGTCGAACTTGCCATCGGCATCCGGTTCGGGATGGGGCGCAACTTCACGCAAAGCCGCTCCAGCGCCAGCTACGATTTTTTCAGGCTCATTGTTCGGGCTGGCAAGCCACCCCACGTACTTTCCTTCGGCAAACAGCCGTTGCAGCGTCGCGAAGGATTTGACACGGAATGAATCGAACAATTCCTCCGGAAGCTCCTTCATGTCCTTGAACATTCGGGCGCGATGCCAACTGATGACTTCGAGATCGTCCGAAGTTGCGAGACGTATTTGAAATCCGTCAGACACGGCGATTAACGTCGGACGCCCAATCCGCCTTCGCAAGGCTTCCGCCTTCGCGCGAGGCTACGGCGAGACGAGTCGGCGCGACAGGCGCAATTAGTTCTCGATCCTATTTACTAAAACCAGGATTTGAGTTCTTGGTTTGAAACCTAGTCGGTGCCCACGCTCCTTCGCTGCTACCCTCGCAGTGCCAGTCCGGCTCGGACCCTTCTATCTTGAAAATCCCTTTTCTCGATTCCTGGGTTCCTGATTAAGGTATTCCCGATGCAGGACGCGCTCACCCCCATGATGCAGCAGTATCAGCGGCTGCGAAAAAGTATTCCCGCCGACACGCTATTGCTCTTTCGGCTGGGCGATTTTTACGAACTGTTTTTCGAAGACGCGAAGGAAGCGTCGGTTCTGCTCAACGTCGCCCTGACCAAACGCAACCAGGTCCCTATGTGTGGCGTGCCGTATCATGCCGCGCAGACTTACATCGCGAAATTGATCAAGGCCGGCAGGCGCGTCGCGATCTGCGACCAAACCAGCGAACCGCAACCAGGAAAAATCGTTTCACGCGATATTACCCAAATCATCAGCGCGGGAACGGTGAGCGAACTGAATCTTTTACAGGCGAAACGCGCGAATTACCTTGGCGCGGTTTACGCCGGCAACGACGCCTTCGGTTTCGCCTACGCCGATCTCACAACCGGCGAATTTCGACTGACTGAACTTCAAGACCGGCAATCACTCCTGGACCAACTGGCGCGGGTTTCGCCGTCCGAATTACTGGTTAGCTCCGAACAACGGGATTCGTTGGGCCAAATCGATCACGCGCTCGATTACGACAGCTACGCGTTCCTGCCCGAGCACGCCACCTTCACTTTGTGCGAGCATTTCCAAGTTAAATCACTCGACGGATTCGGCTGCGCCCACATGCCGCAGGCAATCGCAGCCGCGGGCGCTATCGTTCATTATTTGAAGCACCAGCTCCGGCGAAAGATCGATCATCTCCGATCACTGAAGTGTGACGCGCCGAGCGATTTCGTTCTGCTGGATGCTGCGACGCAGACCAATCTCGACTTGGTGGAATCGCGCCGCGCTCGGGACACCAGTTTGCTTGCAGCGCTCGATCGCACAGTTACGCCGATGGGCGCGCGCAAACTGCGGACCTGGATTTTGCAGCCATTGCGTTCTCTCACCGAACTGGGATGCCGCCAGCAAATGATCGCCGATTTGCTGCAAGAACCCGATCTGCTCTCGTCGATCCGGTCCGAGTTGGGATCGATTCGAGATGTCGAGCGCGCGGTCGGACGATTGAGTCAGGCATCCGGCAATGCTCGCGACCTGGTTTCGTTGAAGGCGTCCCTCGAGCAAATCCCAAAATTGAAAGCGGAACTACAAAAACTGCTCGACCGGCTCTCCTTCGGTACGGGCCCTGTACACGCAGCCGTTCCGGCTCCAAACTATCCGGCCGAGCAGGCGACACGCCTGCCCCTACAACTACAGAACGAGATCCACGAAATGCCGGCGCTCGCGGAAAAGTTGAGCAAAGCACTGGTCGACGATCCGCCGCTGGCTTTGAAAGAAGGCGGAATCTTCCGCGACGGTTACGATGTCGATCTTGATGACCTGCGAAACGCGTCGCGTGATGGAAAAAACTGGATCAGTCAGCTCCAGGAACGCGAAATCGCAACGACGGGGATCAAATCGCTCAAGGTTCGCTACAATTCGGTATTCGGCTATTTCATCGAGGTAACCAAGTCGAACCTCGCAAGCGTGCCGCAGCATTACACGCGAAAGCAAACGACCGTCGGCGGGGAACGCTTCATCACGCCGGAACTCAAGGAAATGGAAGGCAAGATCCTGGGCGCAGACGAGCGAGCGCGGAATCTGGAGTACGAGCTTTTCCAAAAACTACGCAACGAAACGCTCCGCGAGCTCGGCCCAATTCAACGAACTGCCGAAGCGATCGCCTTTTTGGATGTAATTTGCTCACTGGCGGAAACCGCGCGCCTGTTCAATTACTGCCGCCCGGCGCTAAATAATTCGCTTCGACTCGTGATCAAGGACGGCCGTCATCCGGTGCTCGATCAAAATCTAGTGGAAGAAAAGTTCGTACCGAACGATGCCGCGCTCGATGGCGAAACCGTTCGACTGGCGATCGTGACCGGCCCGAACATGGCGGGCAAGTCGACTTACATTCGCCAGGTCGCATTGATTGCGTTGATGGCACAAACAGGAAGCTTCGTCCCGGCCGCGAGCGCGGAAGTCGGACTGGTCGACCGGATTTTCACGCGAGTGGGCGCGAATGACGATCTCGCGCGCGGCCAGTCGACATTCATGGTCGAGATGAACGAGACCTCGAACATCGTGAACAATGCAACCGAGCGAAGTCTGGTCATTCTGGACGAAATTGGACGCGGAACATCCACGTTCGACGGATTATCCATTGCCTGGAGCGTGGCGGAGTTTCTACACGATAAGATCAAGTCCCGGACGCTTTTTGCGACGCATTATCATGAGCTGACCAAACTCGCGTTTGAACGTAAAGGCGTGTGCAACCTGAACGTCGCGGTTCGGGAGTGGAACGAACAGATTATCTTCCTCCGCAAAATCGTTCCGGGCGGCGCGGACAAGAGCTATGGGATCCAAGTCGCGCGATTGGCCGGATTGCCGAAGGAAATTCTCGATCGCGCGAAGGAAATTCTTTCGCACCTCGAAAATCCGAACGGAGCCACCGAGCAGCAACAACCGAAGTCGCGCCGGAAAAAGTCGGCCAAAGGGATGCCCGAGTCGGAAAAGCCGCAGCTCGATCTGCTATAGCGTTTTTCACTGACGACTGCAGGCAGAACAACCTATACTATGCTGAATCCCCCTAGATGGCCGTTAAGACGGAGAAAGAGCTGCAGGAAACGCAACGCGCGCTGTGGTTGAAAGCGCTGGCCGCGATGGAGCTGCAGAATTTTGGCTACGCGATTTCGCTGTTGCAGGGAATCCTGAAACAGGAACCGGAATTTCTAACCGGACGGCAGCTCTTGCGACGCGCCGAGGTGACCAAAGAAAGGGCCGGAAAAAAAAGCTTCTTCAATATCTCGACGTCAACGATCGCGGTGATGAAAGCCCAACGCGAAATGAAGAAAGCGCCGCAGCGCGCGGTGGAGATGATCGAAAAAGTTTTGGAAGGCGAACCTTACCATCGCCGAGCCAATCTCGTTTTGAAGGAAGCGGCGGTTGCTTCTGGCTGGCCGGAGATCGGCGTGTTCGCACTGCGAACGTTGCTCGAAGAAAATCCGCGCGACGTAAAATTGCTGCACGAGCTCGGTCAGCTTCATCATCAAATGGGGGAAAGCGAACGGGAAGTCGAAGTTTATAATCGAATCGCCGAAATCGATCCGTTGGATGCGGCCGCGCTGAGATTGGGAACGGACGCATCGGCACGAGCGTCGATGAGCGCGGGCGGTTGGACCCGGGCTAAAAGTTACCGCGACTTGATCAAAAAGGGCGAAAGCTCCGATCAACAGAGCTAGCCGGGGGTCTTTGGCTGAAATCATCGTCGATCCGCGGCCCTAAATCGCCGGCTTGCAGTTACATCCAAGCTTGTGGCAACATGCGAATCTCTGATGCCGATTAGCGGTATCGAACCAACCTACAAAACTATGAAAAAACACCTTATTATTTCACGACTTGTAATTGCGACAGCTGCGGTCGGAGCGCTTTGCGTGGCCACGACCAGCAGCGCATTGAATCAATTTCCGCCGTTGAGAACCGGCGCTAACTCCGATGTGAAATCCAGTCCCGCTCCGGCAAAAGCGGGAAGCAAACTCAGCGCCGCCGATAAAACGTTCATGATGAACGCGGCCAAAGGCGGCATGATGGAAGTCGAGCTGGGAAAACAGGCCGCACAAAACGCTCAAAACGCCGATGTTAAAAAGTTCGGCAATCGAATGGTGACCGACCATTCGAAGGCGAACAGCGAATTGATGGCGCTGGCCAAGGAAGAAGGCGTTGCGCTCCCGGGCGCGAAATCGCCGGGCAAATGGAAATCGGACAAGGCTTACATGGATGACATGGTAAAAGATCATCAGGCAGACCTGGCCGAGTTCCAAAAGGAAGCGCAGAGCGGAACTGACCCCGACGTAAAGGCGTTCGCCGCCAAAGGCGCCAAGATGGTCAGTGCTCACCTCAAACTGGCTGAGGAAACGCAGGCCAAAGTAAAATAAATCTCCGATAATTCTTCTACGGCGGCGCGTCCGATAAAGGCGCGCCGCTTCTTTTTCGCTAAAGTCACGGTTGTCGCATGCGCAAGACTAAGATCATTTGCACACTCGGCCCGGCGACGGAAAAAGCCGACACGATCCGCCAACTGATCGCGCACGGCACGGACGTTTTTCGGGTAAACATGAGTCATGCGACGCCGGATTGGGTCCGGGCAATTGTCCCGCGGATTCGCAAACTCGCTGATGAGCTTCGGCAACCAGTCGGCGTCCTGCTGGATACGCAAGGGCCGGCAATTCGGACCGGACCGGTCAAAACACCTCTGAAATTAAACCGGGGCGACACCCTGGAATTCACGGTGCGGGGAGCAAAACCCACGAAAGAAAAGTCAGTTTCAGTCAACTATGACAAGTTTGTCCGAGACGTAAACGTCGGCGACTCGATCCTTGTCGACAATGGCCTGATCAAATTAAAGGTCGTCGAAAAGAAAAGGGACCGCGTGATCAGCAGGGTTTTGACTCCGTCCACGTTACGCTCCCATCGGCATATCAACCTTCCCGGCGTGCATATCAGTCTGCCCGCGTTGACCAGGAAAGACATCGCCGATGTCCGACTGGGCGCGAAACTCGGCGTCGATTTCGTCGCGCTCAGCTTTGTTCGCAAACCGAGCGACCTCGACGAACTTCGCGACTTGCTGATTCGCAACAAAAGCAAAGCCTGCGTGCTCGCCAAAATTGAGGACCAGGCGGCAGTCGGGTCCATCAATGACATTATTCGAGCTGCCGACGTCGTGATGATCGCGCGCGGTGATCTCGGCATCGAAGTGCCGATGGAAGAGTTGCCGATCATTCAACGCCGAATTGTGAAAAGTTGCATTCATCTCGAAAAACCGGTCATCGTCGCGACCCATCTGCTCGAATCGATGATCACGAACCGCATACCGACTCGGGCGGAGATCACCGATGTGGCCAACGCTGTTTTCGAACAGGCGGACGCAATCATGTTGAGCGGCGAGACGACCGTTGGTCGTTATCCGATAGAATGCGTCGATGTTTTGCATCGGGTGGCCCTGCGGACCGAACGAAGTGGAGGCGCTGGTTATGCCGAAGCGGCGCCGCTAGAGGATGCGCGCAAGAAGACGGCGGCTTCCGCTGTGGTTTTGGCCAATTCAATGCCTCGATCGAAGATTATCGCCTTTACGCGGCACGGAAGAATGGCTCGCTACTTTTCCAATCTTCGACCGGAACACTCCACGATTTTTGCTTTTACCCCGAACGAAGAAGTCCGCCGGCAATTGTCGATGTCCTGGGGCGTCTGTCCCCAACGGATCGAATTCGGCGATGACCCGAACACGAACATCGAAACTGCCGAAAAATTATTGCGCGATCAGCGACTAACCAGTCCCGGCGACAATCTGATCATCACCAGCGATGTGCGAGTGCGCGACGAACGCATCGATTGTGTCCAGCTGCGGACGGTGAAATGAAAGTGGGAGGGGCCTCAGCGCCCCGATTGTCGCAGCACTAAGGCTGCTCCCACATTCATTAAGCTTCGACCGGCAACTCGACGTCGATCGGCTTTTCCTTCTTGCTCAGGGCCCGGCGCAACTTCGACAATGCAATGTTTTGGAGCTGACGTATTCGTTCGCGCGTCACGCCGAACTTCTTGCCGACTTCCTCGAGCGTCTTCGGCTTCCCGCCGTCGAGCCCAAAGCGCTGGAAGATAATCTTCTTCTCGCGATCATCGAGAACGTCGAGCAAACCGCCGACTTCGTTGCGCAGATTCTTGTCCCGCAACAACTCGAACGGTGTTTGCGCTTCCTCGTCGCCGACGATCTCGCCGAACTCGGTTGAATCGTCGTCACTGATCGGCGCGTCGAGCGAAGCCGGGCGAATCGAGACCGTCTTGAGCTGCGAGACTTTGCCCGAAGCAATTCCGATTTCCTCACCGAGCTCGTCGTCTGTCGGTTCACGGCCGAGTTCCTCGCTCATTTGGAGCGAGACGCGGCGCATCTTGGAAATCTTATCGACCAAATGGACCGGCAACCGGATCGTCTTCGACTGGTTGGCCAAAGCGCGCTTGATCGATTGTTTGATCCACCAAGCCGCGTAAGTGCTGAGTTTTCCGCCTTTGGCGGGGTCGAAACGTTCGACGGCCTTCATCAGACCGATGTTGCCTTCGGAAATCAGGTCCAACAGCGGCAATCCGAGATTGGCATAATCGTGCGCAATCTTGACCACGAGTCGCAAGTTGGAGCGAATCATGAGCGCGCGCGCCTCCCGATCGCCTTTTTTGATCTTGGCGGCGAGCTCGATCTCCTGTTGCGGGGTCAAGAGCGGGATTTGCCCGATCTCGCGCAAATAAATCTTTATTCCGGTATCGCTATCTTCGGCGGCCATATAACCTCTCTTCATGGGAAACTGGGGGCTGAACCGACCATTTGCCGGCTTTTGTGTTCGTAGCTGGCTCCTTAATCGGTTTTCTTAACATCGGGGAAACTACTTAACAAGGTTAAACATTCCGAATTCTGACAGCTATACGCCAGACCATGTTCAAACTTTCTCAAAATATTCGACGCCAGGAATTTCACCCCTGGTGATGGCCCAAAACAGGCCGTTTTTGGCTCTTTTCGGCCGCCGTACTTTTTGGCACTCTTAATTAGAGAACGATTCCCCCCATGCTGGCCAAGATTTATTCTGCGGCAGTCTACGGCGTCGACGCTTACGAGGTCGAAATCGAGGTCAACGCGGGTGCGGGCAAGCCAGTGATGGTCATCGTCGGCTTGCCAGATCTCGCCGTAAAAGAGAGCAGGGACCGGGTCTGGACCGCCATTGCGAACAGTGGTTATCGAGCGTCTCGCAAGCGCACGACGATAAACCTCGCCCCGGCGGATATTAAGAAAGAGGGCCCGAGCTTCGATCTTCCAATTGCACTCGGAATGATCGCAGTCGGAGAAGAACTCAATACCAGGCCGTGGGAGAAATTCAGTTTCCTGGGCGAGCTGGCCTTGGATGGAAGCGTACGCCCGACCAAAGGTGTTTTGCCGGTAGCGTTGGAAGCGCGCCGTCGCGGAAAGCGGGCTTTATTCGTGCCGGCGGCAAACGCGCTTGAAGCCGCGATGGTCAACAAGATCGACATCTACGGCGTTCAGAATTTGCGGGAAACATTCCAATTTCTGCGCGGCGAAATTCCGTTGCTACCGACGCGCGGCGATCTCACCGGGTTCTTCGCCAACCACCAAACTTACGATGTCGATTTTTCCGATGTGAAGGGACAACGACACGTCAAACGAGCGATCGAGGTCGCCGTCGCCGGTGGTCACAACATTCTCATGATCGGACCACCTGGTTCGGGCAAATCAATGTTGTCCAAGCGAATACCCACCATCATTCCTCCGATGTCGCTCGATGAAGCGATCGAGACCACCAAGATCCACAGCATCGCCGGATTCCTTGACGGCGAAAAATCTTTCGTTGCGACACGACCGTTTCGTTCGCCGCATCACACCATCAGCGACATTGGATTGCTCGGCGGAGGCGCGTTTCCAACTCCGGGCGAAGTGAGCCTCGCCCACAACGGTGTGTTGTTCTTGGACGAGCTGCCGGAATTCAAACGGTCCGCGCTCGAGGTCATGCGCCAACCACTCGAAGACGGAAAAGTAACAATCTCGCGGGCGGCCGGCAGTTTGACTTTCCCGAGCGAGTTCATGCTGGTCGCGGCGATGAATCCCTGCCCGTGTGGATTCTTCGGCGATCTCAAACGGGAATGCCGGTGTAGTCCGGTGCAAGTGCAGCGTTATCGTCAACGAATTTCCGGTCCCCTGCTCGATCGGATCGATCTCCACATCGAAGTGCCCGCCGTGGAATATCGCGACGTTTCAAGCGACCGTGCGGAAGAGCATTCGGGAGCGATTCGAGAACGGATTGCGTTCGCCCGCCAAAAACAACACGATCGGTTTGCCCACGATACAAAGACGAATTGCAACGCGCGCACGACGACGCGCCACTTGAAAACGCATTGCAAACTGAGTCCGGATTCCCAGGAACTGATTCGGGTGGCGATGACAGAGCTCAACCTGAGCGCGCGCGCTTACGATCGGATCCTCAAAGTTTCCCGAACGATCGCCGACCTGGATAATCAACTGGCCATCCTGCCCGAACACGTCAGCGAAGCGATCCAGTATCGCACCTTCGATCGCACCTTGTGGATTTGAGCAAATTTTGTGGGAAATTGAATCCGAGGGCGAGGTTGGCGGCGTTTAATAGAAGAACGACACAATGAAACCGATCGCTCAGAGAACGGATCGCGGGTGCGACAGGCATTCCCTTTCGGTTCGGCCGCAACGCCGCTTCCCGCTGGTTGAGTGCAATTATCAAATCTTCTCGCTGGATCGTTTTTCCGGCGGTTCTACCGGAAGTTCGTCAGGTTCGTTTCTGAATATTAGTCGCGATTATTTTCAGCGCGAAGCGCGCCGCAATTTCCTTGTCGAGGCCGCGTTCTTTCTCATCATCGGCGCGATTTTAGCCGGCGCCTTCATCGAAGGTGCTCGCGCGATCATTCACTTCCTGCATCTTCCGCCTGCTTGAGCTAGCCTCCGGCGGAAAACATGCGGCCCGTCACAGCTCTTTTCATTTTCGCAGCGCTGGCGGTCCTTCTTTGCCTCAACGGTTGCCAACCATCGGACGATTCAACGTTGGAGGAAGTGTCGGACCGGCGATATCCGGTGGATTCGCCCACCCCAACAATCAGTGTGACCAATCGCGACGGCTCGATCTCTATTTACGGCGCCGGTGGTGACGTCCGCGAAGTGCGAGTCGAGACGCTGAAAAAAGCATACACGCCCGAACGTCTGAAAGCGATTTCCACGCGCGTAACCACACAACACGACTCGATCTCGATAGAAACGATTTATCCGCCGGACTCGGGCGTGGCATTTTCAGACCGTTCCGGCACTGTCGACCTTGTAATCGTTGTTCCGCAGAAGGCCAAGATCGCGAAGCTGGACCAGGCCAACGGCGAAGTGCTGATTGAAGAAATACGAAGTTCGGAAGCGCATGCCCAACTGGGAACCGGCCGACTATTCGTTCACAATTGTTTCGGAAGTCTCGACATTCGGGTCCAAACCGGAAATGTCGGACTGATTTACGAGTGGTGGGAACAGGGCGATTTCGCAATTCGCGCCGCGGTCGAGGACGGCAATGCCTTCGCCAACCTTCCCGCGGAAGCCACGTTTCATCTCATCGCAAATAGCGCCACCGGCAGAATCGCCAACGATTTCGAGGAGAAGGAGGAACGCCGCGCGAAATGGACCGATCACGTCGACCTTCTGGTTGGCGGCGCGGACAAGCCGAAAATTCAGATCGAAACCCGGGACGGCAACATTAGAATTGCCGAGCACAATCCGTAAGCTAGTTATCGGTCATGCCTTCGTTCGATATTGTTTCTGAAGTCGATAAACAGGAAATCGACAACGCGCTCAATCAGGCCCGCAAAGAACTCGCAACCCGCTTCGATCTCAGAGACGCCAAGACCGAGATCGTTCACGAGAAGGACACGATCGTGCTCAGCGCCGATGATGCGAACCATCTGCACGGGTTGCGAGAGATCGTGATCGGAAAGCTTTCGAAGCGCGGGGTCGATCTTCGAAATGTGAAGCAAGAGGAGCCTGCTCTTTCTTCAGTGGGTCACGCGCGCCAGGAACTCAAAATTCAGCAAGGCCTAGAGGGGGACAAGGCAAAGGAGATCATCCACGCTATCAAGTCGCAGAATTTCAAAGTTCAAAGCCAACTGCAAGACCAACAGATCCGGGTGACGGGAAAAAAGCGAGACGAGCTCCAGACGGTCATTCAATTCGTGCGCGGCCGCGATTTCGGGGTGGCCACGAATTTCAAAAATTTTAGAGATTAACCGCGGATGACGGGGATGATGCGGATTAAGAGATGAAGATCTATGTCCAATTTTACGCCCAATTGCGGGATCTTGTCGGCGTTTCAGGGCTAAATCTCGATCTGGGCCAAGGTGCGACGGTTGCGGACTTGATTAAGAAAGTATACGAGCTCAAGCCAGCATTACGTGCGCATGACCAGAGCATTCTCATTGGTGCGGGCGTTGATTTCGTTCAGCGAGATCACGTCCTTAGCGAAAGCGAAGAGATCGCGATTATGCCGCCTGTGCAGGGCGGATAATGATCCGCGTCATCCGCGGTTTGATTCGATCAGTTCCCTGCGCAAAACTCCGATGCAGGGAAGGTTGCGATACCGCTCATCGTAATCGAGTCCGTAACCGACTACGAATTCGTCCCCTATTTCAAAGCCGAGATAGTCGGCGTCGACTTTGTGCGCGCGCTCCTTCTTTTTGCTCAAAAGAACGCAGATCTTGATCGAACGCGGTCGTGCGGTCTCTAGTCTCTCGCGGATCGCGGCCAGGGTGTTTCCGCTGTCGAGAATGTCATCCAGGATCAGGATATGCCGATCCTGCACGTCCGGCAGCGCGACTTGCTTAAAGATCACTTCGCCGCTGGTCTGCGCTTTTCCGTGATAACTTGCCACGCTCAGGCAATCGAGACGCAGCGGCAATTGGATCCGTCGCATCAAATCCGCCATGAAAACGAGGCTGCCGTTCAGGACCGCGATCACCGTCAATTCCTTGCGCGAATAATCTTTTGAGACTTGAGCCGCGATTTCATCCAGCCGCCGCAGAATCGTAGGCTCATCAAACAAAATGCGCTCAAGATCGCCCTGCACCGAAGAATATTAGGCCATCTCGACGAGGAAAGATCAACGCGCGACTGGTCGCTGACGCAATGCTAATTTCTGACGATGCAGGTGCATCATCACCAATTGGAGGCGCGTACTAACGGCAAAGGCACCTACGAAATCACGGATGTGATTCAGGAGAAGATCGACAAGTCAGGTGTTCGGAATGGAACGGTGACCGTCTTCGTCCAGCACACCAGCTGCAGTCTGACCACAATGGAAAACGCCGCGCCCTCAGCGAGACGCGATGTCGAAAGATTTTTCGAAAAGCTTGTCCCGGAAGGTGCGGGTTACGAACACGATGACGAAGGCCCGGACGACATGCCGTCACATATTCGGATGGTGCTGACGCGGACCAGCGAAACGATTCCGATCGCGGGCGGCAAAATGCAGCTTGGCACCTGGCAGGGAATTTTTCTATTCGAACACCGGCGGGATCCGCACCGACGGAGAATTCAACTCACTATTATCGGGGAATAGCAGTCAAAAACGCTCCAATAATCCTTCATTCTCGATAAATCGTGTCGACAAGCCGTAACGATTTCTCGTTAGGCAATACGGATTGCTCCATCTGGTTCATGACGTAGGCGAAACTGATTTTGCTTTCCGGATCGGCGAAGGCATGACTTCCACCCGCGCCAGGATGGCCAAATGTAACCGTCGATCCCGCGAAAATCTTCTTCGATGATCCCCTCGCCTCTTTCATGAAACCGGCAGAGAACGCCGTCGGTATTTGGAAGATACGATCGATTCCATCGGTCAAAGTGGTCGTCATCCAGCGCATCGTTCGCTCGGCGAAAAATGGGGCGCCACCGCTGGCAAGAACTGAGTAAAACTTGCATAACGAGCGGGCATTCCCGATCCCGCCAAACGAAACGATCGATCGCGCGCGATTCTCCCGCTTGTTCATGTCACTAATCGCGCTGAGTCCGTGGGGCGAACTGAAAGCTTTCCAGGCGAGAGTGCCCGGCATGGCTAGGTCGCGATAGAAGTCCGAGCCGGACTGGCGGTTCTGCGGCTCAGGCACCTTGCCGATTTTGGCGGCGTGCATCGTGGCCACCCGATAATTTTCCAACTCCGGCAAACCGATCCAAATGTCGAGCGCAAGCGGTTCCGCGAAAATCTTTCGCCAATAATCCGAGACGCTCGATCCAGTTATTCGCCTAACGAGCTCGTCGACCAGAAACCCCAATGTGCGCGCGTGGTAACCATGCGCAGTTCCCGGCGGCCAGTTCGGCTCCTGTTTTTCGAGCGCGTTGATCACCGCCGGGTAATCAAGAATATCAACAGGCCGATCCAACGCCGCGAGGCCGGCTTGATGTGACAGCAACTGCGCGAGGGTGATTTCTTCCTTCCCGGCTTGCGCAAACTCTGGCCAGAACTCCGCGACACGGCGCTCGATGTCAATCCTGTGTTCCTGCAAAGCATGCAGCAGACAGGTAGAGCCGAGTCCTTTAGTGGCCGACCAAATCAGGACAAGGGTGTCGTTGGTCCAAGCGTGTTCCCGGCGCGAATCGCGAAAGCCGCCATGAAGATCAACAATCGGTTCGCCGTTTTGCCAGACTGAAACCGCAGCGCCGAGCTCGCCATATTTCTCGAAGTTTTTTTGAAACAGCGGCTCTAAACGCGGGCGCAGTTTATCCGCGTTCAATTGCATCCAGAGATGCTGTAGAGGCGGCCGCGTCGGCCGCAAGAACAAACGATGAATTCAAACCTCGCCGGACAGCAGCGATCGCAACGTTAAATTAGTTTCTGAACCGACTCCAAATCCGGATCCTTTTTTGCGATGTCGCGGAATGAGGGATCCATTTTAAAACTGGTAAGCAAGTGGACCTGGGCCGATTTCGGATTACCGAGCAGGGCGTCGTAGCAGCCCATATTATAATAATAAATTGGCTCGCGGAGGAGGGCGACCGGTCCTTTCTGGAGAAGCATTTTCGCCTGCAAAGTCTTGCCCAGTTCGTGCAAGCAAAAGCCGGCGTGAAGAAACCCGGCAGTGCATTGCGGCGCAACGCGGCAAAGCTTTCGGCTGACGCTCAAGGCGCGGGCCCACCGCTTCTCGCGCATCAAATGATGAAGGCGCAATTGCAAAACCTCAAGCCGCTCTTGCTCCGGCCTTTCAATGGCGTTCAATTCAGCCAGGGACTCGCGATTCATGCCGAGTTCGGCATAACCCGCGGCCGCCCGCAATCGCCATTCGTATTCCACGCAAGGCTTTAAGCAGGGACCTTGCCAAAGGCCTGTAGCCAGGGGCGCTGCGTGGCCATGTTCCTGCCCGGGGGAGACGCCTCGAGAGAGCGAGGCGACTACAACATTAGCTTTTCCAGCTCGCTGAGACGTCGTTCGAACAGACGAAGTGTGCTTTCGATAGGCGCTGGAGTGGTCATATCGACTCCGGCATCTTTCAACGTCTTCAGCGGAAATTTCGCACCGCCGGATTTCAGAAAACCGAAATACGCTTCGACGGCGCCGGGCTCGTTTCGCAAAACCTTCTCGGAAAGCGCCACCGCCGCCGAGATTCCCGTCGCGTACTTGTAAACGTAGAACGCGCCGTAGAAATGTGGAATGCGCAGGCACTCCAGATCGAGTTGCGGATCGAGCATGAAATTCTCCGCGAAGTAGGCAGCCAGTAGTTTGTGATACTCGGATTTGAAAACATCGAGAGTTAGCGCGTCCCCACTCTCTTCGATCTCGTGGATGATTTTTTCAAACTCAGCGAACATGGTCTGTCGAAATAGCGTGCCCCGAATGTCGTCGATCTGACGATTAATGATGTAAGCGCGCATCTTTGGATCGCGCGTTTGCTCGAGCATAAAATGAGTTAAGAGCTCTTCGTTAAAGGTCGACGCGACTTCGGCGAGGAAGATCGGGTAATCGTAATCTTGAAATCTCTGCGACTTTTGGGCGAACCAGGTGTGCATCGAGTGACCCGCTTCGTGAGCGAGCGTGTAAAGATCAGCGAACACGTCCTCTTTATAATTCATCAGAATGTACGGTGGCGCGCCGTAGCTTCCGGACGAGAACGCACCGCTTCGCTTCCCTTTGGTCTCGTAACGATCACACCAGCGGCCGCGTAATCCTTCTCGCAGAACATCGACGTACTCCTGGCCGAGCGGTTGCAACGCGGCGACGACCGTGTCGACGGCTTCATCAAACGAAATGTGCGATTCAATCTCCGCGACAAGCGGCACGTAGGTGTCGTAATGATGAAGTTCCTTCAAACCGAGCGCCTGGCGGCGCAGTTCAAAATATCGAAACAGCGGAGCCAAATTCCCGCGCACGGCTTTGACCAATCCGTCGTAAACCGAAACTGACACGTCGTCAGGAAAAAGGGCCGCCTCAAGGGCGGAAGGATAATTCCGCGCGCGCGCGCGAAACACGTCGGCTTTGACTGAATAAGCGAGCGAACTGGAAAGGGTGTACTGGTGATCCTGGAATTCGGCGTAAAATTGTTGAAACGCCCGCTGGCGAAGCTCGGCGTCACGTCTGACCAAAAATGAACTGAATGAGCTTTGAGTGAGTGGCTTCTCGCGACCCGTTTCGTCCACCAGCGCGCCGAACTTCATGTCCACGTCGGTCAGCTGGGAAAACGTGTCGTCGTATCCATTCAACGCTGCTGCACCGAGAGCAAGAATGCGTTCCTCAGGCTCGGAGAGCACATGCGGCTTCAGCCGGCGAACTTTGTGCAGTCTGATCCGCCAATCCGCCAAGGCCAGATCGACAATGAATTTGGCAATCGTCGGATCGTCGATCGCCTGGATTTCCGGAACAACAAATGCGAACGCTTCGCCGATCTGGGTCAGCAAATTCTGGATCTGGCCGACGCGCGCGAGATATTCGGTGTTCGCGCTATCCTCGGCCAATTGGAGCGAGGCGAAGTGATAAAGACGTTCGATTTTAAGATCGAGTGTCTTTTCGAATTCCAGACATTCGGCCAAATTTTCCGGAGAATGACCCAGCTTGCCTCTCCATTCTCTTATCCGCGGATAGGTGCGTTGGACCCAAACAAAATCTTCCTGCCATTTTCCGACATCGGCGAATAGATGGCTTAGATCCCATTTGTCAGAATCGGGAATCTCGGCGCGCGTCGGAACTTCCATGGTGAAGTTCTACTAAGGCGAGCGGTCGATTAAGGTCAATGAAACCATCGGGAGACGCTAGCATCAGCGCCGGAAGATCGACATCAGCAAACTGAGCACGATGCTGATGATAATGCAGGTAACGATCGGGAAGTAAAACGCGCCGTGTTCACGCTCGATTCGAATGTCGCCTGGCAGGCGTCCGAGCCACTTGGGAGCGAAGCCGCTCCACAAAATAAAACCGAGCAGAAGCACAACCGCGCCAATGATCATCAGAAATTTTCCGATGTCGTGCATGACTTCGGAAGGTTGCGCTAACCATCAGCAGGCACAAGGTTGAGATTCGATGGCAGTGCAGTTCAGAGATTATTATGAAACGCTTGGCGTTTCCAAAAACGCGACTGAGGACGAGATTCGTAGCGCGTTTCGGAAGCTCGCGCGCAAGTACCATCCTGATGTCGCCAAGGACAAAAAGACTGCCGAGGAAAAGTTTAAACAGATCAACGAGGCCTACGAGGTCCTGAGCGACCCGGAGAAGCGGAAGAAGTACGATCAGCTCGGCGCGAACTGGAACCAGCCGGGCGGATTTCAACCGCCACCAGACTGGGGCGCCCAGCCCGGCGGAGGACATTATCAATGGGGTGGCGATGGCGGAGGCGTTCAATTCGAGTTTGGCGGCACCGGGTTCAGCGATTTCTTCGAAGCGTTCTTTGGCGGTGGGCGCGGACGTTCGGCTTTCGGCGGATTTGGCGGACGCGAAGCGACAGTGGAACGCGGAGCGGATGTCGAGGCCGACATTCTGGTTACCGTCGAGGAGGCATTACATGGATCGACGCGGACCGTTTCTTTGCGGCGACCCGGCTCGAACAAAGTTGAAACCTACCAGGTAAAAATTCCTCGCGGCGTTCACGAAGGTCAGCGCATTCGTCTGGCAGGCCAGGGTGAAGCCGGGGGGCGGGGCGGCAAAAGTGGTGACCTTTTCCTGCGCGTCCGTTTGGCAAAGCATCCGGATTTTACTGTAGAGGGCAGCGACCTCGTGCATGAAGTGAAGATCGCGCCATGGCAGGCGGTCCTCGGAACTGAATTAAAAGTTCCAACTTTGGAAGGAACGGTCCGCCTGAAAGTTCCTCCGGGCACACAGGGCGGTCAGCGATTTCGTTTGCGCGAACGCGGTCTTCCCAGCGCGTCCGGACAACGCGGCGATCTTTATGTGGTCGTCCAAATGCAAGTTCCGAAAAAGCTCTCGGAGCGCGAGCGGGAGATCTGGAACCAACTTGCGAAATTGCATGGCGGTTAAGATCGACATGTTATCTCGACAAAACGGCGTCTCCCAGTCTACCAAACAGCTATGAAAATTGCGCTCGGCACGGATCACGCCGGTTTCCGTTACAAAGAAAAAGTGAAACAGCTCCTGACTTCCCTTTGTCACGAGGTCAAGGATTTCGGCACCTTTAGCGAGGACCCGGTAGATTATCCCCTTTTCATTCGTCCCGCAGCCGAGGCGGTAGCGCGCGGCGAGTGCGATCGCGGTTTCGTTTTCGGTGGGTCGGGAAACGGCGAAGCGATGGTGGCGAACAAAGTTCACGGCGTGCGTTGCGCGCTTTGCTGGAATGAAGAGGTGGCACGCTTATCGCGTCAGCACAACGACGCGAACGTCCTTTCGCTCGGAGAGCGAGTGATTCCAGAAGAGATGGCGATGAAAATCGTACGGATTTGGCTTGAAACACCGTTCGAAGGCGGACGCCACGAGAGACGCGTCGAGCAATTGAACGCGATGTAAGTCCTAGCCGGACAGGCGTTTTTAAACGAACCGGTCCAGACAGACGCTCACCAGAAAAACCGCACTGACAAAAGCGTTGCTCTGGAAAAACGCGCGATTGATGCCGGCGACGTCGAGCGATCGTGCACTGCGGTGTTCGAAGAAAAGCGCCGCGGTGACCAGCGTCATCGCGCAAAAATAGATCGCTCCGAGTCGCGCGATTAAGCCGAAGGCAAGCAGCGCGACCAACAGTAACAGGTGTAGCAGTTGCGCCAGCCGAAGGGAGCGCTCAATGCCAAGTCGGACCACCAGCGAGTGAAGTTCTTCGCGTTTATCGAAATCGAAATCCTGCGTGGCGTAGATCAAATCAAATCCGGCGACCCAGCAGACGATTCCCGCAGCCAAAACAAACGGAGCAAGATCGATATTTCCGGTCTGCGCAATCCACGCGCCGATCGGCGAAATGGCAAGCGCGGCACCGAGAAAGAAATGGGTCGCGGATGTAAACCGCTTGGTCAGCGAATAGAGAAAAATTATCCCAAGCGCGACGGGTGAAAGCGCAAATGTCAGGCGGTTGATCGCTGCGGTCGCGACCAGGAACGCGATCGAGCTGACCGCCAGCAACAGAAACACGGCTGGCTTCGGCAAAAGCAGATGCCGCGAAGCCGTGCGCGGGTTGCGCTGATCCAGAGACCAATCCACCCAACGATTGAAAAGCATGGCGGCGGTCCGGGCGCAGACCATACAGACAAGCACCAAAACCAGGACCCGCGGCGACGGCATTCCGTTCGCGGCAACAACGAGCGCGCCTAAGGCGAAGGGCAGGGCGAAAATTGTGTGCGAAAAGCGAATCAGCCGCAGAAACCGCTCAACCGCGCTAGTCGATTGTGGTTCAACTTGAAGCGGCCGGTCCTGCGAAGTCATCGTGATTACGAAGGATCGACGTCAAAAAGCTGGCGCAACCGAGTGCTCGCGCCGGAAATAATTGGAATGCCATGAGCGAAAAGAATTCGCTCCACTGACAAGGAAAGAAGCTTACGTAGCGAACGACGCATCTTTTTGTGGTCCAGGCAATATTTCTTAGGCAGAAAAGTAAAACCGTAGGGTTCGAGATTAATCAAGGCATCGCCCACAATCAGCGTCCCCTTATTCAACGGATCGTAGAGCGCAATCTCGCCGGCGACGGCACCCTCAATCTCTATGGCATCCAGCCCACCCTTCGATGCGATTGCGAAAAGGTCATCGAACCGGGCCGGCTTGATCGCCGCCAAAGTGTCGCGATGAGCCAGAACGGGCACCGAGAAACGGTTGGAATAATCGAAGGCCGCACGCTGGTGATTAGTGTTGGTCACAATAACAGCAGCGAGGTGGGCAGTCTGAGCCACCCCGGCAAGGTCCGCTTCGGCTAGCGGAATCGGATCGACAACGCACAGGCCGCCGGCCGTGACGACCGCCGAGGAAAACAACTCGGTCTTAACCGACGGATCGTAGGCATGCCAGACCCAAAGACCTGGGCGGAGTTGGGCGAGTTCAGCAGTGCGAATTGAAGGCACGACAGAGGTAAAGTGGCCGGTAGACGCGGGTTGAGCAAGGGGGTGGCATCCTAGCTGCTCTAGTGATTATAGTATTTGTAGAACATGATCACCTTCGCCTACCAAGCCAGAGACGGCTCCGGCCGCATCGTCTCCGGTATTCAAGACGCCCTTAACGAAGACAACGCTGTTACCAGTCTGATGAGTCGCGGCCTGATGGTGTTGTCGCTCACAGAAAAATCCGTCGCCAGCAAGACCAAAAAGAAGGTCTGGACTGTCAAAGAGACCGATCTTGTTCTCTTTACCCGTCAGCTCGCGACCATGATCGAGGCCGGCATTTCGCTGGTCCAGGGTCTGACCGCCCTCTACGACCAGTGCGATCCCAAGCGACAGAAGAGCCTGCGTTACGTTGTGAGCGACGTAACTACTCGCGTGCAGGGCGGTGAAACATTTAATGAAGCGATCGCCAAGCATCCGCGCGTCTTCAATCGCCTTTACGTCAGCATGGTGAAAGCGGGCGAAGCCGGCGGTCTCCTTGCCGAGATCTTGGATCGTCTCGCCGGATTTCTCGAATCGAGCGCCCGTTTACGCAAGAAGGTGAAATCAGCCATGACCTATCCGGTCATCGTCGTTTGCATCGCTTTTGCCATCACCACCTTTTTGATTGTCCGCGTCGTCCCGATTTTCGGGGAAATCTTCAAGGACTTTGGCGCGAAACTCCCGGCGCCCACCCAGTTTCTAATCGACGTCAGCGATTTCATCCGGGGCGAATGGTATTTCCTGATCGTCGGGATCGCCTCGATCATCTTTGGCGTTCGTACGTTTGTCAGATCCACGCGTGGCAAGCAGCTCTGGGATAAATGGAAATTGAAACTGCCAGTCTTCGGTCCGCTCATCCACAAGATTGCGATGTCGCGGTTCGCTCGCACCTTCGCTCAGCTGATTCGCAGCGGCGTGCCAATTTTGGAGGTCATCGACATCGTCGGCGGCTCCGCTGGCAATTACGTGATCGAGCAAGGCATCAAGTCCGTAGGCGCCGATGTAGAAACAGGAGACAACCTCTCGGTCGCAATGTCCAAGAAATCCATTTTCCCGCCAATGCTTCTGCGCATGGTCGCCGCGGGTGAAGCCACCGGTAAGATCGACAACATGCTTGAGAAAATGGCCGACTTCTGGGACGAAGAAATCGAAGCGATGCTCGACGCCCTCACGTCGTTGATCGAGCCGATGCTGATCGTTTTCCTGGGGGTGATTGTCGGCGGCATCGTGATCGCCATGTTCCTGCCGATCTTCAAACTCAACGAAATCGTCTCACAAAACTCATCCGCACATTAATTTCCCAAAACAAGAGCTAGGAGAAGCTCGTAGGCAGGGAGGGGGTAGGTCGAAAGGCCTGCCCCTTTCTCCTTTAAAACGTAATTTTCCTCTCCCGCTTAATCCTAATCGACGTAAAGACAGTCGTGCCGGCTGTGAATTCCTGGTCTTGCGGCGGCCACGGCCGCTACCATATCTAACTAAGAGCGAGATAAATCGGCAAGCGCAGCCGCCGGCTACGGATGATCGACAAAGACCGGCGCAGTCGAAATGTCTTTCGCGTCGAACGAAAAGCCATGGGTGTTGCTGCGGAGCGACTTTAAGACGGCGGCCACATTTTGGGCAGTGGCGGCGGAATAGAACCGCACCAAGCCCACCGTCGTCCGTGTGCCGAATACGGTGATCATGATCGTTTCATCGTCGACCGAATTCATGAACATGTGATTGCCGTTGCCCTGGTGATACAGAGCGTTGAACTCAATCTCACCGATGCGCCGGGCCAGCTCGCGGGTCGCCGCAAACGAACCGGCGGCCAGTGCGGCGATCACGGTTACATCCACCGTATCCATGTCGCCGCATTGCGAAATTACATTGCCGCCCCGATCGATCACGATCGTCAATTCGGCCTCGGTCTTTTTCAGAAAATCACCAAGGACGCCGTCCAGAGTCGCTACATCTTCGATCGTTAAAACGGGAATCGCGTTCACGCGGGAAGTTTTTGTGTTGATTGCGGCGGCTCCAGGGGAATGGCGACCGGCAGCGGCGCGCCTTGTGGCGCTTCGCTTTGCTTGCTGAACTTGTGGAGCAAAATCTGCGAGACTGCGTTGAGCGTCGCGAAAACGTTCTGGCCGGTGCTGGAAATGACCTCAAAGCTTTGCAGCCGCTTCTTCCGGTTGTTCAACACGTATTCCATATAATTGACTGGAGCGATGTTCGGAAGATCCCGTTTGTTGTACTCGAGTACGCAGGGCGCGTCTTCAATGTTCATGTTCTGGAGCACCAGATTGTCGCAGAGGTTTTTCCAACTCTGGACGTTCTCCTCCATTTTTTCCCATTGCGAATCGGCCACGAACACGATCCCGTCCACGCTTCGCAAGACCAGCTGACGGGTTGCGTTGTAAATGACCTGACCGGGAACAGTGTAGAGCTGAAACTTCGTTACGAAACCTTTGATCACCACGGCGTTGAGCGGTAGGAAATCGAAGAACAGCGTGCGTTCGGTCGCAGTCGCCAGGGAGACGAGATCGCCACGGTTCAGCGGGTTAATCCGCTGATGAATGTAATTGAGATTCGTTGTTTTCCCGCACAAAGCCGGACCGTAATAAACGATTTTGAACTGAATCTCGCGGCTGGCGTAATTAATGATCGACATTCGACGTCTCCGGTTGTGCGTAAGTGCGTGAAAGTTTTTCAACGAGCTCGGCCAGGCGAGTGCGAATTTCAGGCGCGAGCGGGCTATCATGGAGCGCGGTCAGACAGACATTGCCCCGCGCGAAAAAGCTGACGGCGGAATTCTTCGCATACAACGTCATCGCCACCAGTTGACCGAGCTTCGTTTCATCTACGTGTTGAGTAATTCGCTCCAGTATCGAAGGCGCCATCGCGGCCAAGCCGTCGGCCTCGACTTGCCCGGGCAGCTCTCCGGCCAGACTTAGCCCATCCGAAAAGGTGACCGCGCATGCTTTTACTCCCGCCAAACCGTTCGCTTGAGCAACGATCTCTTTTGAATCGACCTTTTCCACCGTCGGCTTGATCACGACCGACTCGGCCGAAGTCGCCGGGGTGACTGGTCGCTTCACCGGCTTCCTTAAAACTTTCTCATGCGCTTCGGTTTTTGGCGTAAAGCGGCGCGCGTCTTCCTGCGCCTTGAGGAAGAATGGCGTTTCGAAGTCCTTGTCGAGGGCGAGGGCTTCCTGGTCATCCCGAAGCTTCAGAACCGTCGCCGGCAGGTTCTTCAGCACTTCTTCGAGCGGCAGCCCCACTGGTGTCCGGGCCACGTCGATATGAAACAGACCACGATGCGCCTCCGGCAACGCGGCTTGGAAAATATCCGGAGCGATTGAAACGCGCCCGCTCGCCAGTTGCGGCTCAACCACCGTCAACGGCAATGTGACACGCGCGTCATCTGGAATTGTCGCGACGTCTCCTGTCAGTTGGAAGGCCGGCAAATTCTGGAGCACGGCTTTCAACGAAAACGAAATTGTTGGCGCGCCTGGAGCCGGCTCGGAGACGAGATCGGGTGTCGATATCGCCGGCGCTGGAATCGTTCTTGCCGGCGGTGTCACAGTTTTTTCGACTGATGCTTTTGGCGCCGGGATGACCGCCTCTTCGGCCGGAGCTTTTAATGGAGCGACAGTGACCACGGGCTTTTCGACCTTGGTTCCTGCTGTCGGCGTTGCTGCGACGGGTTTCTTAGCTGTCGTTTGCAATCTCAGCATTAAAGGTTCTTCGACCGGCCCTTTTGTTGTTGCCGCCGGCTTGGCCGGCTCGTTTGCCGGCGACTTTGCGGATGGCGCCGGCATGGCTGGCTTTTCTTGCGGTTCTTTTGTCACCGGTTTTTCGCGCGGCAGCTCAAACGCTATTTTTGCGAGCTCGGGAGTGAACGGTAAGGGAGTTGGAACGGGCGGCCCACTAGAGGCTGGAACTCTCTCGGATGCGGACGCACCCGTTCCATTCGGCGAAAGTTCAAAAGGAATCTCTGTCTCGCTTGCACTCGGCTCCGGAGTTTCGCTCTTTGGCTTAAGCTCCGGCGAATGCAGCGAAATCACTCGCGGACCGGACGGCGTAGATTTTGTCGGAATTTTTGGCGACGCCGGCGTGGCGTCCGGCTCGGCATCGGCAATCGATTTCGCGCTCGCATGTTTCACCGGGACGCCCGGCTCCGTTGAGGTCTCAATTGGATGGATCCTGGTCCCGAAGCGCTTGGAATCTTCGATCGTCGCCGTTAGGATCGGCGTATCAACGTGAGGGACCGCCGGATCGCGCACCTGGTCCGCGCGAACATGCACGTTTTGAAATTGTTCGAGCACTTTCTGGTAGGGCAGCTCGACCCGCGTGTCGTCGTCTGGTCGCACGCTGCGCAGAAAAATCTCAGGGACCTGCTGATAGAGACTCGGAAGTGAAATTGTCGGATGTTTGTCCGGCATTCCTTTTTCGAGTTCGGACGCTTTCAGCAAAACGACGGCGTTCGTGTCGAGGATTTCGACCGGCTTGATGAATCCGGCCGGCACGACATCGATCAAGTCCGCAACGCGCAACGAGATTGTGCGCTCCACCTTGGGCTCCAATGCGCGCGCTAATGCTGGCGGCAGTTGCGAAGGACGCGGTTTTGTCGCCGACGAAGTGGTTATTTTGCGTGTGCCGAGTTCGAGTGGCATGCTGCTGCGCGGAGGAGTGGCCGTTGCTGCGGCGGACAGAAATGGATCCGGCGCCGAGAAAGAGCGCGTCGCATTCGGCATTACGGTTTTGCTCAAGCGCTCGGCCTCCGGTTTTTTTGGACGAATCACGCGAGGGGCCGGTCGAGTCGGAGCTTCGGCCACCGTGGTACTGCTGCTTCCGAACCGTCCGGTCAACTTCTTGAAAAGATCGAGAAACGGAATCGTCATCGCTTCAGTCCTCCGCCGTTACTCGCCACACTTCTTCGAGCGTGGTTACGCCCTCGAGCGCCTTTTCGATTCCGACCATGCGCAAAGTCTTCATTCCTTCGGTGACCCCCTGATTCTTGATCACCGCAGCTGATGCGCGCTTGATGATGAGACGCCGAACCGCTTCGCTTACAGGAAGCGCTTCGATCAATGCCGCACGTCCGAGATAGCCGCGTCCTTTGCACCGGTCGCAGCCGGTTCCGTGATAAAACACTGCCTCCTTGTTTTCAGTCAGGCCTAGTTTGGCGACAATCTCCGGCTCGGGAGCAAATTGCTCTTTGCAGTTCGAACAGATCCGCCGCACGAGTCGTTGGGCGCACGTCATCAGGATCGAGCTCGAAATCAAAAACGGTTCGATGCCCATGTCGTCCAGGCGCGTGATGGCGCCGGCGGCATCGTTCGTGTGCAGGGTGCTGAGTACCTGGTGACCGGTCAACGCCGCTTTCACCGCAATGTCGGCCGTTTCGTTGTCACGAATTTCACCGACCATCACAATGTCGGGGTCCTGCCGCAGGATTGAGCGCAATGCCGAGGCAAAATCGAGACCGATGTCCGCGCGCACCGCAACTTGATTGACTCCTGCCAGCTCGTACTCGATCGGATCTTCTACGGTGACGATGTTGTATTGCGGGCTGTTCAGCTCGTGCAGCACCGAATAGAGCGTCGTGGTTTTACCCGAACCAGTCGGGCCGGTGACGAGAATCATCCCGTGCGGGGCATCGATCGCTTTCTTGAATTTGGATAGCGTGTCCGCATCCATTCCCATCTGATCGATGCTTCCGCTGAGCGTCGCCTTATCGAGAATACGAATGACAATTTTTTCGCCGTGCGCTGTCGGCAAAATCGAAATACGCAGATCGATCTCTTTACCGAGAACGCGGATCCGGAAACGTCCGTCTTGCGGAATACGCCGTTCGGCGATGTTCAGGCCCGCCAAAATTTTGATACGCGACGTGATCGCAAGTTGCAACGCCTTCGGCGGCGACTCTGCTGGAATCAATTCGCCATCGATTCGGTAACGCAGTTTGAGCGTATTTTGGAACGGCTCGATGTGAATGTCCGACGCCTTCTCCTTGACCGCTTGCGCGAGGATCAGGTTTACAATCTTGATGACCGGCGCGTCTTCGCTGTCATGTGCCAGGCGATCGAGATCGATCTCTTCGCGCTTCGATTGCTGAACTTCCACCGATTCTGCGCCTTGGGCGGCTTCTTCGGAGACCTGGCGCAACACCTGGCTCATGTTGCCGGCCCCGTGCACTCCCGCCAGCGTGTCGAGCACTGAGCGCTCGGTCGCGATCATCGGAACGATCTCGAGCTGGACACGCCGCTTCAGGTCGTCAACCGCTAGCACGTTGGTCGGGTCGGCCATTGCCACGAAAAGTTTTCCGTCCAAGCGCGCGATAGGCACCAGCTTGTTGGCCTTGGCCATTTCCCGCGGCACGATCGACATTACCTCTTCCGGCACGCGCAACCGCGCGAGGTTCACCGGCGGCGTGTTCAGACAACGTCCGATGCTGAACACCATATCCTGCTCGGTCACGAACTGGCGGTCAGTCAAAATTTTCAGCAACCGTCCGCCTTCGGACTTTTGAATGCCGATCGCTTCCTCGAGCTGGTTCGGAAGGAGCAAGCCCTCCTCGATCAACACGTCTGCGATCCGTTCGCCGAAAGATTTACTTCTCATGGATCGCTAGGAATTGAGCCGGTAGATCGAGCGCAATGTCTGCGCGATCGACGATGGTCGGGCCAAATACCACGACACGGTGTAATCGACAGATTGCTGCACCGCGTCGCGTCCGGCAGAATCAAACGGGTTGCAGCACGCCACCATTATGGTGCGGCTGACGAGATCGAACGGAACGAACAAACGCCCGAGCGTGAGATATTCCGGCAGCATCGGCGCGATTTGCCGGTCGGTGTCGTAATATTCCAGCGGAACGAACGCGAACTTGGTGCGGTCGATCAACGCCGAAAGGACCGCTTCCAGCTGCTGCGGTTTATCCCTGGTTAGCTGTTCCAACATCGACACTGCCATCGCCTGCCCGTGCAGGTCCTTATTTGCTTCCTTCGTCGTTTCGAGCGCGCTGTTCACCAGTTCTTCGCTGAACAGCTGTTGCACGATCAAAAATTTCGCAAGATGATCGTCCCCGCGTTCCTGCAGATTCGCGATACGTCCCAAATTTTTTCCGCGCCCAGGGTCGACATCGATCAACGAGCCTTCAACATTCGGCGAAACCAACGAACCGTCTGCTTTGGTGAACGGGCCGTTCACCAGATTGCCAGTTGTCTTTGATTTCTCGACAATCGCTTGGCCGGAGGCCTGCAGACGTTGTTCGATTTCCCCCAGCATCGCCAGGATTTCCGGCGAATTCGGTTGGCGAGTCAGGATCACTTCACATTCGTGGAGGGCCGGCGTGTAGGATCCGGCGTTGAAATAAGCTTCGGCCAATTTGCGCGAGGCCTTGAGCGCGTCGTCGTGACGGCCAATTTTGGTGAATGCTTCCTTGAGGATTTCGAGCGATTGATAATCCTCGGGCTGTGTTTGAGTGATTGCCTCAAACATCTCAATCGTTTGGAGGATTTGGTTATGCTCCTCGGCAGAAAGGGCGTGTTCCAGCACGCCAGACTCTAAAAGCTAGAAGCATGCCCCTACCGCGCGCGGGCCGGCATTTTCCCTCTTAAAATTGCGAAATTCTCACTTCTGCTAAACCGCTGATTCTTGAAGGTTTAGGGTCTCGGACCCCCGGCTTCCGGCTCCGATCTTCTTGCTACAATCTGTATTCATCCTTCTACGTTCTTACTTTCCTAGAGTTCTATGCATGATCCCGCGGTAAGACAATCAGGCGCAACCCCACTTTCGGCTTCCACATCTTGAGATCTTTTTCGTAGAACTTCTCCGTGGTTCCCCCCTGCACGCGTTCTGGTCGCTCGTCACAAGTCGTCCGCCACTGGGCTTTCACCTGTCAGCCCGGCGGTCGCTCCTTTTTCAGCGCTTCAGTGTTTCCGCGTTTCAGTGTTTCGCTGCTTAAACGCGACGGATTCACAATGCTCGAGCTGCTCGTCGTCATGGGCATCATGGCCTTGCTGATGGTTTTGGTTGTGCCTGCCTTTACGAGGATCAAACTCGGCAACGAGATCACAACCGTAGCGTACACGATTGCGGGCGCGCTCGAGCAAGGCCGTAACTACGCCATGGGAAACAACACGTATGTGTGGGTCGGCTTCTACGAAGAAGACACTACCACCCTGATACCAACGACTGCAACGCCGCCATATTCCGGCAAAGGGCGCGTGTTAATCGCGACAGTTTTTTCGACCGATGGAACTAAGATTTACGAAGATTCCGATCCCATTGCTCCACTTCCGCCCACGCGAATCAAACAACTAGGCAGGCTTCTGAAATTCGAGGGGATTCACATTACGGATATTGGGACACCCCCGTCGCCCCGGCCTGCAGGCGTATCGTCCAATACTCTCGATGGTCGGCCAGATTGGCCTTACACGTACGCTGCTGGGATCGGCGCTGACCATTTTAATCGTATTAGCAGCGACAGCGCAGATACAACACGCTTCGCCTTTACCGTCCAAAACTACACGTTTTCAAAAACCGTACGCTTCAATTCGTTGGGCGAAGCGAACATCAACAGCACTTACACGCTTAAGAACGCGGCGGAACTCGGTCTTAAACCGACTCATGGAACCGCAGTCGACAACAACAGCCCCAACCTCGTCGCAATCCAATTCGGCGGGGTTGGTGGAAACTTCAGGATTTATCGTCGGTGAAAACGCAAAAGCGACGAGCGGCATTTTCGCTCATTGAAGTGACCCTGGCGCTGGGCGTCGCAGCGGTCTCTATGCTCGTGATTTTTAGTCTGCTCCCGATTGGGCTTCATACAAATCAGCGGTCGATCGAACAAACGGCTTCAGCCGATATTCTCTCCGCTGTAGCGGCAGACTTGCGGGCAACGCCAGTGACAACTCCGCGCGGAAACCCCGCGACTTCGACTCAGTTTGGAATCAGCATTCCAGCCGCAGGCACCACAGGCACAACAACTCTATTTTTCAATGGCGCAGGGCAATTCGCGAGTTCTCAGCAATTGGATTCGCGATACCGAGCGACAATAACATTCGTGTCGAACGGCGGCGGTCAAAAAACCGCAATCTTCGCTGATCTGCAAATCACGTGGCCCGCGGGTGCCGCGATTACGAGAGCACAGGGATCCGCAGAAATGTTCGCAGCGTTCGACCGCAACTAACCTATGCGTAGGTCTGGCGATGCTTTCACAATCGTTGAGTTGCTCGTATCCGCCGCCGTACTTGTGATTCTGGTATTACTGATTGGCCGAATGTTTAGCAGCGTCTCCGCAGTTACGACGTCCGGCAACAAACGAATGGATGCGCAGGCTCAACTCAGACCCTTGTTTGAACGATTGGCCGTCGACTTTTCACAGATGCTCAAGAGGTCAGACGTCGATTATTACCTGAAATCGCCCGCGATTACGCAAACCGGCAACGATCAGGTGGCATTTTACAGCGCGGTCGCGGGATACTATCCGTCAAGCGGCTCACAAAGCCCGATTTCAGTTGTGGGCTATCGAATCAACTCAAGTTCCGGATCGACCAGCTTCAACAAATTCGAACGCATGTCGAAGGGACTGGTCTGGAACGGTGTCTCCTTAGGTGACACTCCGATCGTTTTTTTGCCGCTTACAATCAGCGCTACTTGGCCATCAGCAACGAACGGAAATTCAGATCCTGATTACGAGTTGATCGCTCCGTATGTGTTTCGTTTTGAATATTATTATCTGCTCAAGAACGGCAATCTTTCGGATACGCCCTGGGACTCGTCAGCCGGACATACGAGCGCAAGCGGATTGCAAGACGTCGCAGCGATTTCTGCCTGCGTCGCCACCATGGATCCGAAAAGCCGAGTATTAATTTCCGATTCGCAATTAACTATTCTGATTGGCCGCCTACCGGATTTCTCACCATCGATGGCACCTGGCGGTTTGCTGAGCCTATGGCAAACCGCGCTTGATGGAACAACGGACATGCCCCGACCAGCAGTTGCGGGTATTCGCGTCTACGAACGCTATTTTTATCTACTGCCCAGATGATCTACCGATTCTTGCGACCGTCTACTCGAACCCGGGAAAATGCAGTCGCGCTTCTGATCGTTCTCGCATTTCTCGTATTACTTGCCGGAATTACGGTCGCCTACCTTTCTCGTACCGGAACCGATCGGCAGATTGCGCATACAAGTTTCAACCACGCGAAATCGGATCAGCTAGCTCGAAGCGCACTCGACATCGTGGTCGCCGACTTCAAACAGGAGATGGCAAACGCCGGAATGCCTCCCGTTAGCGCGAACATCGGTCCGCAACGCAGTCCGAAGCCGGCCTCAGGTTCGACGCCGATTATTCCCAACTTGATTCGCCGCAGCGTACGGTCGGATAGTATTTTAGCGCCTGGAGTTCCGAGTCGTGCGTCAGCGGTAAACTCGACAGCAGATACGTCGCTAAACGGTCGAACCGTGTCGTTGAGCCGATGGAACAGTCATTACTTGATTCCAAAATCAAACACGGGCGACACTACATCCAATCCCATCACGTCTGGTTTTTCTGGGCCAAACTACTGGGCTCCTGATTGGGTAATAGTAACTCGAAATGGTCCGACTAGTTTCAACAATTGGAACTCGAGTTTGTCAGATGCGAGCATTTCAAATACGAGCTTTGCCATCGGGCGGTACGCCTATGCAGTCTACGATGAAGGCGGCTTATGCGACGCGAATTTGGTGGGGCTGCCTTCTCCGACACCGCCCGCAACCGAGCTCGGTCGAAAAGGTAGCGCGGCACTCGCAGATCTCACTGGAATGAAGACTACCTCCGGTGGCTCTACGCCCAATCCCACAACAGTTAGCAGAATCGTGGCCTGGCGTAACTACGCGACGCTTCAAAGTTCCGGTACGTTTCCGACCTTATCACCAACGCCCAACGGCTCGAACTTCCTAAACTATTTTCTGGATACGGCTCGCGACTTTAGGTCCGTGGCGAATACGGTTTACAACGGCCGAACCGACCAGAGCTTCGCTAATCGCAAAGAACTCATTGAGCTTTTCCGCAGCAGCATTTCAGGCAGCGTCAATATGCTGCAATTCTTGGGAACGTTTTCGCGTGAGATTAATGCACCCACTTGGACCACGGAGACAGCTTCTCTCACCCAAAGATTTGCGCTCGGAAATTTAGCGCTGGTGAAACCCAATCCCGCCGCGGTTTCATTGTCTGATATCCAAAAATATTTTGGGCTAAAATGGAAAACTGGAACTCCGGGTAGCGCCGGAACTCCTCCGACGCCCGCCGTTCCAGGACATTGGCAATACGTTGGCTCATCGGGATCCACGCCGATAGACCGCGTTCCCTCGTTCACAAACAACCCGGAATTCTTTCAGCTTCTTAATTACGCGATCAATCGCACTAACTCCGACGACTCGACCCACATTTACACGTCTCTATCAATCGGAGCAGCGATCATCGATCAATATGACGACGATACCGCTGCGGATCCGACAACCGGAACGACGACAACAATGATAGAATACAGTGGAGGCTGGGTCCTCGGACTGGAAAATAATGACCCAGCGAGGCCAAGCCCATCGCCTTCGCCCGTTCCATCTCCATTTCCTCTACCGGCGGGAATGTTACCGGCTCCGCCGCCCGCGATTCCGACCTACGTGATGCTCAATCGACCGTTCCGAAACGTCGGAGAATTGGGTTATGCATTTCGCACTTCGGCGGCGGCCACACCAACGCCGTCGCCTAATCCGAAAACTATCGATTTCTCTACTGCAGGCAGTCCAGACGCTCCTCTGCTCGATCTTTTTACATACAACACCGCGCCGGTTCGCGCAGGACCCGTGAGTCTGAACACACAGAATCCAGCCGTCATTGCGGCGCTTCTCAAGGGCACTATCACGGCAGAACCTTCCGCTTCGCCGATGGGCTTGGCCGCCTCGAACAATGCCGCTGCCAGTCCAACTCCGAATGCCAACATTGGAATAATCGCAAATACGAGCGGCGGCTCCGAAGGTACGCTCACCAAGCCCGCTCTGGGCCGGCAAGACATCCCCCGCCTGGTTGCTGCGGCTGGAAATTTCATCAGTAGCGCTAGCGAGGAACAGAAGGAAACCATCGGTCGCGCGCTTGGGGAAGTTACACAAACGCGAACCTGGGGATTAATGATCGATGTGATCGCGCAATCCGGGAGGTATCCGCCAACGGCGGGTACGCTTGCGGATTTTGTCGTTGAAGGTGAGAAGCGTTATTGGCTACACGTCGCAATTGATCGATTTACCGGCGAAGTAATTGATCAACAGCTCGAAGAAGTTTTCGAATAGAGAAATTTTTATCTTCGAGTCCTGGCGTCGATGGCGGCGGCGGTGACGCCGTCAGGCGCAGAGGTGACGACGACTGACATTCCCGTCGCGAGCCCGTCTAAACGAGACGATTGCCCGTTGACGGTGATCTTCGTCGCGGGCGTAACTTTGTATTCTTTCGCCGCGTGCGTCGCGTAAAGGCTGATCGCGATCGAAGTCAGATGCACCGCTGTGATGTGATCGCTCGTGTCAGGGACGGGAGTCGGTGAGTTCTTCTTCTTTCCCCCGAATGACTTCGACGGGAACAACAACGCAACTGCAAACAGCGCGGCGATAGCCGGGAGAAATTTCATGCCGCCGATTTTGAAACCACCGCGCTTAGCTCACAAGCCGAAATGTGAGGCTAAGTCTGGCCGCTGAGGGCTTGTCGACGGTCAGAGACTGCCGCGACAGATCGACTTGCCCGACATCAATTCTCGAATTCGGGGGATCATTCAGCAATCCTAACTTCAGTCCCTTAACTCTCAACAATCAACCCGGACGCTGTCATCCGCGTAATCCGCGGTTACCGATCAGACGTTGTGCCCGGCCGGCGCTGTTTCAGCAGCTCTTAACTTCGCAATTGCGTCGCGCAACTCCGCAGCGCGCTCGTAAAGTTCTTTCGCAACCGCAGTTTCCATTTCGCGCTCCATGATTTCGAGTTTGGTGCGCGGACGTTTGGCCGCGACTTCTTTCAGCCAGTCGTCCAGGAAATGGATCTCGGAACTTTTCGCGGCCAACTCCGGAAAGTTTGAGCCCTGGAAAAATTCCGTGATCATCTCCCGCCCGCGTTTGATCTCCCCGATCGCATCCTGGAATTTTCCCTGGCCGAGGAAAATGGACGCCTTGGCCCGAGTGTTCATCATCAGCACGTAGGGACGAAACTGCTGGAGCGTCCAGGAAAGCTCGTCCCGCTCAGTGTGGGCATCGACAAAATCGAAAAGATCGAGATTCCGTTGCGTGTCGCGCACGACGCCGTGGAAATCGTTGATCTGAAACAAGCTCAGGTAGCGGTGGTAATATTGAATGCCTTCCTGCTGGAGCTCGGCGCATTGTTCCGGCGTGAGCTGGTAACTTTCGCCGAGGGCTTCAGCGCGCGTGGCCCGCAATTGATGATAGGTAAGCAGCGATTCGCAGCCGTGCGGGCGCATTCCGTCAGGCCGGCCGCTCAACTCCATCTGTAAAACGCCAAGGTCGATCCGGAGCTGCAACTTGTGCCGGCCATCGAGCCCAAGAATTTTGCGCACTTTAATGGCCCGGTTTTCGTGCGGCCAATCTTTAAGAATCGTGTTCAGGTCAAGGCTCATCCTCAAAAGATGATCGGACATTTGGTCTTCGATTGTCAATCGTGACGCGCCCCAGGGCGAAGCCTCGGGAAGGGGCGCGAACGGAAGAGCACGCGTTGGGGCCAGTGAATTTCTAGTTTTTAATTCGCGATTTTGATTCATCTTCCCCCGGTGGAGGAATCCATCGAGTCGTTCATCCGCTATCTGGCGGTTGAGCGTGGACTTTCCGATAATTACCAGCTTTCCACCCAGCGATCGTTGATCGATTTCGCGAGATGGTGCGCAGGCACGCGCAAAGTCGAAAGTTTCAAAGCGGTCAATCTCGCCATCTTCAGCGAGTATTTGGCCCATAAGAAACGGGCCGGGCTTTCCGCTGCGTCGATAAAACTCATCGTCGTGGCGCTAAAGATTTTTTTTCGATTCCTCGCCGGGAAGGGCGCAATCGAGCGCGATCCGACCGAGGCTCTGAGTCTGCCGCGAATCGAGCGATATCTGCCGGAAACTTTGAACGAGCTTCAGGTCGAGCAGTTGCTAAACGGCATCGACATGAAAGCTCCGCATGGCTTGCGCGACCGGGCAATGATCGAGCTGCTCTACGCGAGCGGATTGCGCATCTCCGAACTGGCCAATGCGCGTCTGGAAAATTTTCATCCCGAAGACGGCGTGATCCGCGTAATCGGCAAAGGCAACAAGACGCGAATGGTGCCGGTGGGCCGAAAAGCATGCGAAGCACTGGCGGTTTATTTGTCGACCGAACGGCCGAAACTGGTGAAACGCCGTACGGGAAGCGAGATTTTCCTGTCCGAACGCGGAACGAAATTAACGACCACCCGGATCTGGCAGATCGTGAAGGAAAAAGCGCGCCACGCCGGATTGGAGAAAAACATTTATCCACACCTGCTACGGCACAGCTTCGCGACGCATCTGCTCAGCAACGGTGCTGATCTTCGAATTATTCAGGAAATGCTTGGTCACGCCGACATTTCGACGACGCAGGTTTACACCCACGTCGATCAACAGCGGCTCAAATCGGTGCATCGTCAATTTCACCCCAGGGCGTAAGCCGATCAATACTGGACTCTGGATGGACCGTTTGATCTAGCATCAAGCATCGAGTATCGACCATCCCTCATCATGAAACGTGTTTGTTTATTAATCGCCCTTGCCGCAGTCGCGGCGGGTGGAGTTGTTTACACCGTCCGCCATGTCCAGGGCACGTCGAACACGGCGGTCACGGCTCTTCTTCCGCGGAACACGGTCGCGCTTGTTCATCTACCTGATTTTAATCGCAGCCGGGACGACTGGCATCAAACCGACATTTATAAGCTTTACGAAGAACCGGCAGTCCGTGAGTTCCTCCACCGGCCCCTCTCGAAAGTGCCCCAGCGCGACACCACATCGCAAACGCTGTCCGACCTCGAAAAACTCTCACCAAAAGACGCGTTCGTAGCTGTCGCTTCGATCGAAGAGAACAATCCACATTTTATCGGCGGTTTCCGATTTCACGGGAGCCAGTCAGACGCTGACAAAGTCATCGACAGATGGCGATCGCAACTCGTGCGTGACGCGTCCGCGCACGAAAGTATCGATTACCAGCAACACGAGATCGACATCGTTGGCGTGGAGCCGAATCAAATTGCGACGGTTTACGACGGGCAATGGTTTTTCGCTTCCAACGATCTCGCCGAATTGAAAAGGGTGCTAGATCGCGCGGACGGGCGGGAAAAGGATCCCCAGACTACTCTCGCAAGCGACGAAACATTCCGCGGCGCTTTGGCGCACATGCCCGCAAGCTATGCGTTTCTATTCTACGTTCAGCCCAAGGGCATTTCCGAAAGGCTCACGTCACTCCGCAACGCAATCGGTGCGGCCGGGAGTCAAATCGCGGTTGTCGACCAAATTCGCAGCCTGTGTGGCACGACGCGTTTCGATAGCGGCAAAATGCGCGACCTATTGTTCGTTGGCATGGCGCAGACCCACTCGGACCGACACTTAACACGTGCTTCGCTCGATCTCGGAACAGCCGAGACTTTTTTGTATATCGCGACGCTGATTAATCCCGAGAGGCTCGGCGAAATCAACCACGCTGCATTGCCTGCTGGAACGTGGTTGCAGAAGATTTTCGACGCGACCGCGCGCGTTGGCGTGACTGTCGACGACTGGAAGGCGGCGTTCGATCTGGAATTGGGATCGCTGGCCGACTGGCCCCAACGTTCTCGCTGGCCGTCCATCATTGCGACTTTGCGGGTCAATGATTTTGCACGCGCGAGCAAGCTCGTGGACGCGCTCACTCACGGGATCGACGAGGATGCGGTCTGGACCAAAACCGAGAAGGACGGCGTTGTTTATTTTTACATGCAAACCCCGGCAGCGTTGCTGGCGATCACGCCGACCCTGGCTCTGTCAAAGGAAACGCTGATTGTCGGACTCGATTCGGTTTCGGTTGAATCGGCGATAAATCGCAGCGCCCAAACTTCATCATTATCCGGTCTTGCGAGTTCGCCAACGTACAAAACAGCGTCCCGCGCAGTGCCGGCGCCAATGGGAGCTTTCGTTTACGTCGACGCTGCAATGCTTTACTCGCGGTTGGATGCCGCGTTGCGACCGATGCTGCTGATGAGCGCGGCGTTCATGCCGGCGATCTCGGATTATGTCGATGTAGGAAAGCTGCCGCCCGCGGAAATTGTCGCCAAACACCTGAGCCCGATCGTGTCCTCGCAACGATATGAGCGTGACGGTTACGTCACCGAATCGGTCGGGCCGGTGACGTTGAGTGAGGCGGCGGTCGGCATCGGATTACCGGCAATTCTTTGGGGCGAAACCGGGCAGCATTAAACCTCGAAACGGGCAGGCAAAACTGTCGCCAAAGTGCGACATTTCGGCACTGTTTACCCAGCATGGCCCGATGGGGTCGGGCTCTGTTACGATTGTGCTGTTAGTTTGGCCAAATTGTGTTACTGTTTCGCCCCTATGGCTATTCTCAAGAAAAACGCATTTTCTCGTCGAGTTCCCGATCTGGTTACCGAGGAACTCGTGGCGGTGCTATCTCGTCGTGCCTCCTACGAGTTTAAGGAACTCTTTGATATTGTGCACGAGAATCTCCGCGCGCGAAACGCCGCCAGCGGAGGCGAGGAAATGCTCCGTCTGCGTGCTTACGAAAAACTGCAGAACCTGGTCGCACGCGGTGCGGTGAGGAAGAATGGCAAGAAATACAAGGGACTTCCCTCATCGTTGGCCAAAGCAATTGCGCCGCAAAACGGGCACATTCCGAGTAATCGACTGGCCGCGGTAAAATAACTGCACGTCGGGCCTAGCATTCCGGGGCCGCTAATGATTCGCGAATATCTGCCGGTGCTCCTGCAGATCATCGTAGCCATTGGTTTCGCCGTGTCGGCGTTGCTCACGAGTATGTTGCTCGGTAAAACCGGGCATCGCACCCCGACGAAAGATACTGCTTACGAGTGCGGAATGATTCCGCAGGGGGAAGGCCAGCCGCGCTTCAGCGTAAAATTCTACCTGGTAGCGATGCTCTTCATCCTGTTCGACCTGGAGATCGTGTTCATGTATCCGTGGGCCGTCGTCTACAAGGAAGCGATCGCGCATAGCAGCGTCATTTTCTGGAGCATGCTGAGCTTCATCATGATCCTTATGGTGGGTTACGTTTATGCGCTCAAGAAGGGCGCGCTCGATTTCAAAAGGTAAGGCGCCTTCGCTCAGGCGGTTTGGCAGAGGACGATCGAATCACTAAACTCGCGAGGATTGCCGCATGTTAGCTCTGGTCTACCTCGCAGTAGCAGTTTGTTTCGGCGACCGCGTCTGCCGGCGGTTTTATTCGTTCGTATCCGTTCCGCATCGCTTTGCTGCGGCTCTAGTTGTCGGTCTGCTTCTTTCAGGTTGGATCACCTATTTAGCGGCGCTCGCGTTTGCTTACGCCTCGCTTCCGCTTTTCGGGGGCAACCTCTGTTTCTTCGCCATAGTGATCGGCATCTTCACGTGGCCGCGTTGGCGACGCAGGATCTTCAAATCCGCGCCGCGCGAGGCGAAGTCGCCGCCAAACGTTCCTCGCGCCCCCGGCTCCGACAAAATCGACTGGCTGTTGATCGGCGCGTTCTGTGCAATGGCCACGTGGATGATGTTTGCCACGCTGAACTCGAGCGACGGCAGGCTTCAGATCGGCAACAACGAATACAGCGATTTCGGCCCGAACACGGCGCTGATTCAGAGTTTCGGTGTCGGTCATAATTTCCCCACCGAATACCCGCATTTTTCCGGCGAACGGATCCGTTACCATTTTCTTTTCTACTTTCTCGCCGGAAATCTCGAATTCCTCGGCTTTGATGCGGCGTGGGGCCTGAATCTCCTTAGCATCCTGTCGCTGGCGGCAATGCTCGTCCTGGTGATGGTACTCGGGGAAGTGCTATTCCAGTCGCGGGTGGTCGGACGCGTCGGCGCAATCCTTTTCTTCTTTTTCGGATCGCTCTCCTACATCCCGTTTTTTTCCAAACAACACTCTTTGGGCGCCGCGATTTACAATATCTTTACGCGGCACGATTTTCTTCCGTCGGTCTTTCCCTATCGCGGCGAGCTTTGGGGTGTTTGGTCGCAGGTGACTTACGCAAATCAGCGACATTTCGCGATCGCCATCGCACTGTTTCTTCTGGTTTTGATTTTCCTGTTGCTTCGCTACCGGATGTTTTTTGAAGAACGCGTGACGGCCCATGCGTCGAAGGTGCCTGCGGTTGAATTCACCGATTTACCCAGACCATCAGCAAACGCCTGGGCTGGTTTCATTTTTTCGGGGATCCTGCTCGGGCTTTTGCCGATGTGGAACAGCGCGGTCTTCATTGCAGCGGCAGCGGTCCTGGCATCGCTGTTAATTCTTTGTCCGTTCCGACCCCAAATGCTGGCGCTGGCAATTAGTGCTGGAGTCGCCGCGCTGCCTCAGATTCTATACTTATGCACTGGAGCCGGCCGGCACCAGATGCCAAGTCTGTTCCATTGGGGTTACACGGTTGAAAATCCGAGTGCCTGGAACGTGATCGCCTATCTCGGGTTCAGTTTCGGCTTTAAATGGCTTTTGCTCGTCGTGGCTTTGATTTTCGCAACCTCTTTGCAAAGACGCTTTTTTGTAGCGATTTCCGCTCTCGTCGCTGTCGCCTTCCTTTGTCAGCTAACGGTAGAGGTCCTGGCCAACCAGAAGTTTCTCCACATGTGGGCCATCATGGCCAATTTGTTCGTCGCATATGGTCTTTGGAGGTTGTGGCAACTCTCCATCCGCGGAACCGCGCTGCCCGGAAAGTTTGCCGCGATCATCTTGTTTCTCTTGATCCTTCCCGGGGGAATCATCGACCTGTTTCCGCTTCACAACGGTTATTGGAGCGAGGTCGCCTTTCGAAATGATCCGCTAATCGATTGGCTGAAAAAGGAAACCAAGCCGCGCGATATTTTTCTGACCGATCGCTTTGTTAATCATCCGATTTTGATGGCCGGGCGCCGCGTTTTTTACGGATGGCCGTATTACGGTTGGTCGGCCGGTTACGACTCGACCGAGCGGGACCGAGTTTATCGCGAGCTATTTGAGAGCAAGGACCCGGCGAAGGTTTTTCAACTGCTGAAGGACAACGGTATCGCCTACGTAGCTTACGACAACGCGGTCCGCCATGGCGACTTCATCAAACGGCCGAACGAACAGATTTACTCCCGTTACTTCCCGAAAGTATTTGAAGACAAAGAAAATCGGTACAACTCGCTGATGATTTACGAAGTGCCCGCCAAGGCTTCAGTCGACATGAAATCAGCGCCTCAGGTGGCCGCCAGTATGTTCGAAGGCGGCCAGGGAACGGCAAATGGACAATTTGATTCGCCGCACGGAATTGCCGCCGACAGCACAGGAAACATTTTCATTTCCGATACAAACAACGGACGGATCGAGAAATTTTTGCTGACGGGCGCTTTCGTCGCGACCTTTGGAACAAAGGGAGCTGGCTACGGTCAGCTGGGCGACCCCAATGGAATTGCTGTCGACCGCACCGGCGACATTTACGTCGCGGAAGCCTCCAATCACCGAATTCAAAAACTGACGCCCGACGGCAGTTTCATTGCCGAATGGAAGGGACCCGATCCCGGATTTTATGGCCCGCGCAAGATTGCCATTGGTCCGGACCAATCTATCTACGTCGTCGATCAGGGCCGTACGCGGATCGTGAAATTCGATCAAAATTTTAAACCGCTGACGACGTGGGGCACAAAAGGAAACGGCGACGGTCAGTTTGACGACCCAACTTCGGTCGCGGTCGATCCGGTCACGAACAAAGTGTACGTGGCAGATCCTCGAAACCAACGGATTCAAGTCTTCGATTTGAACGGAAAGTTCCTGACGAAATGGGCTGTGCCGGACTGGCGCCTACCCTACGGCTTCGAAGATCTCGCGGTCGATTCAAAGAGCGGCCGATTATACGCGTCGAGCGCGAACATGGATGCAGTATTGGTGTTCGACTTGAACGGCGCGCGAGTTGGAGTTTTGAACCCGCGAGCTCCCGATAAAGTTGAAGGCGCCGCTGGCCTTGTGCTAGTGGACAGGAAACTTTATGTGCTTTGCGCTTTCGGGGATCGCGTGGTCGAGATCGATCTCTAACGCAATTCGCTCGGTTTCTAATTTCGGTCGGCGGAGTTGATCGACTCCGTGACCACGTAGCGCGGACGGCGCTTAACTTCTTCGAAAATACGGGCGAGATATTCGCCGATGATGCCCAGGCTGATCATCAACAAACTGCCAATGATCAGCTCCAGTAAAATTACGGTGGCAAATCCGCTGACGGCGCGGCCAGCGAGCTTCAAATACAACGTCTGCACACCTAATACGACCGATACGAGAAAGAATATGCCGCCGGCAAGAGTCACGAAATGAAGCGGAAAGGATGAGAATGCGGTAATTCCAACCAGCGCTAACTTTAAACGCTTCAGGGCCGACCAGGCCGATTGACCTGCCGAGCGTGGCACGACTTCGAAGGGAACCTGGACCGTCTTGAAGCCCATCCAAACCGTCATTCCTCGAAAGAACACATTGCGCTCGGGCATCTCCAGCCAGGCATTGACCGCCTTGCGATTCATCAGCTTGAAATCCGACGCTCCCTTGAAATGAAATCCGGACAGTTTATTCAACAGTTCGTAAAAAAGCAGGGCGCCAAGCTTGCTCGAGATCGACTCGTGCCCCCGACGTATTTTGACGGCTTCCACAATGTCGGCATCGGTCGATTGCCAACGACTCAACATTTCCGGGAGCAGTGATGGCGGATGTTGTCCATCCGCGTCCATGACGATCACAGCGTCACCGCGGGCATGCTCTAAGCCCGCGCACAATGCTGATTCTTTGCCGAAGTTTCGACTCAAACGTACCGCACGAATGTTGGCGTCCCTTTTTGCTTCAGCCGTTATGGTCGCCCAGCTGTCGTCAGGCGAACCGTCATCGACCAGGACGAGTTCGTAGCGCGCGCCCGCTTCGTTCAGATGATTTCGAACCGATGCAACAAGATCGGGAATTTGAGCGGCTTCGCGAAAAACCGGAATGACGACCGAGATTAGAGGTGATTTAGGCCTTTCGGACGGTTCCATACGCAGCAACAGTTGTGGCTGGCACCCACGTTTGAACCCGGGCGAGCCAGCGCGGCAAAGCGATCCCAAATTTGGCCGCGAGCAATCCAAACGGAAAAGCGTGCGGGTAAGGCAGCCGCCGAACAGCGTCCAGCCCGGCGCATCGCAGGAGCGAGCTCAGAGTTCCAAAATCGAAATAAACGACGTGTTCCGGCGTTTTGAAAGACGGCCACCGCCGACCCATAGTTTTCCTCAATACACCGCCGATGTCGGGCGTAGCGAGAACAATATGACCGCCCGGCAAAGCATGATCGGCGAGCTGTTGGACGAAAGATAGCGGGTCGTAAACATGCTCGATCACCTGAGTCGCGACGATACAATCAAACTTGAGATGGGCGGGCACCTGCTCAATCCCGCCGACAAAAACTTCGGCTCCGGTGCGGCGCGCGATCGCTGCGATCTCGGGTGAGAATTCTGTCCCGAACCGCCGCTCAAAGAACGGCTTGGCTTCGTCTAAGAGGTAGCCGGGGCCGCAACCGATTTCCAGAAGCCGGCCGCCGGTGAGTCGGCGCTTGTTCAGATTGAAAAGAAATCGGCGGAACGTTGCTCTCAGGGCCCGCTCCTGAAACGAGTAACTCCCGTCACTGTAACCGGATGAGCCGCCTTCATAGTACGAAGGCTCACGGTAAACTCGTTGCATCGTGTTGGCCTGCAGCCGCGGAGAGAGATAATGCAACCCGCACTCGGCACAGCGCACAACCGTGTACGGGTCTTGTAGACGAAACGCAATGTCGTGCTTATCGCTGCGACATAGCGGGCATGCGGGATAATCGAGGTTTGACGACACGTTAAAATAGAAGCGGAGCTAGACTTCGCGGTATACTGAGCACATTGCTCCCGCAATGGAAATCCGGACGTTCCTTAACAAAAATAATCTGAGACGCCCGTTGCTCGTGGCTGCGTTTCTTGCGCTTTTTGCGGTCTACACCGCCGGCATCGCCCGGAATCCTCCGGGGTTTTACATGGATGAATCGGCGACGGCTTACAATGCGTATCTGATTTCTCGGACCGGGCACGGTGAATTTGGTCCGCGCCTCCCACTGCTTGTTCAATGGTACTCAGGACCCTCCGTATCTTACGTGAATCCGGTCACGATTTATTTAATGGCGCTCTTCTTTCGTTTCGTGCCGCCGAGCATTGTAGCCGCGCGAATGTTCGCCGCATTTTGGATGTTCAGCGCTTGTCTGCTGCTTGGTGTCCTGGCGAAACGAATTTCCGGCCGGGCTTCTATCGGCATCATCGTCGCTGGAACAGCGCTGCTGACTCCTTGGCTGTTCGAAGAAAGCCGTCTGGTTTGGGACGCCCATTTTGTTCCGATGGCGGTGATGCTTTTTCTTTTGGCGGCGTATCGCGCGCAGACAAGAGAAAAATGGAGCTGGCGAGAGATTCTGTTCCTCGCCGGGAGTCTTGCCTTGCTGACTTACGGGTATTTTGCCGGGCGCGTCCTCGCTCCGCTCTTTGCGCTCGGCTTACTTTTCTTTGCCACAACCCGCAGTCGCTTAATTGGGATCATCAAAGTCTGGGGCGTTTATGGATTAACATTGGTTCCAACTTTGATTTTTAGCTGGCGCCATCCGGGGGCAGTAGCGAACCGGTTCGAGCTGGCCACTTACATTAAACCGGGCGTTCCGTGGCGGGACGCGTTTGCGCAATTCATCCGACGCTATCTGGAGGACCAAAGCGTGCTCGGATTGCTTCAAACCGGTCATCCGTTGCCACGCCACCACGTCGTAGAGGCCGGAGGCGTATTTTTCTTTGCAACATTTTTCCTCGCTATGCTGGGCTTATTGGTTGTCGTTATCCGCCACCGTCGAGAACCGTGGTGGCGTTTCACATTTTACGGCCTCGCGGTGTCGATTGTTCCCGGAGCGATTACCTACGAGCCTTTTCACGCCTTGCGCCTGCTTGGGTTACCCGTTTTCCTGTTACTTCTTACCGTTCCGGCGCTGGAATGGCTTCTCAGCGGCGAATGGCCGCGGGATTCGATTCAGAATGTTGCAGCCTTGTCCTTTGTTCCGTGGTCGGTCCGATTCGCTCTGCTCGTCGTGGTTTTGGCGCTGACAATCTTCGAGGCTGTGCGTTTCCAGCGCATCTATCGGCTTCACGGACCGGGGCGCGGCGCTTTCTTCGATGCCCCATATCAGGAAGCGTTTGATGCCGCAGTGGCGCAGCCGCAGCGGCCAATTTATCTCAGGGACGGCTTCTACGGACCGTCCTACATCGATGGCCTTTGGTACGCCGCGATTGAAAAGCGCCCGCGCTCGGAATTCGTCCATCTTGAGAACGGAATCAAGCCCCCGGCGGGCGCGATCGTCCTCAGTTCGGAGCAGAATTGCGAACAGTGCGAAATGATCAAACGGAGCGGCATTTACCTTCTTTACCGGCAGAAATAAAGGCCGCGTTTTACGGACAGGCCGGTCGATTTGCCGGGCAAAAACCGACGCGAAAAACCTGACTTTTATAGTACCGTTTCCGACTTGCGCGCCCAGCCGAGTGCGCCTAATACCTTTAACCTTCCATGATTCACCACATCGTCCTTTACAAGTTGAAGCCTGAGGTCACTCCCGCTCGCGTCGAGGAGATGATGATGAACACGCGCATGCAATTGCTGAAAATTCCAGAGGTGCTGAACATCAAATGCGGAAAGCGGGTCGATCCCGAGCTCCCCTGGCCCTTTTTCATCGCGATCGATTTCGAATCCATGGACAAGTTCGCCATTTTCCGGGAGGACCCCATCTTCGTAAAATTCATGGAAGAAATCATCAAGCCGAACACGGCTGACTCCCTTAGTCTGGATTTCGAAATGGATCCCGGGAAAGACGTCCGGTTTTCCTGACCTGAATCCCTCAGGGACGCAAGAAAGCAGGAAAAGAAAATAAATTCTTCGAAATTCCTGCGTTCCTGCTTTCCTTAGAGATTGCATGACCAAGAAGGCGATCATTCTCGCGGGCGGCGCCGGCAGCCGGCTTTTTCCACTGACCAAGATCGTCTGCAAACAGCTGCTGCCGGTTTACGACAAGCCGATGATCTGTTATCCGCTTGCCACGCTCATGCTTGGCGGCCTCCGGGATGTGCTGATCATCTCCACGCCGAAAGACTGTCCAATGCTACGCGATTATCTGGGTGACGGATCGCAGATTGGGATTCGAATCGATTACGCCGAACAATCAAAACCGAACGGGATCGCCGAGGCGTTCCTGATTGGCGAGAAATTTATCGGCGATTCCGGGGCATGCCTGATTTTGGGCGATAACATCTTCTACGGAAAACTCGATTTCTTTCGCGAGGCCCTCAGGCTCAAAAGCGGCGCGTGCATTTTCGCGTATCAGGTGCGCGATCCCGAGCGCTACGGAGTGATTGAATTCGGCGCCGACGGGCGCGCGATCAGCCTCGAAGAAAAACCCAAGCGGCCAAAGACTCATTTCGCCGTGCCCGGCCTGTATGTTTTCGACAAGCAGGTTGTCGATCTTTGCAAGAGGCTCAAACCTTCGGGCCGTGGTGAGCTTGAGATCACGGATTTGAATTTGCTCTACCTCAAAAAGAACGAGCTCCACGTGAAGTTGCTTAGCCGCGGCATGGCCTGGCTCGACACCGGAACGCAAACCAGTTTACTCGAGGCCGGCAATTACATTGCAACAATCGAGCATCGCCAGGGATTGAAGGTCGCATGCCTCGAAGAAATCGCCCTCCGGATGAAATTTATCACGCAGTCGCAACTCGAAAAGACCATCGACAAACTGCCGAACGGCGAATACCGCGATTATCTGCGAATGGTTTGCAAAGAAGAATCAACAACCGGGCCTGAGCCGGTCGGTTGATTTATTTTGGCTGCTCACGCAACAAATGCGTCGTATCCGCGACGAGCTTGGTCACCGCGTCGGTCTCAGCGGCGTCGTAATAGCCCCGGATTTCACCGTGACGATCCACCAGAATAATTCGGGTGCTGTGCACAGGGATTCCCAGGGCATCACTGCCGTCCGAAACCGCCAGTTTGAATCCATTCCGTGATAAATTGTAGATAGTTGATCGCGCACCAGTCAGAAAATCCCAGCGTCCCGGCTCAGCCCGCAACCGTTCCGCATAAGTGCGCAAAACCTCTGGAGTGTCTTTTGACGGATCGACTGTAAACGAAACCAGGTGGACATCGGTCTTCTCGAGCGGCTTCTGCAATTCGCTCATTCGGCTGCTGATCATGGGACACGGACCCGGACAAGTTGTATAAATGAAATCGGCGATCCAAATCTTGCCGCGCAAATCGGCTAAGCCGAAATTTTTTCCATCCTGATTGATCAATTGAAATTCCGGAACTGATCCGTAGGTCGAAACCGTTCGCTGGCGCAGCGCGGTTACCTCGAGTTGCCGCAACCAAAGCAAGAGCCCAAGCGTCACGATTGGAATTGCGATCAGCGTCGCTTTCCAAAGCGTGGTCGCTCTCGACGATTGTCGCTCTAACGTCGCGGCTGTCCCGTTCATGCTTTGCTTAGTACCAGCGCGCCGAGTAACAGCGGAAGATAGATTATCGATGTAAGAAACAACCGCCGGGCGTCCGATCTCGCACGCGTCTTCAAAAACCGCATCGCCACGGCAACAAAGATGCCGCCCAAAATCAGTTCGGCCAAAAGATAAAAAACAGTGGCGATCCCCAGGTAAGCCGGCAATCCGGCTACGATCAAAAGCAACATGCAAAAGAAGACACTTTGGCTGGCGCTGCGTTCACCAGTCCGGTCTTCGCCGGAGATCATTTGAAAGCCGGCCCGCGCGTAATCATCGCGATACATCCAGGCGATTGCGAAAAAGTGCGGGAGTTGCCAAAGGAACAGGATCGCAAACAACATCCACGCGCCGGCGTTCAACGTTCCGCGCGCCGCGGCCCAGCCGATCATGGGCGGCAGGGCGCCGGGGATCGCGCCAAGGGCCGTGTTGAATGTGCTGACGAGCTTCAGCGGGGTGTAGGCGAAGATGTAAATAATGATCGTGATAGCGGCGAGGGCTGCGCTCAACGCGTTACAGACAATCGCTAGATACGTCACGCCAAAGATTGATAGAGCACTTCCAATTGCGAGCGCTTCCACCGGCCGCATTCGGCCCGCCGGCACTGGCCGAGATTGGGTTCGTTGCATCAGCGCATCCAGACGATGTTCCCACCACTGATTAAGCGCGGCGGCACCGGCAGCGGCAGCAGCTGTTCCTAAGACCGCTTGGACAAGAGCCGTCCAGTTGATCGGACCTTCCGCGCCAAGATAAAAGCCGACCGCGGTCGTAAGCAGGACGAGCAACGTCAAACGCGCTTTGACCAACTCAATTAAATCGCGCACGAATCCGGGACGTGATTTTTCGACCTCGCCCGAGTTCGAGTCAATCGCCGTCGCTTTCATGAATTCCTCTTTTGCAAAACACGCGAGCAAATGGCCCACGCACTCACCCCGAACGATAACATGATCGCACCGACTGCGACATGCGTTGTCGCGATATCGGCCGCTTTATTACTCCACATCGTCCAGGCGCCGAGCGTGAATTGGGTGAGAAATAAAATCACCCACAAGATCGACAATTGGCGCAGCGCGCCAACCGTTCGGGCATCTCGCAGCGCGCGGACACAGAAAAAGATCACGCCAACACCAATCAGGACCGCGACGAACCTGTGCACCGTTTGCAGCCAGATTTGAAACGCGTCGACATCCGACAGAGCGCGCGCATCGCGCCAGGCGTTGATTTTCGCCAGCGCCTCCGCGCTAGTGTCCGGAATCCACGCGCCGTTGGTCGTCGGAAAATCGAGAATGGCGAGATCCTTGTGTTGATGCCGCATGGTTGCGCCGAGCGCGAGCTGAACATAGATCGCAACAGTCGTCGCCACCGCAATCGTCTTGAGCGGGCGAACCTTCCTCAGATTGACATCTGCAGAAAGGGATCGCCAAAAGTTTGTCGTCATGATTGCGATCAGGACGAGCAATCCAAGAAACGCCTGAGCAAGACAGGCGTGAAAGATCCCGATCTGATCTTTCAACATTGTGACGCGCAGGCCACCGAGAATCCCCTGTACAATAACCGCGCCGACCGCAAGCAGCCCAAGCGTTTTAACGGTTTGCCGATCTTCAACGCGCCAGAGCCAAATCGCAAGAATGATCGTGAGAAACCCGACCGTCGAGGCAATGAGACGATGCGTGTGTTCGAATAATACCCCACCGATCCATTTCGAAACGGGGAACAGAAACATGTTGTAGCCGAAGGTGGTCGGCCAATCGGGCACGGCTAACCCGACCCCTTTGCTGGTGACCATTCCGCCGCTGCAAATCAGCAGCAGTGTCGCGAACGCAGTGAACCAGGCAAAGCGATTAAGCCAGCGCGCCGGCGATATCGATGTTTGCGCCACTTCCCCGCTTCGACTATTCGCCGCCGGGACTTGGTGCGGGTTTGGCCGGTTTTTGTTCTGGTTTCGCTGAAGGATTTTCGTTCGACGGTGCGCCCGGCGCCGGTTGTGCCGCAGGCGGCGTGCTTTGCGTCCCAGCCAATTCCGCCCGTTCCTTCAGCCAGGCCTGATAATCGGCCGGCGTATCGACAACAAGCGTACCTTTCATTCCATAATGTCCAAGACCGCAAAGCTGACCGCACACGACTTCGTAAGTGCCGGCCTTAATCGGTTTGAACCACATCGGAATGAGCGAACCTGGAATTGCGTCTGCCGCGATCCGCATGTGGGGAATGTCGAAATTGTGGATCACGTCCTTAGACGACAATTCAATGATCACAGGCTTATTGACCGGCACGTGCAATTCTCCCAACACGACAAGGTCATCTTTGCCAGCCGGATCGTTTGGATCGATGCCGAGCGGGTTCGAGTTTGTGACGAGATCAATATTACGCTTACCGAACTGACCGTCCGGACCCGGCATGTGAAACGTCCAGTTGAACTGCTGACCAACCACATGGACGAGGATCGCGTCCTGACCGGTCGGAAATTCGTTGACGCGTTTTGCCCAAAGCGGAATGGCAAAGCCGATGAGCAGGACCGCCTCGATCAGAACGCAGGAAAATTCCAAGTGAGTAGAGATCGCGCTCTTAACGCCGGCATGATCGGCTTTCGGCTGCCGGCTCTTGTGAAAACGAATCAGAACAAAAACGAAAAAGAGCGACCAACCGACAAAGAGCGCGCCCATAAACCAATGGGCGAACTCGATGATGTGATCGATCTGGAAACCATGCTCGGAAGCGTTTGGCGGCAGGCCGAGAAACTCGTTGATAAGCGCCAGGCTATTCATCGTCGTCCAAATCCTCGATCAATTGCTCGTGCGGCGGGGTCGGCATCCGGCCGTGTCGCCAGATCTTGAAACTGAATGCACCGATTCCGCCAAGGACCGACATCACCGCCCCAAACAAGAACCAGATCGCAACCGCCATGTGTTCGGTCGATTTCCCGTCCTTCGCGCCGTAACAAAATGGACACGCGCTCGCCTGATGCGCAGCCAGGATGATCATCAGCAGTGAGAGCGACAAAAGCTTTTTCATGTGATGATGTGGAGCCGTTTCATTTTTCGATAGAACCAGACGCCGTAGATGACAAGAGCTACCGCACAAGCAAATGAGGCGATCGCGCCCGCAAGGTAGACCGGCGCGCCCTCCACGAGATTGACCCAAACGCACCAGGCGCCAACTCCCAGCGCGAGCAGCGTTGAGAAAATCACGAAGACGATATGGAACGCTTTGAGTGACATTTAGCGAGTGATAGGGTCGTACCAAGCCAGATAAGTGAGCCAGAAAAGTCCGAGAACGAAAAAGCCTGTGAAAATCAAAACTCGGTAAATCAGACGTTTCTCCGCGGCGAGGTGCATAAAAATCAACGCAACCAAACTTGCCTTGAAAGCGGCGACCGCGATCGCGACTGCGATGTTCAACTTCCGCCCCCCTTCCGGCGAAATATGAATGTGAAACAGCCAGGATAAGAAGCCGCCGAAATCAACATATGACAACGCGACGGTCAAAAGCGTGAAAAAAAGCAGCAGGCCGCCGACCATCAGGTACCGCGAAACGTGTTGTTGCACACCATGCGCGTATTCCTCGTGTTCGGCTGGGTCCTGTGCGATATCAGGCGGGTTGTTCATGGGTTACAGTAAGTAGAAAAGCGGGAAGACAAAAATCCAGACCAGATCAACGAAGTGCCAAAAGAGTCCGGAGACTTCGACGCGATTGGCCAGGTGTTCGGGGTTACGCTGGTAGACTTTTTTGCTGACCGGTAGCCACATGTAGAGGAAAACCAGAACGCCTCCGAGGACGTGCGCTCCGTGAAGCCCGGTGATCGTAAAATAGCTGGCGAAATAGGCACTGTGCCACGGACCGAACGAACTGATTCGTTCCACGTCTTCCTTTTCGATTTTCGCAACTTTGTCGGTAGCCGGGAGTGGAATGAAGTGCGGGCGGTCCATTGCCGGATTGTCTGGATCAGCATTCACCGGATCCATCGCAATTTCGTATTCTTTGACATTCGAATCGGTGAGCGCTTCGTGATTTTCAAGATGTCCGGTGATCTCAATGCGCGGTTCCAATCCCTTCTCTTCCCGACGATGGTTTCCAAGATATTGCTCGTACTTTTCACGGGCTTCGGGTTTCAGGTAAACGCCGTAATGCGAAAACTTCTGCGGCCACTCGAAGTAGAGTTTAACGAAGAGGAAGATGACGCCGCACAAAATGGTGGCGAGCATGTACCACCAATAAGCGTCATAGCGCCGCATCTTGAGCGCGGCCCACGCCAACACAACCGTAACCGACGACAAGATTAGAACCGCAGTGTTCATCGTGCCGATGGGAACGTTGAGCAGACCATGGGGCCATTCGCCCGGTTGGGCGTCGAGCCGCAAGAAAACGTAGGCGGAGAAAAGTCCGCCGAAGAGCATGACTTCAGAGGCTAGAAACAGCCAGATGCCGACCTTCGCGTTCCACAGACCGGTGTCCGGCCGGGTGGATATTGTGTACGGGATTTCCATTCGTTAATGCGCCAGCGCCGGTTCGGCCATTCTCTTTGATCGTTCAGACGGTTCGACCGGTTCGTTCTGCATGGTGAAATCTTTTTCGCGCCCGGGCAGGCTGTATTCGTAGGGACCGCGATACGCGACTGGAGTCGTCACAAAGTTCCCGTGCGGCGGCGGGGACGGCGCGGTCCATTCGAGTGTGGTCGCTTCCCACGGATTATCGTTCACCTTTTTCCCGTGCTTGATACTCCAGAAGAAATTGATGATGAATGGAATTTGGGCGAGACCCATGACCCACGCGGCCCAGGAGATCGGGGTATTCCATTGAAAACCGGTCAGCCCCCAGATGTGTTCGCCGGACAATGTCCAACCCTGGCCGCCATCGTACCAGCGACGATGCATACCGAGCATCCCTTGCAAAAACATCGGCAGAAAAATCACGTTCATGCAGATCAGCGAGGGCCAGAAATGCACTTTCCCCCAGAATTCGCTCATGGTGCGGCCGGTTGCTTTCGGGAACCAATAATAAACGCCGGCGAAGAGTCCGAAGATCGTACCGGGCGCGACGATGTAATGAAAATGAGCAATGATGTAATAGGTATCGTGCAAGTAGAGATCGGCTGAATTAAACGCCAGTGGTATGCCTGTCAGTCCGCCAATGCCGAACATTGGCAGAAATGCAGTCGCCCACAGCATCGGCACGGTAAATCGAATCGAGCCGCCCCAAAGCGAGATGAAAAACGCGCTCAGAATGATGACGGAAGGAATCGAGATTAGCAGCGTCGTGGTTTGGAAGAACGCGCTCACCGTCGAGCCCATTCCGGTCAGCCACATGTGATGCGCCCACACGATAAACGAAAGAAAACCGATCACGAGCACGGAGAAAACGAGCGACTTGTAACCCCAAAGCGGTTTCCGTGAATTGTTGGCCAGGATTTCGGCAACGATTCCGAATGCCGGCAGAATCAACACGTAAACTTCCGGATGTCCCAGAAACCAAAATAAGTGCTGCCACAAAAGAGGACTGCCGCCTCCACTGATGTGCAACGGGGCACCATTTACGATCATTCCCGCGGGCAGGAAAAAGCTGGTCGCGGCCGTGCGATCCATCAGTTGCATAACGATCGCCGCTTCGAGAGGCGGGAATGCCAGCAACAGCAAAAACGCGGTCACGAATTGCGCCCAGACGAAAAACGGGAGGCGCATCCAAGTAAGACCCTTGGCGCGAAGCTGAATGATGGTGGTGATGAAATTGATCGCGCCGAGCAATGACGACGTGATCAGGAAAATGAATCCAAGGAGCCACAGTGTTTGGCCGTTGAGAAACGGATGGAACCCCGGGCCCTTGTCAGAGATATCGGACAAAGGAGTATAGGAGGTCCAGCCACCTTTTGCCGCGCCGCCGGGAACAAAAAAGCTAGTCAACATGATCGCGCCGCCAACGCCGAACGCCCAGAAACTGGCGGCGTTTACTTTCGGGAAGGTCATGTCGGGGGCGCCGATTTGGAGCGGAACGACAAAATTTCCAAAAGCGGCGAATGCCACCGGCACGACACCGAGAAAGATCATGATGGTACCGTGCATGGCGCCGAGAGAGTTGTAGAACTCCGGCGTCATTTTGCCGTCGGGCATGGTGTTGGCACCGAAGATGTAGGGCAGCCATTTACCAATGACCGGCATCGCCTGGCCGGGATACGCCAACTGCCAGCGCATCATCATCATCAGCGAAAAGCCGAAGAAGAGAAAAATCAGACCGCAGACGCCGTACTGAATCCCGATGACTTTGTGGTCAGTGGAAAAGATGTATTTCCGCCAAAAACCGAGCTCCTGGTGCCCGTGGTCGTGTCCTGCTTCGTGATGATGTTCGCCGTGGGTTTCGAGAGAAGTTGAAGCGTCCATTACGGAAAAGTTAGCTGTTCAATATCGAAAGAGAAAGCTTCATTGCAAAGTCGGAAATTGATCGATTACCGGTTTTATGTTGGCCGTAATCTCCGGGATTTTTTACGCTAAATACCCGAATTTCTGCAATGAATTTCCGCAGAGTTCTTCGAGGTTGGCAATCACGGCCGGCGGGTAGTTCCGCCAACGCTGCAAAGTAGAGGGTGGGGAAATTTCAGCTCTGGCAGCAGCGTCCGGATCAACTCGAGCGCTCAGAAAGTTCATGATATGGGCGGTGGTTTCGACCGGCTTGGCGCAGAGATCCTCGAACCGAACACGCAGATAGTTTTCGCCCATATTCGACTCGCCAAATTCAGCGGCCTGTAGATTTACCCGCTCCCACAGGAGCAATGCCCGCTCGGGTGCTGAACGAAACAACCGCTCTCGCCAAGTCAAAACGGCCGCCGCGTGTTTGCGAAGCTGGTTCTGGTTCTGTGAAAGCACCATATCCCGACCATCGCGCAAAACCTGGATGAATTTAAGGCCCGGAAACTGACGATGCAGAAACGGCAGCAAATAAATGCTGCGCGGAGCTTTCCAACCCCATCGCCGTTCCGTTCGCAAATTCGCGGGATAATGGCGCTCAAGCGCGGTTTGGAATTCCGCCTCCATCCGGTCGGCCTCCGATTTCGTGAACGTTCTGCCGTGATGTTCGGCTGAAACGAACGGATTAATCCATTTCTCGTGGAACGAATAGAATTCCAAAGCGTCCTCCGCCGAATTCAGGTTGCGTCCAAGATCGTACCCGGCATGACGGGCAAGCCGCGCTACAACGCGCGTTCCTGAACCGCCGGTCGCACCAATTACTAGTGGGCCACACGCCGTCACTGCTAGGGCTAGCGCTCGCTCCGCATGTTCCACCACTTCGACAAGCGGGACTCGGAAATTTCGGGAATGGCCGTGCCACCTTTTTCGTAGTGAGACGTGTCGTTGAACAAGGTCAATCGCGAGCGGGTAGCGTCCCGAAAATCGACAATGTTCAGCGCTGCCGGTTTTTGATCGAGATTATCCCGATACCGCCGCGGATCGAAACCGAGAAGCGAGCTCAATAAAAGCCGGATCGTCGCCTTATGAGAAACGACGAGAAATTCTTCGCCGGAATGTTGTCGCACCAGGTCGATTAGCACTGGCAACGCACGAGCGGTCACGGCCAGGCCACTTTCGCCACCGAGTGGCGCAAATGTATATGGGTCTTTTTCCCATTCGGCGGCTTCCTCGGGAAATTTCTGCTCCACTTCGCGCCGGGTCATTTGCTCCCAACGACCGTGATTTATTTCGCGAAGACCATCGCGGAGTTGAACCTCGAGCTTGTGAGGAGCGGCCAGAATCTGCGCGGTTTCGACCGTTCGCCCCAGCGGCGACGCATAGATAGCCACTACCTTTTCGTGGCTTAACCGCTCGGCTAGCCGCTGCGTTTGTTGGCGGCCTTCGTCGGAAAGCTCAATATCTGTCGCCCCGGCGAAACGATCCTCCGTGCTCAAGACAGTTGCACCGTGCCGCACCATGAAGACTCGGGTCACCGACGGCTTCATAATTGTTGCTCGTCCATCGCGTAACTTAGGCGAAAAGGCAATTCTCGCCCGCAATGTTCAGTTTGTAGGAGCGAAACTCGAAGTCTAGCGTTCGAGCTCGGGCAGCGTTGGCGTGAACGCGTAAAAGACAATCGGAATTATGGCGGCCGCAACCGCGGCAGCGATCGTAAAAATATTCATGATCCAACGAAGCGCCGGCGCATTGATATTGAGCGTGAGTCCAAGAATAACGAGCGGCAACAGAACCAGAAACGCAGCTGCCTCACAGGCAACAAAGCGACGGAATTTCATTTGCCGACGACGTTTCATCGCAACCTGCTGACCGCTCTCTGCGAACATTTCGAAAAAGTCGGCTTGCGGGCTCGGGACAACTGGTGTCGCGGGTCTTGGTGGCGAAGGCGCGTGTCGCGGTTGAACCGGACGCACCTGTGCTGCGACAGGAGCTGGTGCCGGCTTTCGCGGCTGAGGCGGCTGAACCGGAGGCTGTGGCACTGCCGGTCGTGCAACAGGCGGCTGTGGTGGTCTCGGGGCGGGCCTGGCCGCCCTCATGGGAATGACGTTCTGTGCTGGAGGAAGCGGCACGGGCGGGGCCTCGGTGGCGCCATTGCCATTGCCGTTGTTACGATTCATCGCCGGATCGATTGGCGCAGAACGATTGTTCCAGCGCACTTTTGGTTTCAATGTCGGCGGCAGTGCAATTTTTCGGACTGGCGCTTCCGGAATTCGGGGCGGCGGTGCGTTGGCACGGCGTAACGCGGGATTAGGTGCCGGAGGAGGAGCTTTGACCTGCAGGACTTCCGGTTCCCACATTTCCGGAACGACCTCTGGCTGGGGGTCAGGCTGAACCGCGACGAGCGGCTCGGGTTCTGGCTCCGGTTCCGGATCGGGCAACGCAACAATCTTGGGTTTCCTGGGCGCTTTTTCCGGCTCAGGCTTCTCCTTTGGCCGGCGCGACGGAGTGACCGTCTTCGTGAAATGATCCGGGAAACTATACGATTCGCTCGGGATAAGAGACATGGCCGGCCTCAGCGTGGGAATCGATCTTAGGCGATTCCCTTTTTACGAGTCAACCTAAACATTGCCAAAAGATGAGATTGCTTGTTTCGACGCTAGATTTCCGATGTGGAAAATAGTCCGGCCCGGCGCGCGATCATTCACCTCGACATGGATTGCTTTTACGCGGCCATCGAAGTGCGCGACCAGCCGGCTTTACGGGGAAAACCCGTTGGGGTCGGCGGCGCGCGGGACCGGCGCGGCGTTCTGACGACGTGCAATTACGAAGCCCGCGCATTTGGCGTGCGTTCGGCCATGCCGACTTTCATGGCACTGCAACGTTGTCCACAGCTCATCGTTTTGTCGACGCGATTCGATGTTTACCGGCGGGAAGCAGCGGCGGTCCGGGAAATCTTGTATCGCTTCACGCCGCTCGTTGAGCCGCTTTCACTTGATGAGGCTTATCTCGATGTGAGTGCGCATCCGGGCGAGCCCGGCCCCCTCGCCCAAGCGATTCGCGATCTCATTTTCCAAAAAACAAAGTTGACCGCGTCCGCCGGCATC
>DATMOU010000036.1:0-46062 GCA_035568035.1 Chthoniobacterales bacterium | reverse complement strand
TCGCTCGCAAAATGAGATGCGACAGTCATGAAACGGACCACGCATCTGCTTGCTTTCGCCGGCGTTGCTTACCTCGCCATTTGTCTTTCTCTCGCGTCTCAAACTATGCCGAGAAATAGCGGCCTCTCCGCTTCGGCTTCGCCGATCCAAAGGGCATCTTCTTCTCCAACTCTATCGCCGGCCAATCAGAATCCGCGTCCACTTCCGTTCCACGGAATGGTTTCGGCGGTCGACCAAAAAAACAAGACCTTTACGATTTCCGGCAAGGAAGCGAGGCGCGTTTTCAAAGTGACGAGCAAAACACAGATTATCAAAGGATCTGGAATTGTGACGATGAAGGACATCGTCGACAACGAAGAAGTCAGCGGTTCCTACTGGAAAAATGCCGATGGCACGCTTGAGGCGAAGGTTGTGAAGCTCGGACCAATGGAAAAGAAAACGGCAAGCCCGGCAGCCAAGACGTCACCCTCGCTCTCGCCGGGCCCATCGACTAGTCCGAAGCTTTAGTACTCGCGACTGTTACGCCGTCTTCTTTCATTGCGATGGCGATCCTAAGGACGTCGCGACTGATATTGTGGCCGTTTCAGCGGAAGATCTAGATCGGCTTACCGAATTGATGGCGAATTCCGATTTTATGTGGTTCTCTCCGGGTCCTTACACTCGTGAGCAAACGCAAACAGTGCTCGAAAAGTTTCTGGCCTGGAATCGCGCGGTGCCAGCCGTCTCAGTTCCCTAGTGCTTTTCGCTTCGGATAGCACCTTAATCGGCTACTGCGGCTTCCTTCACTGGCATCTGGACGGTGTTGACGAAATTGAAATCAGATACTGACTAGATCCTGGCTACTGGAGCCAAAGGCATCGTTACGGAAGCGGCGATAGCAGTGCGCGATCACGCCTTTGCCGACTTGAAACTCCGGCACGTGATTTCACTCATTCATCCGGACAACATTCCGTCGCGGTGAGTCGCCGAAAAAATTGACATGCATCGCGAGAGAGAAACAGTCTTCAAAGGATTTCCAACGGAAGTCTTTGCAATAAACCGGTAACATTCTTTACCTGATTCAAGTGCGTCAGGCGGTCTCTTGCGCAGCAAGGATTGCTGTTTGCAATCGGTGTTGCGCGGTGTATTTGGCCCAGTTCAAATGTCTAACGCTGCCTCCAGGACCGGCGCCCGCGTTTCGCTGGGGCTTCTGCTCGCTCTTAATCTCTTCAATTTTATTGACCGCTACGTTCTTGCAGCAGTCGAACCATCGGTGCGGGCAACGTTTTTTTCACCGAATGATCCGAACGCCATGTGGTGGAGTGGAACACTTAGTACCGCGTTCGTCGTTAGTTACATGCTCTCGGCGCCGGCGCTGGGCTGGCTGGCAGATCGATACTCACGTTGGATGATTATTGGAGTTGCGGCAATCATCTGGAGCATTGCAACTGCTGCATCAGGGTTAGCTGCTACCTTTGCGGCCCTTTTTATCGCCCGGATCATCGTCGGTATCGGGGAAGGCGCTTATGGTCCAGCCGCTCCGCCGATCATCTCGGACCTGTTTCCAGCGAAATCGCGCAGCACGATGCTCGCGATTTTCTTTGCCGCCGTTCCAACGGGTGCCGCATTCGGTTATATTCTTGGCGGACTGATAAACCTTCACATCGGTTGGCGGTCTGCTTTCTATATTGTGAGCGGGCCTGGTTTGCTCCTCGGGCTGATTTGTTTTATCCGCAAAGACCCGCGCGTGGAAACTTCAAGCACAAACCGCGAAAGACCATCGCTGCGCAACTATCTTCGCACGGTGATGGTTCTCATAAAGAGGCCTTCGTATGGCTTCAACGTTGCCGCCCAGACAGCGATGGCCTTTGCACTGGGTGGACTTGCTTATTGGATGCCGGCTTACTTGCAATCTCGCCAGCAGCCGGCCTCAGCCACGGTTATTTTAGGCAGCATTATTGCTGTCGCGGGATTGACATCTACCTTGGCAGGCGGGTTCCTGGCCGACCGCCTTCGAACGCGCATTCGAGGTTCGGATCTTCTCGTTCCCGGCGTCGGAATGCTGCTCGGGTTTCCGTTGTTGGCAGCAATGCTCTATACACCTTTTCCCCTCGCCTGGGTTTTCTTGTTCTGCGCCTTATTCTTTATCTTTTTTAACACCGGTCCGTCCAACACGGCGATTGCAAATGTTGCTCTTCCCACCATCCGAGCGATGGCGTTCGGCTTGAGCATTTTTGTGATGCACGCGCTTGGCGACGCAATCGCCCCCCCATTGCTCGGACTGGTGGCGGGCCACACCAATATGAACACAGCATTTCTCGCAATTTCAGCGGTGATGTTGATCTCGGGGTCACTTTGGTTGATCGGCGCGAAATATCTTCCCGCCGATATGGCTATTGTCGAAGCCGAACAATCTGAACCCATGGCAACAACTTTTGAAGGACTTGCCACCTAGATCCTGCGGCTAGCCGCGAGTGAGTGGCGCCAAACGATGCCGCTTCATAAATTCGCGGGCGAGCGCGCGATAAGCGCTGGCGCCGACACCGGTCGAATCGTATTCAAGAATCGATTTCCCGAAACTTGGCGCTTCGCTCAATCGGACGGTTCGCGGAATGACCGTTTTGTAAACGCGTTCACCGAAATGTTGGCGAACTTCGTTCACTACCTGTTCGCTAAGATTTGTCCGGCTATCGAACATCGTCATGACAATGCCACCGATCTCGATGTGAGGATTGGCGCCTGAGTCGCGCACCTGCTCAACCACTCGGACGATCTTCACCAGCCCTTCGAGCGCGAAATATTCACATTGGATAGGCGTGAGAATTTCGTCGGCCGCCGCGAGCGCATTTGTCATCAGAATGCCCAACGAAGGCGGACAATCGAGCAGAATAAGATCGAACGTTTCATCGAAACGAAACGTCGACAACGTATTTGCCAGTCGCGTCAAATGATCCGGCATTCTCGCGATTTCCACTTCAGCGCCGGCCAGATCAAGATCGGCCGGAATAATCAATAGATTGTCGATTCGCGTCGGCAATACCTTGTCGGCAATTGAAGTTCCGCCCAGCAAAGGATCGTAAATGCTTGCGCCTTCCATTTCCTGCATGCCGAGCGCGCTGGTCGCGTTGGCCTGCGGATCGAGGTCAATGAGTAGGATACGCATCCTTTTTTCGGCCAGCGCAACGCCGAGGTTCACGGCCGTTGTCGTTTTGCCTACTCCGCCTTTTTGATTGGCAATAGCGACGATTTTCATGAGCGAGGAACGATCAACGTCCGCAGCTCAAAAGTGCGACGACCATCAGCTTCTTTCCAAAATAAGTGTTCCGGCGTCGGGAGCATTTCAGTAACCTCTAGCTCGCCTGCCTTGGTCAACCAGCGATAAAAAATCTCGAGAAACAAATAACTCTCGAGATCCACAAAAACAGGTTTGGTGTCCTTGTCCCGACCCTCTGCGCCGCTGCGCCGAAGGGCCTGTTCGGTGGGACGGATGTAAACAAAGCGTGGGAGATTTCTCGCAGCCCGCAAACGTTCCACCGCGAGGACGAGATCGCGCGATACACCGGTGAAATCGCCTTTCCCGATCTCATCGAGCGCGATCGTCCACATTTGGCGTTGGACAATGATCTTTCCGCAACGCAATCGCGGCGTGTGTCTGCCTAACGAAAAAGAAAATGGATGAAATCCAAGCGGTATGATCCAGTTGCGAGCAAACGAGCCAAGATGGTCGTGATTGTCGATTCTTCGTAAACAAACATCGGCGCTTGGATCGACATAGACCTCGGTCTCAGCGGGACGAGCGCTCTGCCACGCCGGGTTCGCGCGCTGCGGCGCAACGAACCAGGTCAAACTCGGCAGCGCATCGAAGAAACGGACTGTTGTTGTGGCGGTGAAATCCGCGGCAAAGAAACCGTAGTGAAAATTCGGTTTACCGAATAACGTGCTGGCAAGACCTTTGGACAAGGAAGTTTTGTCCGGACAGCCCCAATAAAAGCCGTGATGCAGAAGAGCAACCGGCGGATGAAGCTCGGCCAGAATCCATTGGTATTCACCACGGGCGATTGCATCCGTTGATGCGGCGGCCAACTGCAAATCCGCCGAAGGATAGGTGTATTCGTCAAACTTTGGGTAATCGAAGTCTTGCCTAACGAATCGGCAATCTTCGACCGTAAGCTCGTGCTCTTCTTTGTCAGCGTGTGCTGCCATTCGCTTGTGAAACAGACCTTTGACTTCTCGAAAGGCCATGTGCGCGAGCGCGACCATTCCCGCGCCGGTCAGAGGGAGCTGGGCATCCTCACAGGCGCGCAAGAAAGAGGGCAACGGCGCGGTGTCGCTTTCCATCTTTGCCAAAATGCCGCGCAGCGCTTCAGCGATGCGATGGGCGACGAACGCGTAATTGTCCCGCCAAAGATCGATCCACGGCGCAGCTTCAATTGCAACCTCGTCGATCAAACCCTGGTCGATCTCAAAATTGCATTCGCGCAGACATTCTTCACCGATTGGATTGGTGGCGGCGTAAAGGAAACGCGTCGATTCGCGCGAAGCGCCGAGCTGACCAAGCTGCGCGTTTGCTTCGTCCATTATTTGACTACGCGCGGCGACTGACATGGCGCCGGCGAATTTCTTTGGCAACCCAGCAATAGGTTGCAAGATCGACAACCACTTGTCGCGCGCCGAACTGGGAAGCCAATTGCGAACATCGTCACACACAACCTCGAACGCGTAGGGTTCGAGAGCGGGAACCTCGATTTTCGATTTCACTTCCGGGTCGGCATTAACAGCCGCGGCGGCGGCGTGCGCGGTCCACCGTTCGAGGAATGTTTCGCGCTTGGAAATTCCGGGTTCCGGGGCAAGCCGAACGGCGGATTCTACGTTTCCAACTTCCCCCCAGCCTTCCGGACCAAAGGCGCTTAATGAATCATTCTTCGCCGAGACGCGCTGCAAGTATAAAAGAAGGTGTCGCTCATGAGCCCGCGCTTGTTTGTTACGATTTGGCAGGGCAGCCAACGAAAACTCCCGACCTAGACGATCGCGCATTCCGGCTTCCCCAAAAACAAGGTAAGCCGGCAGAATTTTTCCAGTCGATCGGAGAAGGGCTGAACGAGCCTGATTGAGCTCCTGTCGAAGACAATCGTCAAGTCGCGTTTCGGTTTCGTTAAGTTTGTCTTTGCTATTGCGACAGCTCTCAAAAACTGCGAGCGCAGGTTGCGGAGGAGGAGGAGCGCCCTGTCGGATTGTTTTTCTCCAGGCCCGAAACAACTCTCTGGATAGCTCACGTCCATGCGATTGAAGAAGGCGGTCGACTTCAAAAGCGCATCCGACGAATTCCTCCTGCCTGACAAGGACCTCACGGGCGGCAGCGCCGGTTTGTGGAGTGGCAAGCTGTTCAACGACATCGAACGGCACGCCCGCCATTCGAATCAAAAAAATGGGCGCGACCCGATAAGCCACGCTTCAGCAAAACCAAACGTGCGCGAGCTGACAAGTTAAACCGCGTGGCGACTACCGAACGCAGGTGTTCGGATTCCCGGGCTTGCTATTCCGTGCTCTGCAGAGGGAGCCGGATCGTGAAAACCGTTCCAGCGCCGGAAGTGCTCTCAACCTTGATCGACCCATTATGGTCTTCCACGACTTTCTTGGTGATGTAGAGACCTAGACCGGTACCGCTCTTGGCCTGCTTGGTCGTGAAATAGGGATCGAAAATCCGATTCAATTGCGCCGGATGAATTCCGGCGCCGTTATCTTCGACCCGAAGGTCGACATAAAAATCTCTTTGAGCGCACGTGACCATGACCGTCCCTTTCTTTTCGATCGTAGCTTGGACGGCGTTGACCACCACATTCTGGATCGCGCGGCTGATTTGCAAGGCGTCTCCCAAGAGGGCGCACGAATCCTCGCAAACGTCGGACTTGAGTTCTACACCGTTCTCGGTCGCCATTGGCGCTATGCCCTTGAGCACGTCGCGGACAATGCCAGAAACGGAGATCATTTTCGGCGGCGAAGCTTCGACATTGCCGTAACTCTGCCACATCGTCAGCAGCTCGCGGCAAAGCCGAACGTTTTGCTCGATGATATTCAGTTCCTTGATTGACGTCCCGTCCTGCTGGGTGTTGTTGTCCGATTTTTCGAGACGTTTGGCGAGTAACTGAACGTAGCCCCAGACGATCGTCAGTGGATTTCCAAGATCGTGAACGAATTCGGCGGAAGCCTGTCCCAGCGAAGCCAGCCGTTCTTTTTGGGCCAGTTGCTGGAGAAGCCGGTTATTTAATTCCTTAATCTCGGCGGCAGCGTGCTCGCTGGTGCGATGTGTGCGCGTGCGTTCAACGTTGCGATCGATAACCTGCTGCATTTCGTGGGCATCAAATGGCTTGCTGATATAATCGTTAGCCCCGAGACGAAGCGCTTCCTTGGCAGTATCGAGAGCCCCAAAACCGGTAAGCATGATCACGGACAAATGGGGATCGATGTCGCGAATCTGGCGCAGACCCTCAATTCCACTTACTCCCGGCATCCGGATATCCATAACGATGGTGTCGGGATTTTTCTCCTTGAGTAATTTGATGCCGGCTTCGACACAATCGGCGGTGTGCACCTGGTAATTTGGTTTCAGGAGCATCCGCAAGCTCTCGCGCGGTCCCATTTCATCATCGATGACCAAGATCTGGGGCAATTCAGTACTGGTGGTCATGGTTGCGTCAGGGGGCCATAGAAGCTAGGGGCATGCCGCGCAGGGCCAGCAGGCGCAAAAATATACGCAACTCATCTCGATTCGCCGCGCGACAGTGAATCAGAAACCGCTGGCACGCAAGGTGCAACTTGTGAATAAGTTCGCGCTTCTGGTGGATAACCTCCGATTTTGGGGCGCAAAAAATATAATGACTGGAGCTAATGTAGCGTTTAGAATATGCGGTGATTTGTTCGTGGCCGACATCGACAGTCCCTTAACCGCCAGCTTTTCGAATCCCCAGGCTGGAATCACTCGAACTTTCTTCAGCGATCGACCCCGCGGTAAGGAATCGCAAAAACAATGAGGCGAAATCGCGTCGTCATTACTGGAATGGGAATTCTGGCTCCGAACGGAATCGGGCTGGAGGAATTTTGGGAGTCGATTCTCGCCGGCCGAAGCGGAATCGGTCCGATCACTCTCTTCGATGCCAGCGAGCTCGAAAGTCGAATCGCGGGCGAAGTCAAAAATTTCGACCCGCTGGATTACATTGAGCCGGAGTTGAAACCAAGACGGATGGCGCGGCACACGCAACTTGCTTATGCCGCGTGCATGATGGCTTTGGAAGATGCGGGATTCGATTCCGACACACTCGAATTGCCCAGTCTGGTGCCGGTTATTATCGGCGTTAGTATGAATTCGATGGATGTGTTGGAACGTGCTCTTGAAGCTGTTCGCGACAATAAGGCAAATCGCGTTTCGCCGACAACCTGCGCAGCGTCGCTTCCGCAAGGCCCGGCAAACGTCATTGCGGACCGAATCGGCGCCTTTGCTCACGCCACAACGGTTTCCGCGGCCTGTCCGTCTGGATTGGATGCGGTCGCTGATGCTGCGGCGATGATCCGGACCGGACAAGCGGATATAGCAATCGCTGGAGGCAGCGATGCCCCGATCACTCCAATAGCGATGGCAAGTTTTGCCGCAGCGGACTTAAGTTCTTTTCGAAACGCTGACCCAGACAAAGCGAGCCGCCCGTTCGATATCGATCGCGACTCCGGTGTCATCTCGGAAGGGGCCGGCGTGTTTATATTGGAAAACCTTGAGGCGGCTCAGGCGCGCGGAGCGCGGCCGTATCTAGAAATCACCGGGTACGCCAAACAACGAGACCGAGATCCAATGAATCCAGGATCTGGTTTGGAGGACTCGATGAGGATGGCTTTAGCGAACGCTGGACGCACGATTGACGACGTCGATTACATTTCCGCTTACGGTCCAGGGCATCCGGTGCTCGACGCAATCGAAGTTGCAGTCATCAAGCGCGTGTTCGGAGAAGAAGCTTATTCCGTCCCAGTTAGCTCGATCAAGGGTGTGACTGGAAATGCCCTGGCTGCGGGTGGACCGTTGCAATTAGCTGCGTGCGCTTTGACCATTCGTGATCGGCTGATTGCGCCGACTGCAAATTACGAACTGCCAGATCCGGACTGCGATTTGGATTTTGTCCCAAATCGGCCTCGGAGATCCGACGTTGAGTGCGCTTTGATTAACGTTCGAGGACTTGGTGGCGGTGCCAGCACAATGGTAGTCAATCGCGTTTCGCACGGATGAACAACGCCACTACACCGACGGTAATTGTAATTGTCATCCAAGTTGGGCTCGGCCTTGCTGTCTTCTATGCGAATCCAAGACGGACGTCGAACCAATGCTTCCTTTTCCTGTCGTTAGTCATCAGCGCGTGGCTCGGCAGCTTAGGTCTCGCTTTTTCAGCCAAAAGTATAGGGATCGCAGAGTTCGCGATCAGGCAAGCTAATGCGACAGGCATCTTGTACCTGTTCGGCTTGAATCTCCTGCGGCTGTCGATTTCCCGACCTACAGAAAACTGGCCTGATCTATTTCGACGCTGTCGAATCTGGCTGATTGCCAGTCTCGCGATGATCGTATTTTGCCAGACCAAGATTTTTCTCCAAGGCGCAAAAATGCCGATAACCGTGGGAGCTGTCCCGGTCCCGATCTACGGAGAAACCGCAATTCGCATTTACGCGATCTATTTCGTAGTCGCCTTTCTTGTCCTGATCGTCAGTTATTGGCAAGCGTTCCGCAAGGCGGCTGGCCGGGAACGGGTGGAGCTTGCGTTCATCTTAATTGGTGGCGTCGGCGCGATGGCTGTTGCGATATTGGTGACGTTCGTTGCCGATCTTTTCATTTCCCAGTCACAGTGGATGTGGTTCGCACCTTTCCGGATGATCATTTTCAGTCTGATCATCGCATACGGGATTGCGACCCGAAAGATCATGGACGTGGGTGTTTTGCTGCGGCGTATCATTTCCTACACCCTTCTCTGCGGGTACCTCCTCGCGCTCTACGCGTTGGTTTGGTGGTTAACGGCGACTGCGTTGCACTCGTCAGTTGCCGATGCGCAGACGGTCGCGCACGTAGCGGCGGCAATCGTGATCGCGTTCGCCATGGCGCCGGCGCGGGGCTTGTCTCAGCGATTGGCGGAACGCCTCTTCATCGGATCGCATCAACTCGATTTTCGAGCGACCGTGAGCAAAGCGGCGAAAATTCTGGCGTCGGTTACGACGCTGCGCGATTTGCTCGATCGCTTCGCCCAGACTGTCGCCGAAGCCGTCGGCACGGACCGCGTGATAATTCTTCTGCCAACAAAGCGCGGGTTCGCCCAGCGGTATCCGCCAGCGGAACCAGATTCGCGTCAATTCTTAGAACTGACCGGGGATCAGGCAACGATCACGCAGCTCGAGGTAAGCCGGGAACCCATCGTACTCGAGGAATTGCATCGTACGCGACCGACTCCGCAGCTCCAACGGGTGATGCGACAATTGGACGCACTGCAAATCGCGCTGGCGATGGGAATTTTTGCGCGCGACCATCTCGCCGGCGTTCTGCTTCTCGGTGCTCGTAAATCAGGCCGAATTTATGGCGCGCCTGAGCAAGGCGCGCTGCAGGTCCTGTGCGGTCAACTCGCCGTCGCAATTGAAAACGCGGAGCTCTTCACCGAGGTGCAGAACGCAAAGATCTACAACGAGACTTTGCTTCAACACCTCACCAGCGGCGTGATTGCCGCCGGAACCGATGGGCGCATCACCGTTTTTAATAATGAAGCCGGGCAAATCACCGGATTGAGCCCGGAGGAAATGCTCTCTTGCTCCCTGAATGCCCTTCCTGTGGAGCTGGCGGAGCCCCTGGTTGCAACTCTGACAACAGGTGAAAGCCAGCAGGATTGCGAGATGGCCCTCAATGTTAGCGACGGCGACGTTTCGATTCGGGCGAGCACGTCGATTTTCCACGGACAGGATCGACAAGTTCTAGGCGCCCTCATGGTACTGACCGATGTGACCGCTATCAAACGCCTCGAACTACAAATTCGCCGAAGTGACCGCCTGGCCAGCCTCGGCACTCTTTCGGCCGGTATGGCGCACGAAATCAAGAACCCGCTCGTTTCGCTCAAGACCTTTGCGCAGCTACTGCCAGAGCGTTACCAGGATTCAGATTTCCGCGACACGTTCTCGAATTTGATTGGACACGAAATCGACCGAATTGATTCACTGGTAAATCAGCTGCTTCGTTTTGCGCGCCCGGCCAAACCTATCCTTAAGCCACTTCATGCGCATGAAGTCTTGGAGAAAGCGCTGACCCTTGTAGGTCATCGGCTTTACCAGAAAGACATTAAGTTGGAACGATTGTGGCAGGCGGATGTGGATACGATTCGCGGCGACGCCGATCAACTCGAACAGGTTTTCCTAAACTTCTTCCTGAACGCGATGGACGCGATGAAAACTCAGGGCGAGTTATCGGTCACGACGGAAATTCGTGCCGACGAGCATTGGGTGAATCCGCGCGCTTACGCCAACGGCGAGAGCAACGGCAACGGCCAGGCGCCAGAAGCTTTGCTAATCAGCATTCGCGACACTGGAGAAGGAATTAAGGCGGAAGATATTCCGCACGTGTTTGATCCATTTTTCACGACGAAGGATTACGGAACCGGCCTCGGTCTATCGGTGGTTCACGGAATCATTCAGGAGCACGGGGGCCAAATCGAGGTCGAAAGCGAACTGCAAAAGGGAACGGTGTTTCACATTTTACTGCCGTTAGTGCGGTTCGATAGCAAGGCCGCCGCCGCATGAGCCCCACCCCGGTTGCTATTTTATATACCCAGGACGCCGACCTCGTTCGCCGGACGAGAGCATTCCTGCGAATGATTTCGGAAGTGCGTCAAGTCGAGGACCCAGATCGGCTTGAGCCTGTGCTTCAGCAGACTGGCCCAGTCATATTGATAATGGATTTGCGGGCAAATGAAAGCCGCGAACTGCTTGAGCAAATTCACACTGAGCAACCAGATTTCCTGATCATCGCTCTCGGTGTCGCTTAATCCGAACCACTTCGCGAAACAGAACAGCTCGGTGTTTATGCAGTTGAAGAACTCGACCTGGACCGCCGACGATTTCAAGCATTGGTCGCCCGCGCTTTCGATTACCAAAAGGTCTTGCAGGAAAACCGCGATTTTCGCGAAATGTCAGGAACGATGACTAATCGCCCGCCGAGAGTCGAATCGACACAGTCATCTGGGAATCCAGGACGGACTTTGCCTTTTTCGCGCTTTCCTCGCATCCTTCGTCGACCGACTGACGCGGCATCGTTGCTGGCATCGATGCCTGAAGGAGTGGCCGAAACCGCTGGTGTCAGCCGGGTGGGAATCTTTGCGCAGACGCGGAAAGGTCAACCGTATCGGCTTCGCGGGGGAATTCATTGTTTGCCTGAAACTGATCAGCTGACGTTCAGCGAGCGGGACGCCCTCGTCCGGTGGTTTGAGCTCAATGCGCATCTAATTTCGCGCGCCTATCTCGATCAAGCACACGACCCAAGACAACGTTCCATGATGCGCCGGGCCCTCGACATGTTTGGCGCGGAAGCGATTGCGCCACTTTACGCGCGCGGAAAGATCACCGGGTGGATTTTCTTTGGGCACCGCGTAACCGGTCAGATGCTCGACGATCGGGATCTCGAACACTTAACGATTCTTGCCGAGCACGTCTCGATAGTTCTCGAAAACGCTCTTCTGTTCGAAGAGACGGCGATTGAAAAGACTCTTGCCGAAACGCTGCTGAAGTCGATTCCTCCCGGCATTGTGGCCGTCGATACCAACGCGACGATTCGCTGGTTCAATCCTCGAGCTGAGAAAATTCTAGGCATTTCAAGTGCCGAAGCGCTCAACAAACCGGTTGAAAGAGTCGGCAACAAATTGGCCGGCTTGCTCCGTGAGGCGCTTGAGTCCAAAACTCCACCGGAACCTCAAAATTGGATCGAGGCCAACGGCCGGCGATCGCTTTCAGTAGAGGCGCGGCCACTGGCAAGCAACGGAGCCTCGCTTGGAGCAGTCGCAGTTATTAACGATCTGACCGCCGAAGAAACGTTGCGCGAAAAGCAGGCATTGGTCGATCGAGCCGCGTTTTGGACCGATCTCGCCGCCAGCATGTCTCACGAAATCCGAAACCCGCTAGTCGCGATCAAAACGTTTGCCCAACTTTTGCCGGAACGCTTCGACGACGCGGATTTCCGCAAGGAGTTCAACCAGATTGTTGTCCAGGAAATCGATCGACTGGACCGGATCATCACCCAAATCAATAATTTCGCGCACCCGCCCGAGCTGGTATTGAAGTCGATTGATGTTCGCGCGCCGGTGAAAAAAGGGTTGGAAATTGCGCGTTCTCGATTTGGGATCAACGGCAAGGTCGAAATTGAAACGGCCCTGCCTAACGACCTGCCTCGCGTTTTTGGGGATGAGAGCGCGCTTGCGGAAGCGTTCGCTCACCTTGTCGCCAACGCGGCCGAGGCCAGCGCCGAACGCAACAAGCCTCGGATCATGCTTTCAGCAAAGCCGGTCAAAGAAGGCCAAAAACGTTCTGCGGTTGTTGTTACCGTGCGAGATAACGGCCATGGCATTTCGCCGGACATTAAGGAGAAGATTTTCTCGCCATTCTGCACCACTAAACCGCGCGGGATGGGTCTCGGTCTGCCGATTGTGAAACGAACAGTGTTCGATCATCACGGACGAGTGGAAGTCGATTCGACGACCAAGGGAACGCTCGTTAGCGTCGTGTTACCGGCAACGGGCGCTGCGACGAATTAACGAAATTTCGAGTTGCGATTTACGCATTGAGATTTGAGGCTTCGGTCAACCACCAACTTTTCCTCGCGTTATTATCGTTACGACCAACGGCTTTACCAATTAGCTTATAAGAAGGTTACCGTTGGGGCGGAGCGAATAACTTGGGTAAAGTAATTACGACCGGCAATTGAAGGAGACATCATGAAATCTATCGCCGTTGACCAACAACAATTACAAAAGATTAAGGCCAGTCCGGGTTTTGTTGCGGCGCTGGATCAAAGCGGTGGCAGCACGCCGAATGCCCTGCGTCTTTATGGAATTCAAGAAAATGCGTGGTCCAGCGATGAAGAGATGTTCGCCATCGTGCATCAGATGCGGACCCGTATCATGACCAGTCCCGCTTTCAACGGGGAGCGAATTATCGGGGCAATCCTGTTCGAGAACACAATGGACAGGGAAATCGAAGGGCAACCCACCGCGGACTATCTTTGGAACGTGAAGCGGGTCGTACCATTTCTAAAAGTGGATAAAGGCGTTGCCGCTGAGAAAGACGGGGTTCAGTTGATGAAGCCCATGCCAACGCTTGGCGCGCTCCTCGATAAAGCCAGGACGAAACGCATCTTCGGAACCAAAATGCGCTCAGTTATCAAACAAGCCAACGAAGCAGGTATCAAGGATATCGTGATGCAGCAGTTCGAAATCGGTCAGCAAATTATCTCTGCTGATTTCGTGCCGATCCTCGAACCGGAAATTGATATTCGCTGCCCGGAAAAGGCGAAAGCGGAGCAGTTACTCAAAACAGCCATCCTTGAAAAGCTTAACGAGTTGCCACCTAGTCAGTTCCTCATGCTTAAGCTAACGCTGCCGGAACAGGACGACTTTTACGCCGATTTTGTTAAACATCCCAGGGTTGTGAGGGTGGTTGCACTCTCCGGCGGCTATTCGCTAGAAGAAGCGAACAATCGTCTGCGCAAACAGCACGGGGTGGTCGCTAGCTTTTCCCGCGCGCTCGTTGAAGGGCTGACGGCCCAGCAATCTGACGCTGAGTTTAACGCCGTGCTGGATAAATCCATCCAGAGCATTTTCGACGCATCGACTACTTAAGCCGACTATTGTCAATTCAGAGAGTGTCCAGCAGGCGCTTGGCACAAACGCCTCTACAATTTAGAAAGAAAACGTGACGTTCACGCTTCATGACCTTGCGCAGACTTGCGGTGGAAAACTGATCGGCGATCCGAATGCCGAAGTTACCGGCGTTGCTTCCCTTTCTGAAGCCGGTCCGAACGATATCACGTTCTTTGCCGATCCTCGTTACGCGGCACAACTCCGAAAAACGCGTGCTGCTGCCGTGTTCGTGCCACTGGATTTCGCCGGTTCAATTCAGCCCGCCCAGATTTACGTTTCGAATCCGTCGCGCGCCTTCGAACAAGTTGTGCTAAAGCTGGCACCGAAACCGGTTGTGTTTGCGGCGGGCATTCATCCGACGGCGGTTGTGGACCCTAAGGCAAAGCTTGGACGCGGCCTATCGATTCAGCCGCACGCGGTCATCGAAGCGGGCGCGAGGATCGGCGATAACAGTGTGATCGGGGCTGGAAGTTATATCGGTCACGAGAGCGTAATCGGCGAATCCTGCCTGATCTCTCCAAACGTGACGATTCGTGAACGAACAAAGATTGGCGCACGCGTAATCATTCACAGCGGAGCTGTCATCGGCGCCGACGGTTTCGGATTTGAAACGGTCGAAGGCCGATATCAAAAAATCCCTCAAATCGGGATCGTTCAGATTGATGACGACGTTGAAATCGGCGCGAACACGACGATCGACCGGGCCCGGTTTGGTCGAACTTGGATTCAGAACGGAGTCAAAATCGACAATCTCGTCCAGATCGCGCACAACGTGACCGTTGGAAAAAATTCCATCATCGCCGCGCAAACGGGGATTTCCGGCAGCACACGGATCGGCGAAAACGTCAAAATGGCAGGCCAGGTCGGCGTCATTGGCCACCTGACAATCGAAGACAATACGGTAATCGCCGCCCAAAGCGGTATTTCGAGAGACCTTCCGGGCGGCGCATGGTTTGGTTCGCCAGCGGTTCCATTGCCGGAGGCAAAACGCCAAATCGCCTTGATCCATCGGCTCGAAAAGCTTCTTGACCGGATCAAAGCAATCGAGCGGAAGGTGGGTTTGTAGGTTGACCCCGGGGCTATCCGATTGGCCCCAAGGCGGATGGAAATCCCCGGGGGCGGGGAAGTTGGCAAGGGAGGTGCTTTAGTCATTATGGAAATTATAAAGCATGAGCACTTCCAACCGCGAATATTCCCAATTCTTGATCATCGATGACGACCCCGGCATCGCTAAATTCCTCGTCACCTACCTTCGCCAGCGCGGCCACACCTGCCACGCTCTGACTGACGGATTTCAAACCGCGTCCTGGCTCTCGGAGCACGACTGCGAAGTCGCCATCGTTGACCTCAGGATGCCCAAAGTAGACGGCATTTCTCTAATTTCGTTCATGCGCGAAATGAATCCCTCTTTGCCGATCGTGGTATTCACAGGTATCGGCTACGACGAGGAGCAGATGCACGCCGCGCTTCACGCCGGTGCAAACGGTTACGTCAGCAAAAACCTTCCGATCGAACAACTTTACTGCGTTCTGGCCCGCGTTCTTGCCACCTGTCAGCAACGCAAACGCAGCGGAGTGTCGACTGCTCAGCCCGCTTTGGCCGGCGCGGCTTAATCATGATTTTCGCGCTGTCTGGAGCAGTTGACGCAAGGCTTCAGGCGAAACGCAGGCCGCACCGCAAGCGTTGGCCGTTTCCATTTCGAGTAGGTCCGAAGTCGCGACCGTAATTGGGAATCGCTGCGCGTATTTGCAGGCCAGACGTTCGATAATCGCGTCAGCCGATTGGCCACGGCGCGCGTAAAAGATTTGAACATCGCGCGGATCGGCGATTGAGCTTACGCGCGCCCCTTGACCGTCAAAGACAACGACGACGTTATCGCCGCTCCAGTCTTGATAATCACGGAGTTGCTTGATTAGCGCGTCGCGGGCGAGCACAGGGCGCCGGTTGTGAAGTTTGCGTAGCTCCGGCCACGCAAAAATGATGCTGTGGCCGTCGACAATGAGATACCGCACAGGAGACCTTAGCCATCATTGGGCGATCAGCGAGACGACAGCTTGAAAGATATCAATCTATCGAGCTGGCGCGGCTTCTTTCTTGCCGCGAGACTTGGCGGATTCGCGGCGCTTCGAACGCGTCGCGGCTTTCTTGCGTTTTACATACGCGTTCCGCCGTTTGCGCTTCGATCGAACTCGATGCTGTTGTCCCACGCTTACTTGTTATAGGCGGGAAGTTACCGCGCGCAAGCCTTCAGCGTTGCCAAGAATCACGAAATCCAGCGTTGCATTTCCGGTAGCGCTCCAATTAAACATTAGCCTGTGTCCTCTACCCCCGGGACCTTCGCTCCGACTCCAAGAACATTAATTAACGGTTCGCTGTTGCTCCTGGCCTTCGCCGCGGTTTTTGGCGCGCTCAACTTGTCCAAGGTAAAAGCCCTGCGCTCGACCGCGGCCCAAGCTGTTAACGCCAGCAAAAGTGCCGAACAAGCTCGCACCCAAAAAGAAAATGAGCTCAAAGCCCGAGAATCAGCTATCGCCGCGCAAAAGGCCACCCTCGCGGAACGCGACGGTAAGACGGTCGCCTCAGAGGAGCGGCTCGCTCAAATCTTAAACGAAAAGAAACAACTCGAAACGAAGCTTCGGGACAAGGAAACCGAAATTACAACGCTTCAACAGCAGATCGAAGAGAACCAGCCGGTGACGGCCAATCCGGGGGCGGCGTCGACGGTTGAATTACAAGCCCAACTCGACGATGCCCGGCAACAGCTCGACAACGCCGAACGCGAGAAGAATCTTCTCGCCGAAAAAATGCAGGCCGCGCGGGAGCGCTCGTCGCAGTTGGAGGACGAAAAGAAACGGCGCGCGGTTGTGCGCAGCAAAGTCGGTGTTCGCGGAACCATCCTCGTCGTTAATCAGGCTTACAACTTTGTCGTGCTTAATCTCGGGGGCCGTAATGGGGTGGAAGCGCACTCGGAAATGTTGATCGTGCGAGACGGCACCTTCATTGGCAAAATCCGCATTTCTTCAGTTGAACCGGCGACCGCAATCGGCGATATCATTACCGGCACGCTGGCGCGTGGCGTCCAGGTGCAACCGGGGGACATAGTTATTTATGCTGGCTCAAATTCGTAAACAAAACGGAAAGATTGCAGCTTTATTGTTATTCGCGGCGGCGAGCATGCTGATTTCGTGCGCCAGCCAGAAAGACCGTACTGCGTTGGTCAACGATCCCGACGCTAAACCGGAAGGCGTCATGCCCTGGAATAAACAGGAAAAATGGGAAACTGGCGGCCAATTCGCCAATATGACCGATCACCGCTGATCGGCACTCGCAAGATCGACGCTTCTCAGATCCAAACGCCGGCGGGAATCACCGCGTTTTTCGGCACCACGACGATTCCGTCGCGAATATAGTAATTGTTCGCGTCCAGATTTGCGGCTTTTCCTTCCGGAGTAATCACGGCGCCGTCGGCTATTCGCGCATTCTTGTCGATGATCGCCCGATCGATCACGCAATTGCGGCCGATGCCGATCGGTGGAACATCCCCGCCTGATTGTCGATCCTCTTCGAAGTAATCGGCGCCCATGATAATACTGTTTCGAATCGTGGCGCCGCTTTCAATGATGCTCCGGATCCCGATCACGCTTCGTTCAATGTGCGCATCGGAGATGATGCAACCGTCTGAGATAAGGGCCTGTCTCAGAGTCGCGCCGTTCACTTTGCTGCCGGGCAGGAATCGCGGGTGTGTGTAAATCGGCGAATCGGCTTCGAAAAAGCTGTACTCGGGCAGGATGTCCGTCAGGTCGAGATTCGCTTCGTAAAATGCGCGAATCGTTCCGATATCTTCCCAGTAACCGTTGAAAATAAACGCGCTGACGTGCTGGTCCTTGATCGAATGCGGAATCACATCCCGGCCGAAATCGACCAACTGGTTGTCGAGACAGCGCACGAGGATTTCACGATTGAACAGGTAAATCCCCATGGACGCCTGATAAAGCTCGCCATCCCGCTGAGACCCGGTCGCCTCAATCAATTCGGCGCTCATTTCCATGCTGGTTAACAGATTTTCGTCTTTGGGCTTCTCCACGAAATGAGTGATGCGCCGATCGACCCCGCATTGCATGATTCCGAACTCCGAGACCTGATCGCGCGTCACCGGTTTGGTCGCGAGGGTGATGTCTGCGCCGGTTTGAATGTGTTGATGCAACAAGGTGCGGAAGTCCATCCGGTAAAGTTGGTCCCCGCTCAGGATGAGGAAATAATCGAACGGCCGCTCGAGAAAATAGCGCATGTTTTGACGCACCGCGTCGGCCGTTCCCTGATACCATTGCGAGCCTTCCGGGGTTTGTTGCGCAGCAAGAATCTCAATGAAGCTGCGCGAAAAATTGTCGAACTTGTAGCTTGCCTGAATGTGCCGGTGTAACGACATGCTGTTGAACTGCGTCAGCACGTAGATCGAGCGCAGCCCGGAATTCAGACAATTGCTGATCGGTATATCGACGATGCGATACTTGCCGCCGAGTGGCACCGCCGGCTTGGACCGGTCCTTGGTCAACGGAAACAAACGCGTGCCCGCGCCGCCGCCCATGACAATGGCCAGAGTGCGTTGGGTAGTGCCAGGTGGCAACGATGGCGTGGTCATTTGCGCCAACGTAAAATCGCGCCGCGTCAGATTCTGCGTTTCCACGTCTCCAATAACTCAGGGACTTCGCATTCCGGCAACCATTTTGCTTCGTTTGCGACAAATTCGTTCAGACGGTAACCTTCCAACCTTCGATATGTGCGGAATCGTCGGCTACGTCGGTCGCTCACAGGCTGCCCCCATCTTGCTCGATGGGCTCCGCCGCCTCGAGTATCGCGGGTATGATTCTGCCGGGGTTGCGATCGTCAACGGTGATCATGTCGAAACGCGCAAATGCGCCGGCAGAATTGCGTCCCTGGCAGAGCTCATCAGTCAAAAACCCGCAACCGGTTCGTACGGAATCAGTCACACGCGTTGGGCAACCCACGGGAGAGTGACAGATGACAACGCTCACCCGCATTTCGATGCAACAGGCAAGATCGCGCTCGTTCACAACGGCGTCATTGAAAACTACCAGGCACTAAAGGAGCAGCTGATCCAGGATGGCGATACCAACTTCCAGTCCGATACCGACACAGAAGTGCTCGCGCATTTGATCGGGAATATTTACCAGAAGCTCAACGGCAAAGATTCCAAAGCGCGCCTGGTGAATGCGACGCGTACCGCATTGAAGCAAGTGATCGGCACTTACGGGATCGCCGTCGTGCACGCAGACATCCCTGATTTCATAGTCGGCGCCCGGCGGGGCAGCCCGCTCGTGCTTGGTGTCGGCAAAGACGAGAATTTTCTCGCGAGCGATGTCAGCGCAATTGTCGCTCACACTCGGGACGTCGTTTACCTGAACGATTTCGATCTTGTTTGGTTCGACCGCGAAAATTTCGAGATCAGCTCAATTGAAGGTGCGGCTGGCCAGCACGCGGTCAGCAAAGTCGAATTTACGGCCGAAGACATCAAAAAAGGCGATTACCCGCACTACATGCTCAAGGAAATCTGCGAGCAACCCGACACAGTGCGTGACGCGATGCGGGGCAGACTGACCTACGAAGAATGCACAGCCAAGCTCGGCGGATTGGATATGAACCCAGCCGAGCTGCGCGATGTCGCGCGCATTGTTCTCACCGGCTGCGGCACAGCATTGCACGCCGCCCGGGTTGGCGAGTACATCATCGAACAGCTGGCCAACATTCCGGTCGATGTCGATTTTGCGAGCGAATATCGCCATCGCAATACTCCTCCAACCGAACACACGCTCGTATTCGCCATCAGCCAAAGCGGGGAGACTGCCGATACGCTCGGCGCATTGCGGGAAAGCAAACGCAAAGGTTACCGCACTCTCGGAATTTGTAACAATGTGGCTAGCACCATTGCCCGTGAAAGCGACGGCGGAGTGTACATGCACGCCGGCCCTGAGATTGGCGTGGCGGCGACGAAATCATTCACGTCTCAACTGATCATTTTGAATCTGGTCGGTCTTCTGCTCGGCCGTATGCGACAGCTTTCTACGGCACAAGGGAAACGAATGATCGACGCACTTGAAGCATTGCCCGATCAAATCGAAGAAGTGCTCAAGCTTAGCGATCAAATCAAGTCCATCGCGAAGAAATATCTCAACGTCAATGGAATGCTTTTCTTCGGGCGGCAGTTCAATTACCCAATCGCGCTTGAAGGAGCGCTCAAGTTAAAAGAAATCACCTACCTGTTTGCCGAAGGACATCCCAGCGCCGAGCTCAAGCACGGGATCATCGCACTCGTTAGGCCGGACCTTCCTTCAATCTTTATCGCGCCGGACGATGCCGTGTTCTCCAAGAATGTGAACAACATCGAGCAGGTGAAGGCCCGCAAAGGACCCATCATTGCAATCACATCCGGCAAAGGCGCGAAGCAACTGAAGGGTCTCGCCGAGGACATCGTAGAAGTGCCGGGCACGATCGATTGCCTCAGTCCGGTGCTGACCGTCATCCCGCTGCAGCTTCTGGCATATCACCTCGCAGTCGTGCTCGGGCGCGACGTCGACAAACCGCGCAATCTCGCTAAGAGCGTAACCGTCGAGTAATCGAGTCCGCAACCGACAACCGACGGCAGCCCGCTCCGACGGGTTCACTAGCGCATGCGATGGTGCTTTTAGGCGCTCGGATGCCGATGTCTACGGCACTATGCCAACGTTCCTGTATATCTAATGTTTTGAGTTAAGGTAGCGTTGTTCCAATCTGCGCTTGGGTAATACTGACGTCTCCGTTACTTATAGTTCCGTTTGCATTCACATCCTCGCGGAAGTTGGAGGAAGTGACTGTTTGGGCTACTTGCGCTTGGACTAAGCTGACGTCGCCATTACTGACCACACCATTGGCATTGACGTCACCAAGCAGCACGCCCATCGGGATGGATACATCAGCGACGTTAGTGCCGTCGTTAACTCCGGCCAATGTTACCTGAATTGTCTGCGCGTTCGACACTCCGGTCAGGTTAATGAAAACCTGATTGCCATTCATGCTCGTACTTGACACCGAACCGGTGCCTTGAGTCACCCGCGCCGCGGAAAAAGTTACCGGTCCACCAAACGTCACCACGACTTGATAATCGTTCGTTGCACCGCCGCTGCGACACTCGATTCCCGGCGCTCCGGCGAGCGGCAACCCGACATCGAATGTGCCGGCAGTTCCGTGAACTTTTCGCGATACCGCGTTGATCGCGTTGAATTGAGTGATTAAGCCGTAGGTGTCTTTCTCATCCACTCCGCCGGTTTGACCCGCGGTCGGCGCCGTGACATCACCGTAACTGTAAACGCGCGATATGGAGTCGCCGCTGGCCGATGTACCGTCCAGTTCCTGGTCGTTCGGGGGACCTTCTACCGCACCCTGTGAATTGCGAATATCCAGGAGAAGGTTCCCTTTCGCCGGATTGTAAAAGAACGGCGTCGTAAAGTTGACGACAACTTCAAAGTTTGTCGCACCGCCGGTAAACGTCACCGCGGTTTGAAGCGGGCCGGAAAAAACCTGGGTATTGTCAGACCCAACGTTGTCGGCAAATGTCGAACTCAGGCCGTCCGGCGTTTTGCTGGTGGTGGAAAGATTCACCTGCAGTTGAGGGACGGTGGCGGTGAACGGAACGCCGGGACCGTGGCCGCGAAACCTGATCCGATTTATCAATCCTCCTCCCGGATTTAGCCGGGAAAACTGGCTCGCATCGAAGACCTGCTGGTAGCGGATCGGCTGCGCCGAGAACAACGGCAACAGGTTTCCGGTGTCGCCTTGCGCTGTGCTCCATTCGTTAGGCACAACCAGTGGTCCACTGAAGATCGAGACGTTGAAAATGTCACTCACCGGCCGCCGGTTTAACGAACCGCCGATGTGCGTCAGCCCGTAAGCGTCTTCGATCGTGGAAAGCACATTGTAGTGATTCATGGCTGTTCCGGTCGGCGTTTGAATCCCCGGGTCGGTCGGCGATCCGACGTGCGGATTGTTGGCATTTAAGTTTGTCTCTGTGTAGTTGCCTGGCTTCACTTTCGCGCCGGCAAAGATCGTCGGGATCTGATTGGTCGCTGTGTCGTCGCCGTCTTCATCCCACGTGACGATCAGCAGACTGTTGTGGGTCATCGCCCACGGGAGATAAGTGTCGATGATGTTTTGTTTCAACCAATCGTCGGCTTGCTGAATCGTGCCGTCGTGCATGTCGTAGGTTTGATCGGGCACAACAAAGGAGACCGTGGGCAGGTTGGCGAAACCGCCCGGGCTGCTCGCAATTTGTGGAAACGTTGTAAACGGCTGATTCAACGTGGAGGGATACTGGTTCGTCGTCGGATTGATGTCGTTCATCCAGTTCGTGACGGGATTGTGTTTGCGCATGTACTCGCCCGAACTGTCGCCATCGAAACCGACGGAGGGCAACGTCTGCGAGTAAGTCGCGAAACTGAACCCGGAGTTGCGCAGCGCAGCGCCGAGATTCGGCGTGGTGAATGGCGGCGGAGAGGAAAATGGTTCGCTGCTTGAACCGGGATGCCCGTCCATAATCGTGCCCTGATTGCTTCCCGAATACAGCTCGAGATAATTCGGCTGGCTCGGATGACGAACCGCGTGCGACCCGCTGGTGTTACCTTGCGGATCGGTCGACGCGTTCACAATGTTCGCACCTGACGCTGCGAGCGCGTTGATGTTTGGCGCCGCAGAATTCCCGATGATATCGCTAAAAGAATGGTTCTCTTCAATCACGACGACGATGTGATCGAAAGCTGGCTGTTGAGCTTGTGAGTTGCGAAGGAAACCGACGCCTGCGCAAAAGAGAAGAAGCGAAAGATAAGAAAAGTATTTCACGACTAGCGCACTCCGTGAAAACCAGAGTTAATGGCTTTTGTCTTGAGCTTTTGAAGAGTTGGAGTTCGCGTCGTCGCAACTGGACTGACCGGCGCCGGCAAACACGGGCGGCCAAATGGTCCAGTCGAAACGTTGAACGTCGGCGCGGAAACATCCGGCGATCCCAGATCCAAAACGTCGGCGAGATTATTTGCCGTTTGATCGCGAACGGTGAGCGGCGGCAATCCAAAACGCCACTCGATCATTTTCAGGATCGACGTGTGATCAAATTGCTCGTGTCCGACGAAATTTCGGCGCGCATACGGCGAGATCACCACGCAAGGCACGCGGAAACCCAGTCGTCCATCGGGAATGCCGGCGGCTTGCGATGCCGGCGGGATTGGCGCGAGCGGCGGCGGAACGTGATCAAAAAATCCCCCCCATTCATCGAAATTGATGACGAGCACTGTTTTCGACCAATTCGGACTACTGGTGACGGCGGTGTAGACTTGATTGAGAAAAGCCTCGCCGTCTCGGACGTCCCCGTGTGGGTGATCATCATTTGAAGTGTCCGTCGTTTCGCCAGCGAACCCCGGGTCAACATAAGCAACGTTCGGCAATGTGCCCGCGGCTGCGTCGGTCAGAAACTGCGAAAACGGCTTCGATATGTTCGCGTACTTGGTCCCCCAAAGGGCGAGAAACGGCAGATCGCTAAAATAATAGCGACCCGAAAAGCCGGCGGCCTGTAAGCGGTCCCAGATCGTCGGCAATGCCGATGTCGTGCTGGTATTCGTTAGGCGATCAGTTTGCGCCGCATGCATGTGAAACCGATTCGGATATGTCTCGGCCATAATGGCGCAAAAATAATTGTCGAGAACGGTAAACGCCGGACCGGCCGCGCCGAGAAATGGCAGATCACTCTGCCGGTAATAACCGATCGCGTAGACGTCGTTGCCCGAGCCGTCGAAGAGAAAGCCGTCGCATTTGCCGTTGTCGTACTGTATCCGGCCTTGGGTGTAGGAATGTCCTGGATCATTAAATCCGCAGCCCTGGTAATCCGGCGGCAAATAATGCGTCGGATGCGAGGTGCCTGAGCTATCGCTGTAATTTAGTCCGGCTTGTTGTCCGTTCGCGCCCGGCAACCATCCAAAGAAATGATCGAACGACCGGTTCTCCATCATCACCACGACGACGTGCTCGAATCCGGCCGCCTCGGGCGGAGGCAACGTTTGGGTGAAGGCGGGTCGCGACAAGATCGACATCGCGCTTACGGCGAATGCTGCTCGATGGATGAAACGAAAAAGACTCCTCTGAGAATATTGCTGGTTCACACCACCTGAATCGAATCTGACTGTGACGTTTGCGTAACAGGCGCGTTACAGTTTTGAAGATTCTTGGATATTGAGTCCATTGACACTGGGCCGGCAGTTTCGTACGATTCGGCCTCACAGTTAAATTTCACGTCCCCCCACCCGTGCAACAAAACGACGATTACGTCCTCAAAGGACTTCGAGACATAGGGCTCGTCTCGCGAAAACAGATCGACGCGACGCGCGAACGCTTGAATGGCCCGGAGAAAGTTCTCGGTGTGCTGATCAAAGATGGAGTCGTCAATGAATCCGATGTTTCGCGCTCAATCGCAGCTCAGGCCCACATGGACTGGATCGATTTATCCGTGATGGTCATTCCACCGGAGATCATCAAACAGATTCGGGCCGGAGACGCGCGTCGTTTCAAAGTAATCCCCGTGGCACTTGGCGACATCGGATTGGTTGTTGCGGTCAGCAATCCGCTCGATATCGACGCAATCGACAGCTTGAGCTTTCTGCTTCAGCGCGAGCTCGAGCTCGTTTGCTCGAGTCCGGAAAAAATCCGCGAGGCCCTCATCAAATATTACGGCACTGCGGACGAAGCGGCCGACGTTATCCGCAAAAAAATCGGCGAAGATGCCGATCTGGGATTGGAAATCGGCGATGGCGCAGGCGTGGCCGACGTTGACGAAGCGGACGCACCCATCATTCGCCTGGTCTCGATGTTGATCATTGAAGCGCATCGCGCGGGTGCGAGTGACATTCACCTGGAGCCGCTCGACAAGAAATTTCGCGTGCGATTTCGAATCGACGGCGTTTTGCAGGAAATGCAGTCGCCGCCGAAACGATTGCAATCGGCCATCGTCAGCCGGCTCAAGATCATGACCGGATCGATGAGCATCGCGGAGAAACGCTTGCCACAGGACGGTCGAATCCACGTGAAAATCAAGAAGAAACCGATCGATCTCCGAGTTTCGACAATTCCAACCAATCACGGCGAAAGCGTCGTCATGCGCTTGCTCGACAAATCGAGTTTGATGCTTGGTTTACCCGAGCTCGGGTTTTTCAGCGACGATCAGGAAACATTTCAGCGCCTGATTCAACTCCCGGACGGAATTGTGCTGGTCACCGGCCCAACCGGTTCTGGAAAAACGAGCACGCTTTACGCCTGTTTGAATCACGTCAACAAATCCGATCGGAAGATCATCACCATTGAGGAACCGATTGAATACCAGATGAACGGAATCAATCAGGTCCAGGTGAATTCGGAAATCGGAATGACGTTTGCGGCGGCGCTACGCTCGATCCTGCGGCAGGCGCCGAACATCATCATGATTGGTGAGATTCGGGATCTGGAAACCGCCGGCATCGCCACCAATGCGTCGCTCACTGGCCATTTGGTTTTTAGCACATTGCACACAAACGATGCGCCGTCCGCGGTGGTACGCTTGATCGACATCGGCGTCCAACCCTTTCTCGTTGCTTCCTCGCTGCGGGCAGTCATGGCCCAGCGACTCGTCAGGCGCATCTGCCAGCATTGCAAACGACCGGCGGATTTGAGCGAAAGCGAGATGCGCGCGCTACGGATCGAGCCTGGCCAACTGCGGGATGCGCAAGTCACGCATGCCAAAGGATGCGAACAATGTCGCGGAACAGGTTACAAGGGTCGCATGGGCGTTTTCGAAATCTTTGTTCTGGATGATGAAATCCGTCACATGATCGACAACCGCACTTCGACTTGGAATTTGCGTCAACGCGCGCGCGAACTTGGAATGCGTACACTGCGCGAGGACGGGGTCCGCAAAGTTCTCGCCGGATTTACCACCGCAGAGGAAGTGATCTCAATCACGATCGGAGACGCGAGCTAAAAGAAGTTAACGACGTAACGATTTAGTGATTGACCGAATGAAAAGAACAAACCTTCCAATCGCCGAGTCATTAAATCGCTTAATCGCTAAGTAAATAATGTGAACGACAAACAAGTTGCCGAACTTTTCGTCGAGCAACACGTGTTACAGCCTTCGCAAGCCGAGGACGTTTTGCACGAAGCGAATTTGAACGGCAAAAGCATGATGCAAGCAATGGTGGACAGTGGTTTCGTCGATGAACACGGCTTTTACCGCACAATCGCGGAAGCGGTCGGAGCTGAATATATCGATCTAACCAAAACGGAAGTTCCAGTGGCCATTCTGAAGTCAATTCCCGGCGGACTTGCTCGTTTGCATCGCGCGCTTCCGATTGGCCTGAACGGAAGCACGCTGCGCATTGCCCTTGCCGATCCGCTTGATTCCAATGCCGCGGAAGATCTTCGCTTCGCGCTTGGTAAAGATGTCGACGTCGTTGTCGCGCCGATCGAACAAATCGAAGAGCGAATCAAGGAACATTACGGCACCGACACCGCAAGCATCGACGAAGTGCTCAAGCAGCTCGGTCAAGCCGGAGAAATGTTGCAGATTCGCGATGACGAAAACGCCGCGGCCGTCGAAGCAGAAGCAAACGCGACGCCGATCATCCGGTTCGTCGATTTGATTTTGTATCAGGCGATCCAGGACCGCGCGAGCGACATTCATTTTGAGCCATTCGAAAACGAATTCAAGATTCGCTATCGCGTAGATGGCGCGCTTTACGAAATGTCACCGCCGCCGCGCCATCTCTCGCTACCGGTGATTTCACGCGTGAAAGTGATGGCGAACATGAATATCGCAGAACGCCGATTGCCGCAGGATGGACGCATCCAAAAAAGCATCGCCGGCCGCCAGGTCGATCTTCGAGTTTCGACATTGCCGACACAATTCGGCGAGAGCGTTGTGCTACGCGTGCTCGATCGTTCGACGGTGAATCTCGAGCTCGAAATGCTCGGGATGCCCGATTACATCCGCGATTACCTGGTCGAGCTGATCAATCGGCCCAACGGGATTTTCATCGCCACCGGTCCGACCGGTTCCGGAAAGACGACCACCCTTTATTCCTGTCTGCGAAAGATCAACACGATCGATTCGAAATTGTTGACTGCAGAAGAACCCATCGAATACGACCTGGAGGGAATCATTCAAATTCCGGTGAACGAGGCGATCGGGCTCAGCTTCGCTCGCGTATTGCGTGCGTTCCTGCGCCAGGACCCCGACCGCATCATGATTGGCGAAACGCGCGATCTCGAAACAGCGCAAATCGCGATTCAAGCGTCGCTCACCGGCCATCTTGTGTTCACCACGCTTCACACGAACGACGCCCCCGGCGCGATCACGCGGTTAATCGACATGGGCGTCGAACCGTTTTTGATTTCCGCAACGCTTGAGGCCGTGCTTGGCCAACGTTTGCTGCGCAGCATTTGTCCAGATTGTCGCGCGTCCTGTAAGCCTAGCGAATCGTTGCTCGCACAACTCGAGGTTTCAAAGCGCGACATTGGCGAGCAGCACCTTTTCTACGGCAAAGGGTGCAACGCTTGCAACCACACCGGCTACAAGGGACGCAAAGGAATTTACGAATTGATGAAGCTCACCGATCCGTTGCGCGAATTGATCAACCAGCGCGCGCCGAGCGTTGTTCTCAAGCAGAAAGCGATCGAGCTCGGAATGGTGACGCTGCGGCAAGACGGATTACGCAGCATTTTCGCCGGTGACACAACCATCGAGGAAGTGCTCAAATACACTTAGCAAATTAGCGATTTAAATGAATTAACGAATGAAATTGGCTGACGCATTTGCCTTTCTTTTCAATCTTTAAATCGCCAGCTCGCTAAATCCGTTAATTTTTTCTCATGGCTCGTTTCACTTATGTAGCGTTCGATTCTCGCGGGCAGGAGTCGACTGGAATCGTCGAAGCGGGCACGACCAACGACGCGATCGGGCAGTTGCGTCAGGCGGGATTTTTCCCGACCAACGTTCATGAAGAAGGCAAAGGCGGCCTCGTTGAGGGCAAAGCGGCAAAACGCGCGGCCAACGCAGCCCGCGAAACGCAGCCACGACAAAATCGCAAAGGTATTGTCCTTTTCCAGCGCAAAACAGTTAAACCGAAAGTCCTGATGATCTTCACGCGTCAACTCGCAACCCTGATCGACTCGGGGCTGCCGCTTCTTCGTGGACTCAACGTGCTCGACAAACAGGAACGCGATTCGGTCTTGAAAAAAACGATCGAAAAACTTGCCGACTCCGTGCAGGGCGGCAGCACCTTTTCCGAAGGCCTTGCCCAGTTTCCATTCATCTTTAACGACCTTTACGTCAACATGGTGAAGGCCGGCGAAGTCGGCGGCGTGCTTGAACTCGTACTTACGCGGTTGGCCGAGTTTCAGGAGAAGGCAGCCAAGATCAAAAACAAAGTTGCCGCGGCGATGGTTTACCCAATCATCGTGATGACGATGGCGATTGCGATCATGGGATTTCTGCTCGTCTTCATCGTTCCAAAGTTCGAAGCGATTTTTCACGACATGCTCGGCGACCGGCCGCTGCCGGCGATCACGACCTTGGTGATCGGCGTCAGTCGCTTCGTTCAAACTCATTGGCTCGTCATCGTCGCGATCATTTTCGCGCTGATTGCTGGCTACAAATTCGGCAACCGCACCGCGCGCGGAAAATCAGTATTCGATCGTGCGAAACTTCATTTTCCTCTTTTCGGGGAGGTCATTCGCAAAACCGCGATTTCACGATTTTCGCGCACGCTCGGAACGCTCGTGACCAGCGGCGTGCCGATCTTGCAGGCGCTGAATATCACGCGCGAAACTGCCGGTAACATAGTGATTGCTCGGGCGATCTCGCAAGTTCATGAAAGCGTCAAGGAAGGCGACTCGATCGTCCAACCACTCGAGGCCAGCAGCGCGTTTCCACCAATGGTGGTTAGCATGATCGATGTCGGCGAAGAAACCGGTCAACTGCCGGAAATGCTGCTAAAAATCGCTGACGTCTACGACGATGAAGTCGACACATCAGTCGCAGCCATGACCGCGGCGCTTGAGCCGATCATGATTGTGTTCCTGGCGCTCGTTGTTGGTATCATCGTAGTCGCTTTGTTCCTGCCGTTGATCAGCATCATCCAGGGCTTGCAGCAACAAACGTAACCCGCCGGAACGCGGGACTCTCTAAATCAGAATATAGAAGCTCGAAACAATTTTCGAATGATCAAAGTCCGGATCTCAAAACATAAGGCTGTTTCGACTAGAGTTTCGAATTTTGAGACTTGTTTCGAGACTCGGATTTCGAAATTCGAAATTTGCGGCGAAGCCGCATTCACCATCATCGAACTCCTAGTCGTCATCGCACTGATCATCATTTTGGCGGGATTGATTCTGAGCACAGTCGGCTACGTCCAGAACAAAGGAGCACGTTCTCGCGCCGAAACCGAGATCGCGGCGATGTCTGCCGCGCTCGAAAATTACAAAGCCGATAACGGAATTTATCCGCGCGACACGACTAATCACACGACCGACAATCTCAACGCCCGAGCGACGATTGATTTCTCCAAATATCAACTGGCTTCTCAATACTTGTACGGGCAACTTGCCGGCGATCCCGATTTCGATGGGCTTCCAAATACAAATTCGAAATCGTACATGGTATTTAAGCCAAATCAGACCGGAAAAGACGCGAACGGAAAAATCTATCTCCGCGATCCATTCGGGAATAGCTACGGCTATTCCACCGCGTATCAAAGAGATCCGAACACAGGATACAATCCAACTTTTGATCTCTGGAGCACTGCTAGCTCGATTAATCAAACCCAGTGGGTCAAAAACTGGTAGGGGCGAATCGCTGAACCGCCTTGGTCGCTACCTAACCGACGATCACTGTGGATTCGTGTTGATCGTAACTTCAACGCGGCGATTTGGACTTTCGCGTTGGATCTCGGCGTCAAACTCTGCCTGGCTCGCGTTCGGCGCGACCGTGCGCGGCGGCACAACGAACTTTGTCGACCCTCGCCCGCGCGCGTCGATGTGCGAAGGATCGATGCCAAGGGCCTGCACCAGATAAAACTTCATGTTGTCGGCGCGGCGCTGGCTCAAATCGATATTGTATTCATCGGTCCCGATCGAATCGGTATAACCTTCAATCGTGAACGTCGCTTTGGGATTGCGTTTCAAGAGATCGACAAGTTTTCGCAAAATATCGCCCGGTTGAAGTTCCGCGCTGTCGAAGGAGAAGAGTTGGTCTTCCGGCATGCGGATCTTTGTTCCCGATCCGAGAGGCCCTTTTTGGGACAACAATTGATCGAGATCGCTAAATCCTGGAGCGCCTTTCTTATTTGGTCCGGCGCTATCCCCTGGAAGTTTGCTCGTAAACGTGTTCGGCCGCCTGATGATCGTGCTGGTAGCCAGTTCCGTCCCGCTCAGCGCCGGCTGCGGCCTACCTGATACTGACGTTTCGTTGAGCGCCGACTGTTCGTGAGTCGCGTTCGGGCTTGTCGAAAGGGTTTGGGCGGAGCTGCGCTCAATCTCGTTCATCACCGACGTGACGTCGGCCTGTTCCACTTTTGGCTTGTCGGGCAGGACATTGCTCATGTCGTCCGGCATTTGCGTCGTCGCCTGAATTTCCTGCAGCAACTTGTCGAACGATTTCTTCTCATCCGGCTGCTGCTCTTTCGTGTCGTCCGGATTCGGTTTCGAAGCCGGATTTGTTTGGTCGCCGCTCGCTTTGTCTATCTGACTCAGGTCGACGGGCTTCACCCGAAACGTCATCGGCTGCTGGGCGTCGGCAAAAACCGTCTCCACCGACATAAACCGAGTCCGATAAAAATAGATGCAGAGCGTAATGTGCAGACAGAGCGAGACGATCAACCCGAACCAGATCCAGCTCCGCTCGGGACTTCCAGTCAGCAGGGCCTCGTGTTCAATATCGTCGATATCGTCAAAATCAGAAACTCTCGCCGCGCCCTTCATCTTTAGTTAAACACCGTTACCGCGGATTGGTTGTCAATCGTCGGTTCGCTTGGACAACGCCGCATGCCCGCGTGTTCGCTCAATAAAGGCTCGGGCCGCTTTCCGAATTTCACCCGCCACCTGGGCCTCGGGCGAAACAAACTTGGGAGTAAACCACGGAAAGAACCCGATCAAATCATGGGTGACCAAGATTTGGCCGTCGCAATGCTCGCCTGAACCGATCCCGATCGTCGGAATCCCGATCGCGTTGGTAATTTGTTTCGCGATCTCGGAGACGACGATCTCGAGCACAACCGAGAAGGCGCCGGCTTTTTCAACAGCGCGCGCGTCGGCAATTAGCGCCTCGGCTTCCGACTGTGTTTTGCCTTTGACCTTGTAACCGCCCTGCTCGCGGACTTGTTGCGGCAACATCCCGATGTGCGCCATAAATGGAATGCCCGCGCGCGTGATCGCTTCGATATGTGGAGTATGGCTGACGCCGCCTTCCAGCTTCACCGCATCCGCACCCGCTTCGACAAACTTTCTCGCCGTCGTGACCGCTTCATCGGGCGTATCGAAGGTACGAATCGGCATGTCCCCGACCAGTAACGCCTTTTTCACCCCGCGTGCCACCGCTCGTGTGTGATGCAACATTTCTTCGAGCGTAACTTGCGTCGTGTCTTCATAACCGAGCACGACCATGCCTAACGAATCGCCAACCAGAATAATGTCGATGCCACTCTCGTCCAGCAGACGCGCCGTCGGATAATCATAGGCCGTCAACGCGGTGATCTTCTCGCCGCGTCTCTTCAAATCACGATATCTGTCGACCAGGTTGGACATCACCAGTTCTCCGCGAAGCGAGTCACTGTAGCCGAATCCTTCAATTGCGCGAGTAGCTCGCGAACAGGCTTTGATTGCCCAGGCAGAACCAGCTCGGACCGGATATCGGCCAAGGGCTGGAGCACAAACTTCCGCAAATGCATTCGCGGATGCGGCAACTGTAAAAGCTCGTTTTCAACGTTCAATTCGTCGGCATAAAGAAGGTCGATGTCGATCTTGCGGGAAACATTCCGCGCATGATCCCGCATGCGGCCGAGCGATTCTTCAATCCGAACCATATGCTCGAGCAGGCCGGTCGGATCCCCGTCGTATTCGATTTCCAAAACGGCATTGAGAAATTTCTCCGCGCCCGGTTCGCAATCGATCGGCTCAGTTTCGTAGACCGGCGAAACCAGCAACGCCTTGCTGCCAACAAGATCAACAACGGGGCCGACGGGAGCCGAACGACGTATATGGGCGGACCCGCGAGGGTTCGTGAGCGGGGACGCGAGCGAATCAATCGCCCGCCGGGCAACGCGCAGGTTCGCCATTCGATCGCCCAGATTTGAGCCGAGCGCGATCCCGACCCTCATTTCGTCGACACAATCCCTAAAACGTCCTGCATCGAGTAGAGTCCGGCCGGTTTGCCGACGACCCACTCCGCGGCACGCAGCGAGCCGCGCGCAAAAATTTCCCGGCTACCTGCGCGATGCGTCAATTCGAGTCTCTCCTCCGTCCCGAGAAAAATCACTGTGTGGTCGCCAACGACATCGCCTTCGCGAATCGATTGAATCGAAACATCCGCTTTACCGGCTTGCTTTAGAATTTCGCCCAGCGTCTTCGCCGTTCCACTCGGCGCATCCTTTTTCTTAGCGTGATGGATCTCGGTAATTTGCGCCGGGAAATCCTCGCCAAGAATTTCTGCGGCGCGACGAGTCAGCGCGAATAACGCGTTCACTCCGACGCTAAAGTTTGAAGCGAACACGATCGGCAAAGATTGAGCCGTCTTTTCGATCAACTGCCGCTGTCCAGAAGAATGGCCCGTCGTGCCAATGACGAGAGCTGTGCGACCGTTGACGGCGGCTGAACAGACCTCTTCGATCGCGCTCGCGCTGCTGAAATCGATCGCGACGTCGCAATTCTTCATCGCTGGCTCGATCGGGTCACCCAAATCACACTGTCCAGTGATCTCGATCTTCGGATCGGTCTTTGCTAGATCGATGATGGTCCGACCCATTCGGCCTTTGGCGCCGATCAGCAACGCCCTGACCCGGTCCGTCATTTGCCTCGCTCGAACTCTTCGAGCGTTTTGCGCAATCGCGCCTGGTTCGCCTCGCTCATTTCGCAAAGCGGCAGGCGCACTTCAAACGAGATTGCACCGCGCCACGCGAGTGCCGTCTTTGCCGGCACCGGATTCGGCTCGATGAACAAGTCTTTAAAAATCGCTCCCATTCTTCGATGCAAATTTTCCGCAGACTTGAAGTCGCCAGATTCGCAAGCGCGCACGAGTGAACAGAGCTCGCCTGGAAACAAATTCGAGGCGACGCTGACCACTCCGACCGCGCCAACCGACATGAACGGCAGCGTCAAACCATCGTCGCCGCTCAAAATCGTAAACTTTTCCGCCAATCGCCGTCGCAGTTCAGCCACGCGGTCAACACTGCCGCTCGCCTCTTTGATGGAAACGATGTTGCGACAATTTTCCGCCAATCGCACAACCGTCTCCGGGCCAATGTCGACTCCACATCGCCCGGGAATGTTGTAAAGCATTACGGGCAGCTTGGTGGCATCGGCGATCGCTTTGAAATGGCGAAACAATCCTTCCTGACTTGGCTTGTTGTAATAGGGAGCCACTAATAACGCGCCGTCGGCGCCCGCTTTCTCCGCGAACTTCGCCGCTGCAATCGAATCCCGCGTGGAATTCGTCCCCGCGCCAGCGACCACCTGGCATCGACCTTTCGCGATCTTGATTGTGCGTTGGATAATCTCGTGCTTTTCCTCCTGCGTCAGGGTTGGCGATTCAGCCGTCGTGCCAACCGCAACAATTCCGGTAATTCCTGCAGCGACTTGGTCCTCGATTAATTTTTCCAGTGCCGCAAAATCTACATCGCCGTTGCGAAACGGCGTGACCAGCGCAGTGAAAGTGCCGCGAAACATCTGGATCAGATCTCGATCGTGCCTTCGAAGGCGAACTCGGCCGGGCCGGACAACGTCACATCTGTGAATTTGTCCCCTGTTCTCTTGAAATCGACAGTCAAGTCACTGCCGCTGCGAACGGTGATGTTAATTGGGCCGTCAACCTTCTCAGTTGCAGCGAAAACCAGTGCGCTGGCGACAACACCTGTTCCGCAAGCGAGTGTTTCGTCCTCGACCCCGCGCTCGTAGGTTCGAATCGAAATCTTCTTTGGACCGCGCTTCTCGATGAAATTCACATTCGCGCCCGCTGGAGAAAATTTCTCATGGCGTCGAAGTGCTTCGCCGCGCTTCCGAACATCGACATCTTGCACTTTGGAAACAGGCACTACCACATGTGGGACGCCGCTGTTGATAAAATGCACATGCTCTTCCTGGCCGTTCGCAACAAGGTCGATATCGAGGCTCAAATCTTTCGGTTCGCTCATCTGCAATGTAACCAATTCACCCTGCAATTGGCCGCGAATCAGGCCAGCCGGTGTTTGAAATGAAATTTTCGCAGGCGCTTTTGCTACCCTGTTGGCAAACCGGGCGAAGCAGCGAGCCCCATTCCCGCACATTTCAGCTTCGCCCCCGTCCCGATTGTAGTAACGCATCCGAAAATCCGCGCCGTTCGATCCTTTCTCCAAAAGCAGAATGCCGTCCGCGCCCACACCGCGATGGCGATCACAAATGCGCACGATCTGCTCAGGCTCAAGTCGCACCTCGCCGGAGCGATTATCGATCATCACGAAATCGTTGCCCGCGCCGTTCATCTTGGTGAAACGCAGCATGTTGGAATTGTAGGGGCGCATGTCTTCAGCCGCAAGCAACGCGAGGGTTGTCATCATTGCCTAAAACCGAATTTGCCGTTTATTCCCGGGCTATGCGCAGGCTGGTTACGCTCCTGTCAGTTTGTTTTGTCGCCAACACCGCGTCCGCTGGAGGCCTGAACAGTCTCATCCTTGAACAAATGGAAAAGATGCCGAGCGGCGGCAAGTATTCGGTGTCCCACTTCGCAAAGATAAAGCTGCAGTCCGCGGCCCATTTCGAGTCCGGAAAATTTTTCGTTATCCCGACGCAGCCCTACGTCAGTTTCTGCTCGGGCGCCACTTACCTGGTTTTCATTAAGACCATCGAGGAGTTACGCGATCGCGGTCAGCTGCAACTCGATTTCGCCACTTTAAATCAATTAATCATTCGTGATCAGCATGACGGCGAAGGCGTGTGGGGGCGCTGGAACGCGAACGGCCCCGGTACGGCGCGATTGTTCTATGAACTTGGACTCGGCCACAACTTTGCCGATTTCTCGCAGGCTCAGCCGGGCGACTTCATGAAAATTTTCTGGAACAACAACGTCGGAAAACGCGAGAGCGGCCATTCAGTGATCTTTCTCGGCACGAGTCAGCACCCCGATGGCGAATACGTGCGCTTCTGGTCAAGCAATATCGGAATGGGCTACGGCGAGAAAGAAGTTCCGCGCACGAAAATAGCCAACGCGATTTTTTCGCGCCTGGAAACGCCTGCAAATCTTGTGCGAATCCACAATGCGCCCGCCACGGACAACTATCTGGGGTCGCTTCTTCGCAAGAAATCAAATTTCGCCGAAGCGCGGCAGAAATGCGGAATCTGATTTCAATTTAGCGATTTCATCGCCGTTGCGATTTGACTCGCAAACGCGCTGACTTTCTCAACCATCTCTGAGTTGTCACCGTATTGCCCGATGAGATTGACAATCGCGCTGCCAACCACGACAGCCTCGGCATGTTGCGCGACTTCGCGGGCCTGCTGAGGGTTTGAAATTCCAAAGCCAACAGCGATCGGAAGGTTGGAATGCTTGCGCAGATCAGCGACTTTTTCTTTCAACGAGCTCGCAAGCGATTCTTGAGCGCCAGTGACCCCTTCGCGCGAGACGTAGTAGAGAAAGCCCTTCGCGCTATTTGCGATTCGTTCGATCCGCTCCGGCGGCGTAGTTGGGGCAATCAGTCGAACATGCACAACGTTACCGCTCGGAAAATCAACGTCTTCCTCCGGCGGCAAATCGAGAATCAATAATCCGTCAACCCCCGCACTCTCAGCTTCGCGATGAAATTTCTCGCTGCCGAATTGAAAAATCGGGTTCAGATAACTGTAAAGCACGATCGGGATTTGTGAGTTGCGCCGGATTTCCCGAACGCAATCGAAGACGCCACGGATCGTAGTGCCAACCGCCAGTGCGCGTTGCGCCGCGAGCTGATTGACGATTCCGTCCGCCAACGGATCCGAGAATGGCAGTCCGAGCTCAAGTAAATCCGCGCCGGCGCGCTCCAAAGCCAAGGCAAGATCGACCGTTCGCTTTAGGTTTGGATCGCCCGCGCAAATGTAGGGAATGAAGCCTTTACGTTTCGCAGCACGGAGCTGGGCGAAACAATTGTCGATGCGGTTTTTCAAGAGTAGGTTTGCAACGTCGAACGCGGAACGCCGAACGTCCAACGCTCCATGGCAGAAAAAGAGAAGACGCTGACTGTAAATGAGATCTATCAGTCGATCCAGGGCGAGAGCACCTGGGCGGGCGAGCGCTGCGTCTTTCTCCGACTCACGTTCTGCGATCTGCGATGCAATTATTGCGATACCGAATATGCCTTTTACGAAGGCAAGAAGACGCCGTTGAGAGAAATAATCGATCGCGTCTCGACTTTTGACTGTCCGCTGGTCGAAATTACCGGTGGCGAACCGTTGCTGCAGAAGAATGTTTTGCCACTAATGTCGATGTTGTGTGACGCCGGCCACACCGTTCTGCTTGAGACCAGCGGCGCGCACGATATTTCGAAAATCGACTCGCGCGTGCATCGGATCATGGACTTGAAAACGCCGGGAAGCGGCGAGGCTGAAAAAAATCTCTGGTCGAACATCGAGCATCTGACGAAGCGCGACGAAGTGAAGTTCGTGATGGGGTCGCGCGAAGATTACGAATGGTCGCGTGAGAGAATTGAAAAATTCAACTTAACCCAGCGCTGCCGCGCGGTCTTGTTCTCGCCGATCTTTGGCCGGATCGATCCGCGACAGATTGTGGAATGGATCCTTGCTGACCGGCTCGACATCCGTTTCCAACTCCAAATGCACAAGTTCATTTGGACCCCGACCCAGCGCGGAATTTAGGAATGCCGCAAGGACCAAACCTGTGGATTGTGATTTCGCGACCGGACCGGTTGCCGAATGCGCTGGTGGCGGCGGACGCGCTGCGGAAAACGTTTCCTGGGGGAATTCACTTACTCCGCGAGGAATCGAAATGGTGGGGAAACGCGAACTGGCGCGAATTCGTCAGTGGGTTTGCCGACGTTCACGCGTTTCCAAAGGTCCGCACTTGTCGCGGCCTGAAGGATCTTCCGAGGCTCTACCGCGAGAACATGGATCGACAACGCGGCGTCGGAGCATTGCCCATCGACCCCGACAACGACGTATTGCTTTGTCTTGCCGGTCTGCTCGGCCTTGGTAATGCGGCGCTTTCCGCGCATCCGGAAGTTTATAAGATTTTGTCGGTCTCGCAGAAAGCCTACGGTGAATTGACGCGCACCGGCGACCGCGCCCGTTACCGCTTCACCACTTCAGGTTGGTTGCAAAACCGGTTTGTCGAACCGATGGCCGGCGTCGAGCGCACCATACATTACAAACCTCGGATCAATCCGGGCGGCGACGGCGTACGGTTACGCCGGTTACAAAAGGACCCGGAAGAACTTTTCGATGTTATCATTTTCATGAGCAACAGCGGCGGCGAATTGCCAGCCCGCGCCGAACACCAAATCATCCCTTCACGGTTTCCCAGCATCGCAGAGCTTCACGATTTCCCAACGAAACTCGATAACTCCCAAGATCGACAACGCCGCGTTATCTTTTTCGGGACGCCATTTCTACTTGTGCGAAATCTGCCGCCCGAAGTTTACATTGAACACCTGAATCGTTGTCTCGATTACATTCGCCGCAATTATCCCGCGCGCGATTTGATTTATCGCCCTCACCCGTTCGAGAAAGGCGAGGCTGCCAGACTCAAGTTCGAGGGTTTTCGGATCGAGGACGATCGTGAAGTCGCCGACCTGTACTTTTTGCGGCACTTCGCCGAAATCGAGGCCGTCTATTCGGTTTCGTCTACGGTTTCACGAACGGCGCTCAACAACGGCCTGAATTCCTACGCGCTGTGGCGTTGCTTCCCGTTTTCCGAAACACAAACAAAGTTTTTCCAAAAAGTAATGGGCGATGTGCCATCCGAGTTTGAAATCAACGACCTGACGGCTCCGCCGATCGCGTATCAAGATCGACAATCGCCGGTGCTGGGCCAAAACAGTTTTTCAAACGCGCTGCAGCGCGCGGTGGATCTAAAAAATGTAGCCACCCCTCCGTGAGGCGGCGGACGGCCCATAGGGCCGTGGCCACAACTTCAATGTTTCGGCGCGCGAACGGTGCCAGTTTCGATCGCAACCTTTCGCTGTTCAACGATCCGGTTGGCGATTTCCTCGACCATTTGTTCAAGCAAAAGCCGCAGGTGGGTGTTCGGTCGAAAATCAGACGGGGCGATGTGTTTAACGCGATCAGCGTGAGTTGAAAGCTGGTAACATTTCCGGAACCCAGCGCGCTTCGGATCGTCCGGATTGTAAACGGCGATGGCTTGGCCGCCGTTTTTCTTCATCACGGTAAAGCAAGGCACGTCAGTAGGCCCGTCTCCGACGTAAATCATGTTCGGAAACGGAATTGGTCGAATGTCGGCCTCCATGTGGTCGTTGACGTCCTGGGACATGTCGAGCAGGCCCTTGTTGATCCGAAAAAGAAACTGCGTCTTCTGGGTGTGTCCGATGACGCGTCGCGGAAACGTGATCCGGCCGTCCTGATCTTCATCGAACTCGCAGCCAAAAATCGCCCGAGCGTATGGCTGGAGCCGGCTGCCATCGATCAATACCTTGAGGCCTGAAGAAAGGATGTAATGCTCAACGGTCACGCCGTTCGCTTGATGTTCAGGGCTCAACAGGTCATTGCGAAATTCCTCGAACATTTCCGGCAAACCTTTGTAAAAATTTAGTTTCGCACCGAGCTTTTTGAGCTCGGAATTTTTCGGACGATCCATCGCGAGCATATCGAGCAGCACCTTCATGTAAGCGATCTCATTGTCGTAACCGTGATCCCGCACCAGTTCGTGGCATCGGGTCCAAAATTTCGATCCGTCGATCCCAAACGCAGGAAAGATGACGTCGTCCTGCATGTAACTCGGACTCAGCGTTTGATCGTAGTCGTAAACGATCGCTATGGTGTTTTGCGGCGTGGACACGAGAAAAATTAACGATTCAGCGATTCAATGATTTAACGATTCTCAAATAATCGCGAGAAAAAGTCTTCGAAGAGTGAATCGTAAATCGCGCCGCGCTCGGGATGATATTGCACGCCCAGCCCAAACGGATAATTCTGGAGGCGGATTTGTTCAATGATGTCGTCGTTAGCGCACCACGACTCGACTACGACCCCCTGGCCTAACGAATCTACCGCTTGATGGTGCGAGCTGTTCACTTTGTCGAAACGATGGGCCGCTTTCACGTCGGAGCGCAGGAGTTGAACGTCGTGATCTTTTTGCTCCGGCAACTTGTGCCCCGGAATGTCCAGTTTCAGTGTGCCGCCGAGCGCGACATTGAATAGCTGCATGCCCTTGCAGATAGCAAGGATTGGCAAACCCCGCGCGAGCGCTTGATCCACAGCCGCAAATTCCCATCGATCGCGCGCAGGATCGACATCCTTGTCGAGAATCGAAGGATCCGGGATCGGCTGGCGCAAAAATTCCGGCGCGATATCGGGGCCGCCGGTCAACAACAATCCGCCGGCATCTGCGATTGAAACATCACGTTTGCGCGCATCGTGGATTTCGATCTCGGGATGCTTCGCGAAAAACGGCGCAAACCATTTTTCGTCTTTTTCGCGCAACCAGGTGGCCAGTTTGGGCATGATATCGATCTTAGCACAGGTAGCGGCGATTGACCGTGCCAGTCCGGCTCGGACTCGCCATGGCGGTTCGGTGAACCGCCGCTACCTACAGTCCCATCAGTTCGCGGACGTATTTGACCGGCGGACTGCCGTAGGAAATCACCTGGTCGTTGTATTTCCTCAGGTCAAAATCCTTGCCCCACTTTTTCTTCGCGGCTTCCCGGAGATCGAGATGCTCGCTGACTCCAACAAAATAAGTGGAAAGCTGCGCTGAAGTCAGACGGGCGCGTTTCCATTTCAGAGTCGCCTCGCCCTGCTCTTGAAAAGTCTCTTTCGTCATTAAATCCATTGCCTGCTGTTCGGTCATGTTCCCCGCATGAATGCTCTGGTCCAGAATCGCGTTGGCGATCGCGCGCAATCGCATTTTCAACTGTTGCATTTTGACTTCCGGTCCGCCGTATCCTTGCTCGGCCATCATCTGCTCAGTGTACACCGCCCAACCTTCAACGAATGTACCGCTCTCGAAAATCGCCCGAACGAGCGTCGGAGCTTTGAATTCATTCGAGTGCGCGAGCTGCAAATAATGGCCCGGCATCGCCTCATGCACGGTCAGATCGCGCAAAAAGTAATTGTTGTTCTCGCGAAAGAACGAATCCTTCTTTTCTTTCGGCCAATCTTTCGGGGTCGGCGATATCGCAAAAAACGTCTTCCCGTTTTTTTCGAGTGGCCCGGCCGAATCGCAATAAGCAATGGCAACGCCGCGCTTGAACTCAGGCATGGCGACAACGTCCAGCGGAACGGTGGGCAACGTTACCAGGTCACGTTGTTTTACGAAATCAGTCGCTTCCTTCACTACCTTCTGCGCGTAGCCGACTATCATGCTGTCGTCCTGATGTTGCTCGGCCAGTTTGTTTAGAACGGCGGCCGTCACTTTCTTTTTGTCCGCTAGCGCCTTCTGATCGGCCTTTGAAAAATATTTCTTGTACAAGGGAAGCGCGGTTTGGTAGATCTCATTTTGGGTTTGAGCGAGCTCGGCCTGGGCGCGCTTCATCACTTCTTCCATCGACAAATCGGATGCGAGCGCGAAGCGCAACTTCTTGCGAAACTTGTCGGCCCCGATCCGGAAATCGCCGTCCGCACGCTTGAGCAAATCCTGCTGCAACCATTTCTTGTAATCTTCCAGCGCCTGCGCCGTTTTCTCCTGGATCGGCGCGATGTCCTTCTTCATCTGCGGGGCCTGGTTCAAGAGCGGATCAAGTCCATTGCGCACCAGATTGATCGCACCCTGAACCTGCTCGATCGCTGTTTCGGTGTGAATCTTCGGCGGATGCTGCAGGTTTGCCTCAGCCTGCTTGATTACATTCGGAATTCCTTCCATTCGCTGGCGCAGATTTGGAACGCGTTTCTCGGCGGAATCAAAATCACGCGCGACCAGCAGATAAAGGCTGTTGGCCAGACTTTGATTGTAGACGAGTGGGTTCCACTCCGCGTCGCGCAACTCTTCCAATGAAAAAATCTCACGATCGATATTGTCGCGCAGAATTCGAACGTCGACCTGATTGGCGCCGGTCAGCTGCTTGTAATCGTCGAACTTCTTAAGCGCTTCGCGAACTTGTTTCGCGCTTGCGAGCATTCGACTGCGAGTCTCCGCCGAGTAATCGCTCAGCACGCCGTCGAAGCGATGATCGCCAAGCTCGGTCGCGTTTTCGGGATGCGATGCGAGATAATTTTCAACGTAATCCTTCGCGATCTTCTCGAATTCGTCATCAGCCGGGTTTGCGAGGGCCCCGAAGATCGACAACGACAATAGGGACGCGACTGCGACAGCGATTTTCATATTAATTCAGCTCGGTGTACCGCCGTGGAGGATTGGCTCGGTGGCGACTTCGTCCGGGGTAAGCTGTGATTGCAGATAAGTGCGACCCTTATAGAAACAAGCGACGATGGTGAAAACGACGGCAGCTCCAAACATCAACCAGGTGAAAAACGTAAAGTACTGATAGGCGCTTAACTTGTGCCCGCCGCCGCCCAAGATCCATTTGTTGACCAGAGCAACAAAGCCTTCGCCCGAGGCTACCGTGAGAAGCCATAGCGCCATAACTGAACTCTTCATCGAGTTGGGCGCCTGAGTGTAGGAAAATTCCAGCCCGGTGATCGAAACCATTGCTTCGCCGAGAGTTAGAATGACGTAACCGAGGAGTTGCCAGTTGATACTCGGTTTCAGTCCCGCATCGATCCACCCTTGGATCATAACAATCACGACAAATGAGAGCGCGGTAATGAAAAGACCGATTCCGATTTTCCGCAACGGCGTGAGGGGGAAGACAGTGTTAATCAACGGGTAAATTATGTAGTTCACCAACGGAATGAAAATCAGGATCAGAATGGGATTTGCCGTTTGCACCTGGGCGGCAATCAAATTCATGCCCATCCAGTGCAAGTCCATCTTCTCCGCTTGCAACGTCCATTCGACGCCATTGCTCATTCCCCACAGCCCCCAGAAAAACAAAATGAAAAAGTAAACCATCGCGATTCGGCCGAGAGTGATGAGACCTTCCTTGCTGAACGTTTCTTTCAGGTAACCAAGCCCAGCCGGCGGCACGTGCACCATTTTGTTGCGACCGCCCCAGAAGAACAAAGTAGCAATCAACATCGCGATTCCGGGAATTCCGAAAGCCCAGCCGGGTCCGTATTTCGGGTTGGCGAGAAGCCACGGACAGAGAATTGAGGAGATAAAAGAGCCGGCGTTAATCGAAAAATAAAACCAGCCAAACATTTTCGAGAGCAGGTGCTTGTTGGATTCCCCAAACTGGTCCCCAACGTTCGCCGACACGCACGGCTTAATACCGCCGGCGCCCAAACAAATCAGGCTCAGTCCTATCATGAGCATCGTGCGTTGCCCGATTGCGATTCCCCACGTCGTGGCCATGCAGGCGAGAGTGAGATTCCCCAAGCAATAAACAATCGATAACGAAAGGATCGTCCAATATTTGCCAAGAAAACCGTCGGCCAGGATCGCGCCGAGAACCGGGAGAGCATACACCCCCAGTACAAACGTGTGGGTGTACATGTACGCTTGGTTTTCATTCATCGGCGCGAGCACGCCCGATTGGTTCAAGATGAAGTGCGCCATGAAAACGGTCAGGACCGATTTCATGCCGTAGTAGGAGAAACGCTCGGCTGCCTCGTTGCCGATGATGTAAGGCACGCCCGGCGGCATGCCGGTGAGATTAGGCGGCGACCTCAGATACTCGTGTTTGGCCATAACGAATCCTCCTTAGGGCGAAGGCGTAGTCTTAGGGAAAAATTCGGCCGGCGTGCGATTCGGAGCTGCGTTTTCCGGAACATCCGCCTTGTTCGGTGCGGCGACATTCTCGTCGCCACCTCCTTTCGCTTCATCGGCATGTTCCTTTTGGACTTCGGGATCTTCGCCGACACGATGTTTGTCGCACGAACAAAAGAAAATCACGGCAGCGGCAGAGATTGTGGCGGCGATTTCGCGAACACCAAAATGCATAATGCGTCCGGACAGTAATGGCGCGGGTGCATGTCGCGCAAGATGAAAGAGGGTCGCACTCTTCCCCTTCCGCTTAGTCTCAATCTCCTTTCCAAAGCAGACTGAGAGCAAGAGCGAGAGGAAGATTCCCTCTTACCCTGTTGAATAAACCCCAGCTTGCAGCATTAGTATGAGCGAATCGCCGGTGTCCCGCAGCTCAAAGAACAGCGCTTGGAACGAAGTCGTCGCCATTATTTTACTCGGCGTCGGGACGTTGCTCTTCCTTGCGTTAATCTCCTACAATCCCAAGGACCTGCCCTCGCGAGTGCCGTGGAGCTATCTCTCGCCGCCAAATCGGCCGGCGCAGAACTTCATTGGTCCTGCCGGCGCGATTTTCGCCAGCATATTCTATTATTTGATTGGTGCGGGTTCGTATTTGCTCGCTGGCGCTCTCTTGTTCTTCGGCACAATGAAATTGTTTCACGCCGGCGTGCGCCTTGTTGTGCGGCTTCCGTGGACGATTCTTTTCATCGCATCGGGTGCATGTTTGCTCCAGCTACAGACCGAACACTTACAGGGCTGGAAACACGCCTTCAATATTCCCGGACCCGGTGGTTGGGTCGGCTACTTTTTTGGAAAGACTTTGCTACTCACGTCGATGGGCAAAGTCGGCTCGATCATTCTGCTCAGCGCAATTTACGCCGCGAGCCTGATCTTGATGACGGGACTGCGTCCGATTCACCTCGTGCAGCAAACGGTTTCCGGAACGCGCGCAGCATTCGCCAGACTGCACCAATGGCGCGTGCGGCGACAAATGCGCCACGCCGACATCAAAGGGCAACTCGAAATCAGTAAACGCGAGCTGGCCAAGCAGCGACGGTCGATCGAGAAGCAGTTGAAGAGAAAAGGGGCAGCCGTTCCCGAACCGGCTGCGACGTTCATTTCACCGGAAGAACTGACAGATCGTCCGGCGCCGAAAGTTGTCGACACGACCGCCCTTCCGGACGAACTCACGGCGCGGAAGAAACCTTCGCTCGCAGAATTGCGCAGTTCTTCTGCAAGATCGACGTCCTCTCCGGCTGGCCTAACGAGCCACGCCTGGGACGGGAAGAATTATACGCTGCCTGGGCTCGATTTGCTGAACGAACACGATCCCGAAGGACGAGGCGGCGCCGATCCGAGTGAATTACAACGCGTTCAACAAACCTTAATCGACACACTCGGGCAATTTGGAATCGCGGTCGCGCCGGGTGACATCACGAAGGGCCCGACGATTACACGCTACGAAGTCTACCCGGCGAAAGGCGTTCGCGTGGACAAGATCGTGAGCCTTGAGCGGGACCTCGCGCGCGCAACACGCGCCGAACGGATCAACATTCTCGCGCCGATTCCCGGCAAAGATACCGTCGGCATCGAGTTGGCCAACACACGCAAAGTCACCGTGACACTGCGCGAATTGCTCGAATCGGTCGACTGGGAAGACGCGAAAGGCCGGTGCAAACTTCCGCTCGCCCTCGGCAAAGACGTTTACGGTAAAGCGATCATCGCGGATCTCGCCCAAATGCCGCACTTGCTCGTCGCTGGCACGACTGGCGCTGGCAAAAGCGTCTGCATCAATGCACTGGTCGCGAGCATGCTGTTCCGATTCACCCCGGAAGAACTGCGTTTCATCATGATCGATCCAAAAGTGGTCGAGCTCCAGCACTACAATGCGCTTCCTCACCTGGCGTTCCCCGTGGTAACTGATCCGAAGAAAGTGCTGCTCGCGCTTCGCTGGTTGATCGATGAAATGGAGCGCCGCTACAAAATGTTCGCCCGCGTCGGCGTGCGAAACATCATCAGCTTCAACGCGCGTCCGAAGAAAAAGACAGCGGCTGACATTGGAGAAATGGCGGAACAGGACTCCGGCGAAATCAAAGTTCCACGCGAGGAGGAAACGCCGATTCCCGAAAAAATCCCGTACGTGGTAGTTGTGATCGACGAACTGGCCGATTTGATGCAAACCGCTCCGGCCGATGTGGAGAGCGCGATTGCCCGGATCACTCAAATGGCCCGCGCGGCCGGAATTCATTTGATTGTGGCCACCCAAACGCCGCGCGCAGACGTGATCACCGGTGTGATCAAAGCGAACATTCCGAGCCGGATCGCGTTTCAAGTCGCGAGCAAGATCGATAGTCGCGTCATTCTGGATGAAAACGGAGCGGACCGTTTGTTAGGCCAGGGCGACATGCTTTATCTGCCACCGAGCGCGTCGCGATTGATCCGCGCCCAAGGCGTGCTCGTTACCGATGAGGAAATCCGGCGCCTGGTGGAATTCGTTTCAGCGCAGGGCAGACCGGCGTTCGATCCCGCGATGCACGAAAAACTTCAGGCGGCGTCAGGTTCGACCGAAGAGGAGGTCAGTGAAGAAGACGAGGAGCTGGTCGAGAAGTGTTTGGAGATCATTCGGCAGGAAAAACGCGCGTCGACTTCACTCCTGCAAAGACGGCTGCGATTGGGCTATACACGGGCCGCGCGCATCGTTGATATTCTGGAGCAGCGCGGTATTTTGGGTCCCGGCGAAGGCGCCAAACCTCGAGAGATCCTGGTCGATCTCGATGCCGCCGTTTAGCCGGCGAAACCCGTCATGACAATTGAAGGTCTGGGCAAGAAATTTCAGGATGCGCGAATAGCTCGCGGGCTCACGCTCGACGAAGCCGCGCGGCTGACCAAAATCCGGCCTTCGCGGCT
>DATMOU010000035.1:0-13017 GCA_035568035.1 Chthoniobacterales bacterium | reverse complement strand
CGGTCGAATTTTTTCCGGCATGTCAAACTTCTTCAATCGTTGCTCACTTCTCGCGTGGTTGCCGCTGGGCGCATATTAACGATCTAACCCGAGAATTCCAGATTTTTCCCGAAAGAATTTTGAGCATGGTTGAAAATAGCCCAGCCTTTCAAGGCTGGGGATGGCATTACCGAATCATCGAAGTCCCGACAGGGACGAAAGAACGGTTCTGTCGTCCTTATCAGGACTTGATTAATTTGCGTCGCCGGACCCAGCGCTGAAGCGCTGGGCTATTTTCATCGATTGCGCCGGTATTTATCTGCCGGGCATCATTTCCAACAAGACGCCTTTGAAATACTTGGTCTCTGGGATCGTCGGCAACACTGGATGATCGAGCGCTTGTTCGAATCGACGCAGCCGTCGAGCGGATCGACGTGCGTCGACCAGCGCGTCAACGATCGTATTCTCAAACGCGGTTTCGTTCACGTGATGCGAACAAGAAAACGTCGCCAGTAAGCCGTCTTTGGAGAGCAGTTTGAACGCGCGCACGTGTAGCTCGCGATAGCCGCGAAGGGCATCGTTCAATCCGCTTTTTGTTTTAGTGAACGATGGCGGGTCGAGAATGATTAGGTCGTATTCCGCCTCTGCTTTTTCGGCGCCGCGCAAAAAACTAAAAACGTCCTGCTCGATCCAGCGCACCTTCAATCCGTTCCGCTCCGCGCTCTTTTTCCCTGCGGCCACGTTGTCGGCGCTTTCTTCGACGGCAGCGGCGTCAGCAGCGCCGGCGCGCGCGCAAGCCAGCGCGAACGCGCCCTGGTTTGCGAAACAATCCAAAATCCGACGCCCCGGGGCAAACCCGGCGACGATTGAATAGTTGGAGGCTTGATCCAGATAGAATCCCGTCTTCTGGCCCTGCAGAAGGTCTATTTCAAATTGGAGGGGTGCCCCGCCGGGGCGGGGTCGTGTCCCATTAATTTCTACCAAGATTGGTCCCGATGGAGCCGGACCCTCCAAAATTTCAGTGCGCGGTTCGAGCCCTTCCGCTTTACGAACCGGCGCATCGTTTCGTTCGATGATGGTCTTCGCTCCGAAAAGATCGATGATCGCCTTTACGATCAGCTCCTTTCGTCGGTCCATCGCCAAAGTTAGAGTTTGGATCACCAAGTAGTCGCCGTAGCGATCAAGGATCACGCCCGGCAGGCCGTCGCTCTCGCTCCAAACAATCCGTCTCAAGTTCCGATCGATCTCGCGCCGATCGCGATACTCCGATGCTTGCGCGATCCGGCGCTTGAAGAAATCGAGATCGAGCCCTTGTCGTTGGCGGGAGAATCGCCGTGCTACGATTTGTGATTTCGAATTGTAAATCGCGCTGCCGATCAGTTTGTCGCGCCCGTCCTTGAGCGAGATGACGTCGCCATCGGCCGGGTCGCCGAAGATTTTCAGGACTTCGCTGGTAAAAACCCAGTCGTGACCATGAAGAATTCGCGCTCGCGGTTTGACGATTAGTCCGGCCATGGCAAAGAATGGTAAATGCAAACCGACGCGCAATCGATTGTCGATCTTCCGGGAATCAAAAAACTTCGAAGCGGCAAAGTCCGCGAAGTGTTCGATCTTGGCGAAACGCTGCTCTTCGTGGCGACGGATCGGATCTCGGCGTTCGATGTCATTTTGCCCGACCCAATCCCAAAAAAGGGCGCCGTCCTGAACCAACTCTCGGCTTTTTGGTTCAACAAGTTCGGCAAAATCGAGAATCACTTTATCGCCTCCGATTTCGATTATTTCCCGAAACAGCTTCGGCCGTTTCGCGAACAGCTGGCTGGCCGTTCGATGATCGTGAAGAAAACCAAGCCCCTTGCGGTCGAGTGCGTGGTGCGAGGCTATCTGGCGGGTTCCGGTTGGAAGGAATATCAGGAGTCGCAAAGCGTCTGTGGCATCAAATTACCGGCCGGGTTGAAGCAGGCGTCCAAACTGCCCGAGCCGATTTTTACCCCCGCGACGAAGGCCGATGCCGGCCATGATGAGAACATCGACATGAAACGGTGTGCCGAGATTCTCGGGAATGAAATCGCCGAGCGCGCTAAAGATCTCAGTCTGCAAATTTATTCGGCTGGTCGCGATCACGCCGAAAATAAAGGAATTATCGTGGCCGACACGAAGTTCGAATTTGGGACGATCGATGGTCACTTGCTTTTGATCGACGAAGTCCTGACGCCCGATTCGTCGCGGTTCTGGCCGGCCGATCATTACGCAGAGAACCAAAGTCCGCCCAGCTTCGACAAACAATTCGTTCGCGATTATCTCGAGACGCTCGATTGGAACAAAACGCCTCCGGGACCGAAATTGCCCGGTGACGTGATCGCACGGACGGCTGCGAAGTACGTTGAAGCGTTCGAGCAATTGACCGGCGAGAAATTAAAATCGTGATTGTTGTGGTGGCAGGCGTCTCGCCTGGATTACGAAAAAGATTAGCCGAGGAATTAAGGTAGCGGCGATTGACCTCAATCGGTCCGAGCCGGACTGGCATTTTGGCGGCTCGGTGAATGGAGCCGGCGGGAGCCGAGCGACATAGACGGGACGGCCCGAAAGGGTGAGCGAGCGGGAAGCGAGCGAATCAACCGCCGCTACCCGAGCAGCTCAGCCACCAGCGATTTCTCTTCTTTCAACTCGGCGACCGATTTATCGATCTTGTCGCGGCTGAAATCGTTGATTGGAAGTTTTTGCACAATCTCCAGCTTTCCACCGCGAATCCGGGTGGGAAACGACGAGATAATATCCTTCTCGACGCCATAACTTCCGTCCGAGCAAAGGGCGACGCTATGCCAATCGTTGCCCGGTGTGTCGTTGGTAAGGGAACGCACGGTGTCGATGGCCGCGTTGGCTGCTGAGGCCGCCGAGGAAAGTCCACGCGCTTTGATGATGGCTGCGCCGCGTTGTTGCACCGCGGCAATAAAATCGTCCTTCAGCCATTTCTCGTCCCCAATGACTTCGTCCGCGGGCTTGTTGTCGATCCTGGCGTTGTAGAAGTCGGGGTATTGCGTGGAAGAATGATTTCCCCAGATCGTCATGTTCGTAACGCGAGTGATTTCCACCCCGGCCTTGTGCGCGAGCTGAGCGCGGGCGCGATTTTCGTCGAGTCGCGTCATCGCGAACCACCTGTCACGCGGGATTCCCCTGGCGTTGTTCATCGCGATCAGGCAATTGGTATTGCACGGGTTGCCGACGACCAGAATGCGAACATCGGCGTTTGCGTTGCGTTCAATTGCCTGACCTTGTCCGACAAAAATTTTACCGTTGATCCCAAGGAGGTCTTTGCGTTCCATCCCCGCCTTGCGGGGCACGCTGCCCACGAGCAACGCCCAGTTGATATCGCGAAAGCCTTCGTCGAGATCAGCCGTCGGCACGATCGATTGCAAAAGCGGAAACGCGCAGTCGTGCAGTTCCATGACTACGCCTTCGAGCGCGTTGAGTGCTGCCGGAATTTCAATCAAATGCAGCGCGACCGGTTGTTCCGAGCCAAACAGTTCGCCCGAAGCAATGCGGAAAAGGAGGGCGTAGCCAATCTGGCCGGCAGCGCCGGTAACGGCCACTTTAATCGGAGACTTCATGATTCAATTAGAATGACGAATGACGAATGTCTAATGACGAATGAAGCTCGAATGAGCAAATGACCAAAGCGTTGTGGCAACATCGTTTTCGGCATTCTGGGTTCGTCATTGTTTAGTCATTCGTCATTCGTGCTTCGGCATTTATATCCGTCCGCTTCTCTCAAGTAGTTCTTGGATTAGCCGCATCCGCTTACGCTCCTTCGGGCTCGAACGCAGTTGGGAAATACTGCGTTGCATCCGTCGCGTCCAGTTGGAGCTCGCGCTGACGCCGGGAACGTTAAACCGATATTTTCGTGCGAGCAGATCGGTGACCATGACGATCGCGAGCCAGGATTCGCTTTTGAAAAGCGCCTGCATGATTGCAGGATAGAAATCGCGCTCAAAATCAAGCTGTTGTTCCGGATGTTTGAATTCGGCGAACGTTGCAATTTTCTCCAGATCCGAGCGGGCCTGGTTCGCGGCATCGCCGCTGCCCTGAAGTGCCTCCTCCCACATGGCCCGGACCGGCGGATGATCGTGAGTGGCATAAGTCGCCACCGATAATCGCTCGTACTCGGAACCAGGGGTAACCCGCCCGTGGTAAAATTCCCACTGCGGAATTTTGAATCCGGCGATGCCTAACGAACGCAGGCTTGGCCGTACGTAATCGGGCACCGTTCCGAGGTCTTCGCCGATCACCCTCCCTGTTCCGGCCTCGTCCAGGACAACGCGCAGATATTCTTCACCTTCACGGCAATTGGCGTAGCAATTTTCCGCGGTCGAATCGTCGCGCGGCTCGAAATGCGGCGTCCGGCCGCCGGTTTTCATGAACATTTGGTTCCAATCCAGTTCGAGAAACTTTTTGTTTTGCCGCGGGCGCCAGGGAAACGTGTAGATACGATAAAAACCGAGAACGTGGTCGATGCGAAAAAGATGAAAGCAATGGGCGACCGCGCGGACTCGTTCCCGCCACCAATCGAAACCGCGATCGCGCATTGCCGCCCAGCGATACATGGGGATCCCCCAGTTCTGTCCCCATTTTTGAGTGAACTTGTCGTCTTTGAAATGCGTTTCAGGGGGCGCGCCGCCGCACCAATCGAGCGTGAACTGCTCTGGCCGGGCGAACACGTCCGCACTGTAATAGCTGACACCAAACGGAATGTCGCCCATCAACGCGATGCCTTTTGATTCGGCGTATCCTTTGACGCCGGACCACTGCTCGCAGGCGATCCATTGCACGTAACGAAAGAATTCTTCGCGTCTCGAATGTTCTGTTTGCAGTTCCAACGTCTCCCGCGCTAACCAGGCCCTGGCCGACGCAATGGTGCGCTGTTCGGCGGGCCAATGGTCCCACGCTTCGTAATCGCCGTTCGCGTCAACCAACGCGCGAAAGAACGCGTATTCGTTAAGCCAAAGTGATTCACGCTCGCAAAATTTTCGAAACCTGGCCTGTCGATCGTTGGACCCGCGACTGTGAAAATTGGCGAACGCTTTCTCGAGCAATCGACGTTTCAATTTTCGGACATCGCCGTATCGTACTTTGCTACGGCGCACCTTCCGAAGATCGACTTCTGCGAGGATGGCGTCGAAGTCGTCGCGCGTCAGATCTTCGGGCGAACCGGGCGTGAGATGGAGCGTGGTCGGCTCGATCGCCATCGCGCTGATCGCGTTGTAGGGGCTGTTGTCCGCGCCCATTTCATTGATCGGTAAAAGCTGAACCAGTTTGAATCCGATTTCTGCCGCCCAATCAATGAACTCGCGCAACACCGCGACGTCGCCGATTCCAAGGTCGTTTTCGCTTCGCAGTCCAAACAACGGCGCGAGGACACCTGCAATCTTTTTATCGGGTGACAGCTGCATCTCTAGCAAATGACGAATGACGAATGTCTAATGACGAAGAATGACGAAGCTCAAAAAAGCGTTTCGTCATTGGATTATTCGAGCTTCTTTCGTCATTCGTCATTCGGATTTCGTCATTAGCGAAGCTTTAGCTTCGCTTCACTTCCCAGTCTTCGACGAGTTTGTTTGGAATTTCTTTCAAGAACCGCGACGGGCGCTGGAAAACGTCGCCGTACCCTCCGGTCAGGCGCATATGCGGATAAGCGAGATATAACTCGTCTTTGGCGCGTGTGATCGCGACATAAAACAATCGTCGTTCCTCTTCGAGGTCTTTTCGCTCGTCCATGGAACGGCTGCTCGGAAACATTCCATCGGTCAGCCAGATCACGAACACGGTGTGAAACTCGAGTCCTTTGGCCTGATGAACTGTCGACAGATTCACCGCCTCTGTGTCCGCCGTCTGATTTGGCGCGGCTTCGGCGTCGACGTTGCTGATCAGCGCGAGCTGGGAAAGAAATTCGTTTATGTCTTTGAATTGCCGGGCGAACGCCGCCAGCTGACTCAAATCCTCCTTCCGCAGTTCGTAATTGGTGAAATTTACTTTCGCGTAATCGTCATAAATCGCTTCCACCACTGACGTAATCATTTCCGACGGCGGATTCGGCTGACCGGCCGGCGCAATTTCGTCCAAGGTATGGGTGAGCTGCGTCCAGTGCTTCCTCGACTTCGCGCTCACGTTCATCGGGAGCAATCGTTCGCCGAATGAAGTGATTTCGCCCCGTTCGCTTAGCGATTTGTCCCACGCGTTCCAAAGATTGTCGGCGCTTCGGTTGCCAATCCCGGGCAGGAGTTTCACCATCCGCTTGAACGCGACTTCGTCTCGCGGATTTGCGACCAACCGCAAAAAGGAGATCACGTCCTTGATGTGGGCCTGCTCGAAAAAGCGGATGCCGCTGGTGATTTGGTAGGGGATTCCACGGCGCGAGAGCTCCAGTTGCAACTCGAGTGCCTGATAATGCGCCCGATAAAGCACCGCGATCTCATTGAGATCAACATTTTCATCGCGCAATTCCAGGATTCGTTGGGCGACAAACTGCGCCTGCTCGCTGCCGTCATTCAACGCCACGACTGCTGGTTTCACCGAGTTCGATGCGCGCACCGGCTGCAGGTTCTTTTTGAACTGGTCGACGTTCGCGGAAATAGCAGAGTTCGCGACGTGCAAAACCTCCGGAACGCTCCGGTAATTCATCTCGATCTTAAACACCTGCGCGTCTGGATAGCGTTTCGGAAATTCGAGAATATTTTGAAAATTCGCGCCGCGCCACGAGTAGATCGATTGCGCATCATCGCCGACGACCATCACATTGCGGTGTTCCTGTGCGAGCAAATCGATCAGGTCGGCCTGAATCTTGTTCGTGTCCTGATATTCGTCGACGAGAATGAATTGGAACTGACGGCGATAAGACTGCGCGATGCCTGCGTGTTGTTGCAGCATGAACAACGTTTTCTGGAGCAAATCATCGAAGTCGATCGAGTTTGTGGCCTTCTTCTTCTTTTCGTAGCGGTCCTGGACGTCTTTGATTTTGTCGAGCAGCGGCAGGAAATAAGGAAACTTTCCCGCAAGCAGTTCCTCCAACGGCGTTTCGGTGTTGATAACGAAGCTGAAAATTTCCGCGAGCACATCGCCTTTTGGAAACCTCACTTCTTTTGGATCAATGCCCGCGCTTGCCACCACAGTGTTGATCAAATCTTTTTGATCTTCGCGGTCCATGATGGTGAAGCCGCTGTTGTAACCAATCGCGCTTCCGTGGCGTCGCAGGATTCGGTTTCCCACCGAGTGAAATGTCCCGCCCCAGATTCCGCTGGCGTCGATAGGCAACAGGTTCGCTACCCGATCCAGCATTTGCCGCGCAGCTCCGTTGGTGAACGTGAGCAATAAGATATTTCGCGGATCGATGCCGTTCTCGAGCAGATAGGCAACGCGATACGTCAGCGTTCGGGTTTTGCCCGAACCGGCGCCGGCAATAATCAGCTGTGGTCCCGGAGGCGCGGTGACAGCCGCGAGCTGCTGTTCGTTGAGCTCAGCCGCGTAGTCGATGTGGATCGATGTCGACCTTGCGGGGCGATGGAGCGTGTATTGTCGGGACACACATTATCTGTAGCGGCGGTCTATGACCGCCGCAATTAACGCACATCTACGTGACACGACGTGGAGCGCCCGTGGTCGTCGAGCGCGATCAATTGATAACTGCCGCGCAGCGATTTCCAGCTGAGCATGTCGGTCGCGCGCGATTTTCCGATGAAGCTCTTGTCTGCAAACCAGTAAATCTCGCGAACGTCGGCGTCGGTTTTCGCGCGCAGTGGAATTTCGCCCGACGTTTCCAGGACCGTGGCGTTGCCCTCGGCCGGGGAAATAATCTTCGGTGGATTGCCGCTGCGCGCGGTCAGGTCCGATTCGGTTCCGGGCAAGAAGGGCGGCGGCGAACGTCGGGGCAAGCCGGCTCGCTCGAAAAGCTTCAAAAGATCGCTCGACCAAAATTCGTAGACTTCGTGTCGCAGGATTCGCGTTCCGTCGTCTATCGGCACTCGCAGGCCAGTTGCTGCGTCGACCAGCACTTCCTGATGCACGTCGCAGGTTTTGATCGGCGAGATTCCTGGAATGAACCAGCCTTCCACTCGTTGTGTGCAATGCTTGCCAGGCAAATCACCGGACACCGCGCAGAATTCCACCCGCTTCAAATTTGCGTTTGGTGGCGGACGATGTGGCTCGATCGGCTCCGGCCAACTCGCGCGCAACGCATCGATGATTTGAAACAAGAGCGGGGCCGCGGCCGCACGCCCGATGAACGCCGGATTCGGTTTGCCATCGAAATTTCCGATCCAAACCGCGAGAACGTAATGATTGAAGACGGCGATCGACCAGGCGTCGTGAAAACCGTGGGAGGTTCCCGTTTTCCAGAACACTGGCGCGATATTCGAATCGACGTAACCAATTTCCGGTCGCGGGACGTTTAGCATTTCGAGCGTCAAGAAGGCCGCTTCCGGAGTCAGGAGCCGGCGGCCGTGCTCTGGCGTCGGATCAGACTCTTTTCGGCGAAGCGGCCGCAGCTCACCGTTGTGAGCGAGCGCGGCGTAAAGCCGCGCCAGATCTTCCATTTTGATTTCCGCGCTACCAAGCGGAAGGGCCAATCCGTAAAGCGATTCCGATCGCGGGAGCGCGACGCCGGCGCCGCGGAGGAATTCGTAAAGCGTCGGGTTCGCCAATTGCGATGCGAGTTCAACGGCAGGAAGGTTGCGACTTCGAGCCAAAGCATCGCAGGCCCGAATCGGTCCCAGAAAATCGCGATCGAAATTCTCCGGATTATAATCGCCAAAACTGCGCGGCGCGTCGGCCAAAATCGACAATGGATGAATCAGGCCCTGATCGAGCGCGAGTGCATAGACGAACGGCTTCAGGGTCGAACCCGGCGAGCGTGGACTGCGCGTTCCATCAACTTGTCCCTCGATTGCCGTGCTGAAGAAATCAGCGGAGCCCACTTGCGCCAGCACATCCATCTTTCGGACATCGACCAGCATCGCGGCAGCATTCTGAAATCCCCGGTTTCGATTGGTTCGGATATAATCGGCGACGCGCCGTTCGATTAGCAGCTGCTTTTCCAGATCAAGCGTGGTGGCGATCCCTGAGGTAGGGACGCCGCGCTGCGGCGTCCGGTCGGCGCAGCGCGCCGACCCTACCGTCGTCAACACCTGCTGGACGAAATGCGGAGCGAAAAATGTGCGCTCGGCCTCAGCCCGGGCGCTGAATTCTCGGGCCGGCGATTTCTCATCGAGATTGGCACGGTCGTACCAATTGTCCTGTGCGGCGTTCAGCGAACGATTGTCGCGGTCTGCGTGCAAAGCCCGGCGCGTCGGACTTTGGGGAATCACGCTAAGCGAAATCGATTCCGGCCGGCTCAACTGCGCTGCGCTCTTGGCGAAATAAATCTGGCTCGCGGCGCCGATGCCTTCGATGTTGCGGCCGTAAGGCGCAAGATTCAGATACGCCTCAAGGATCTGGGATTTCGAATAATGCCGTTCGAGCTCGAGGGCGCGGACGATTTGCCGAAGTTTTCCGCCCGGGGTGCGCGTTTGGAGATGAAAACGCAGACGCGCAACCTGCATCGTGATGGTTGACGCCCCGGTCCGTGCGCCGCCGCGAACAATTCCAAATCCCGAGCGAGCCAGGGCGATCGGGTTCACCCCGGGATGTCGCGCAAAATATTTGTCTTCGTATTGCAGTGTTGCGTCGATCAGCTCGGGCGAGATGTGCGACAGGGGCGTCCAAATTCGAAACTTCTGGTCCGACGTTAACGTGACGCGCAGCAATTCGCCGTTGCGGTCTCGGACGCACTGCGAGAACGAAACCCCGTCGAGCAGCGGCGGTTTTGGCAGGAACAGCCATAAGGTCGTAACGATTGCGCAAGCGATAAGCGCACTTCGGGATATTAAGCGTGGACTGCAGAGTTTTGGGGAGCGCAGGCGCCTCGCCTGCTGGCGATCGCGCCCTCGCGATCGCGAACTTGTTTCGGATTGGGCTTTTCGGCGAGGCGCCGAAGAGAGCACGCGAGGGCGCGTGCGCTCCCCGGAGGTGTTGCGCAGCGTTTTCATTCGGTCACTGTGATCTTGCCGCCAACCCCGCGGCCTTTGATGCTTCGCTCGTACATCGATTCGGCAAAAACCGGCGGCACAACAAATTCGCCGCGGTTGGTTGATTTAATCTGGTAATTGATTTCGAGAACATTTTCGGTCGCAGTGCCGAAGAAAACCGCGCGATCTTCGCGAACGTCGACGTAATCGACGCCTTCGATCGACGAGACGCCCGGTTGCAACGATGAACCGACGACTTCAAACCCGCCCGGCAGCAGATCGATCACCGCGACGTTGGTAAACGTCTCATCTTTCTTGGTGCTCCGTACCCGCACGCGCACATGAACCGGTTCGCCAAGCTTCGTGCGAGTGATCGGCTTATCGTCCTTGTCGAGCAATTCGCGGAAAACTTCCAGGCCTTCGTTCATCACTTTTTCGGGTGCGTGGCGGTCGTATCCCGCTTCAACGACCTGATAAAACGCGCCCGGCCCGCTGATCGGCGGCGCGCTCTTGAACCGAAGTGCGATGGCGTCTTTCGAGAAGCCCGCGCGTTGCAGCAATTTTGCGGCGCTGACCAGGCTAACTTCGCGTTTGTCGCCGTGAACTTCGGCAATCGTCAGCTGCGGAGGATTCTGCGCAATAGCGTGCGAGTAAGCTTTCAGCGCCTGAACGGCATAGGCCGCGGAAAGCGTGTTGAATTGGCCGTCACCGATCGGTTTCAAGATTTGCTCGAATTGATTCGCCGAGATTTTCTTGAGTCGTGCGGGAAACTGCCGCGCTAACACCGTGACATATTGCGAATTCGTCCCGAGCGGCTGACAAAAATCCTCGTAAGTGCGCTCGGTTTTGTTGTCGATCTTGAACTTGTCGATCAACGCCTCGGCTTCTTTGTCTTTGTGGAGCAGCTTGAGCGATCCAGCCAGATACACGCCCGTCAGATCGTTTTCCCATTCGTCAGCCTGTTTCTTATTCAGATAATCCTGAAGATTGAGAATGTAGTTTGTGGTGATGACGCCTTCGCGAGTCAGGACGTAAATCGCATAGGCGATCCTCCGCGCGTCGATCAGATCCGACGGTTGCTTGGCGACCATTCGCTGGAGGCTGCGCAGGCCGGTTGCGAACATTTCGGCCGGCGGCGGAAAACCGGCGGCTTTCGCTTCGCTTAGGAAATCCATCACGTAAGCGGAATTGAAACTGATATGTTCGCCGTTCTCCGGTGCCCAGTAGCCGAACGCGCCTTGAGCATTTTGGCGACGACGCAAAATGTTGAACGTCCTCTCCATTTGTGCGTTCACTTCGGCGCGGCTAAGTCCAAAGTCGGCTTCGTTGGCGAGAACCAAACGACAGAATGACCCGCTCGTGATTTGTTCGCTGCATCCATAGGGAAAACTTTTCAGGTAAGCATCCAACCCGTTGGCCAAACCCAACGGAGTCGCGGAAAGCGCCGCGTCGCGCTTGGCGAATTCGGAATAGATCTGCCGTTTAATCGGAACGTCAGTGCTTGCCTTCTTGAAACTGCCGCTGCGAACATCGGTCACGTAGGGAACGGCGGGGCGAACACTGAGCGTGGCGCGCCGCCTTGTTTCTGTTCCGTTTCGGCTGGCGGTAAACTTAATTTCGCCCGAGCCGAGCGCGTCGTTCACGTGGAAGCGAAACACGGCGCTTTTCTCGCGGCCTTCGGAGATCTGCAACTTCTGTGTCGCTTGTCCTTTCACGGATAACTGGGGCGACGTTTCGGCCCGCAGCTCGATCTCGGCATCGGCCCCAGAGCCTTCGACGTTGTTGGCAACCGTCACCCCGGCTTCGAACTCGTCGCCCGGCACGGCGAGGACCGGCACACTCGGCGTAACGACAAACGGCCCTCGAATCAGTGAATCACGGTCGGATGAGCCGGTTGTATCGCTTGAAACGGCGACAGCCATGATTTTCAAAGTGCCGTCGAAGAAATCCGGAACGTTGTAAACGACTTCGCGCCGGTTTGCGTCGGCGTCGAGAACGCCGGACCAGAACACGACCGGCTTTTCGGTCACGCGTTTGAATGGATTGAGTCTCTTCTCTTCGCCGCCATCACCGCCGAACGCGGAGAGTGAACGGAGCAGCGAGAATTCCGGGATGATAAGATCGACAATCTGCGCGGTCTCGACACCGAGCGCGCACTTGCGGAAGAAATATTCCAGCGGCTTTGGGGTTTTATAATCGGTGACCTGCAGGATTCCCTGATCGACGGCGAAGACGACGATCCGGGACGGCCGATCGGTCTTGTAACCGATGTGCAGCGCGTCGCCCGGTTTCACGGCGGCTGCGCTGTCGATATCGATTTTCAGCCGGCGTTTTTCAACATTCGCCGTGAACGGAACGACGCCGTAGCTCAGCGGGCTGACGAAGATTTCCTTCGAATCAAGCGCGCGCACGAACGAAACGTTGATGTAACCGCTGCCTTCGAAGCTCTCGGGCAGCCGAATGTGCTGGATACTGCTTGGGGTGCCGGTTTGGAACCAGGCATACGCATAAACTTTTTCGCGCTCGATCGTGATGAGCCCGTTGCCGCCGTAAGGCGCAATAATGCTGACAGCGATGTCTTCGCCCGGATTGTATTGTTTGCGGTCGAGTTTGATCTGCAGCTCGGCATTTTTCTCCAATGAACGTGACGCCTCTCCCTGGCCGACTACCGAGAAGCGCAGCTTGCTGACGGTGCGGTTCTTGTCGTCGCGCAGTTCGAGGACATAGTCCCCAGGATCATTTGTCGGCAACGGGTAATGAAGGCCAGTCGCAGCGACGGCAATCTTTTCCGACTTCAGCGGTCGCTCACGCAGGACCGATTCGTATGCGTAATTTCCGTTGTCCTGCTTCTTGAGCACGGAAACGTATTCCTGCGCGGTGACGTTGAGCATGACGTTTTCGACCGCGATCCGATTGAGCTGCGGATCAACTGCGATCAAATCGACCGCACGCGGCTTGGTCATGTCGATGTAACGAAGATCACCATCGG
>DATMOU010000034.1:0-34452 GCA_035568035.1 Chthoniobacterales bacterium | reverse complement strand
AATATCGTAGCAGCCGGTGTTTTTGGCGCGAACGGGAGTCTAATTATTGGCGGGAGCGGCAGCAACACGATTTCGGCGAATACACTCCTTCAATTGTATGCTCCCGGAAGCAACGGGCTCTTGAAGTTTGTTGCCAACGTTACCCTGAGCAGCGGTACGGCGATGGACCTCGCCGCCAACACGATCACTATCAACCCTGGCGTGACAGTCACGATCGCCGGCAATGGCGGACCAGCCAACGTTTACACTGGTTCCACAAACAGTGTGCCGAACGCGAACTACACCGGCTTTGGCGGAAACGGCTCTACCACGGGGACATTTGCCGGCAACGGCGCGAACAACCCGCAACCCTTGGCAAACGCACCGGCGTTCGATCCCCCTGCCAGCTCGTCAGCTTCCAGTGGTACGCCAAGAGTAGGCAATCAAATATCACCAAGTAGCAACATTACTTCGTCCTCCAAGGCAACAGGTAGCACGATTAATGTGGGCGACTCTGGGCAGCTGCTGTCGCTGCTCAATTCGTCCGCTACCGGCACTGGCGGAAAGATCACGGTTTCGAATACGGCAAATCGTTCTCGCAACTCTAGAGCCGCCAATCCGGCGGAACGATCAGGACCAAGTACGGGTGCGAAAAACGTGCAGAGCAGCGCCGGAGTTCAGCAATTCCCGGCGACGGTAGCTGCACTTCCTCGGACACAATGAGAGGACAGCGCTTAGGAGTTTTCTGTTCGGCGGGTTGGGCAATAATGCTATTCCTGCTCATCCCCTCGGGCTCTGTCCGAGGCCAGATTGTTCAGCTGAATCAGATTGCACTCGTGCAAGCCCAGAACCAAACTCTGGTTCCACCCACGGCGCCTTCTGCCGCAACGGGTGTTAATGAGGTGCCGTCCAGTCCGAACGATGCTGACTTGGGCGAGCAGCAAATCCTGAAACGGACAGAAGAGTATCAGCCGTTCACCGCATCGCTCTCATCGCCGATCTTCTACACATCCAATGTCGCGCTTACCCCCAACAATGAAAAAAGCGACGTGGTAATCGCTCCGGTTGCGGGCCTGTATTGCGACCCTCGGATCACGAAATCACTTTATCTACATTTCGGCGCACGTGAGCAGATATTTTATTACGGCAAATACACCGGGTTCGATTTCGGCAGCCTCGACGCGGAGGCGGGACTAAGTTACTATCTGCCCCAATTGCACAACCTGCTTTTGCGAGCCGAATACGATTTCAATCGGCTCACGTCTGGCGATCAGCTAGGCGCCGAATTTTTCTCAAACCATACGATCATTGTCGATGCAGAGTTGCCGTTTCAGATAAACCGGGCTCAGCGGGTTACTCTGGGTGTGGATACGAACCTGAGTCTCGGGGCCGACCATCAGTCACCACGCCGAAACGATTACGAGAGTTATCTTGCCTATTCGGTATTTTTGACGCGGGCGTTCTCGATCGACGCAGCCGGCCGCGTGGTGGTGCGTGATTATCATCAAAACGATCGGACCGATGTGAGCGAGATCCTGTCGGCATCAGCCAATTACCGGCTGACCAACTGGTGCACCCTCAGCGCGATTAGTTCTTTCGCGCATAGCGATTCGAACCATGACGCCTTTGACTATAACGTAGGCAACCTCGGCGGCGCCGTTTCGCTGGCAGTAAAATTCTAGGAGATAGCTCCCAAATCCCGATAGCTTCCTTGTTTCGGTGAAAGCAACACTTCGAAAATCGATTCTTCCGTTCGCCGTTCTTTTTGCCTGCGCGGCCGCGGTGGGAATTGGCAGACTTGCGCCGGCCGCCATCCAAAAACGCGCTCACGTGACCGAAGTGATCCGCGATGTTCGTTTGCTCAGCAGGCAAATGGCGGCGCGCCCCGCCGCGGTGAACGACCCGGTCAACGAAGGGACTGCTGTCCGCACCGGGAACGATTCGCGCGCGGAATTGTCGTTTGCGGACCAAACGATTACCCGACTTGGCGCAAACACGGTCTTTAGTTTCGGAGCGGCGGCTCACACCTATGATCTCGGCAGCGGTGCGATTTTGATGACAGCGCCGCGAGACGCCGGAACGGTCAAGATTTCAGCCGGCGTCGCTACATGCGCGGTCAGCGGTTTTACCGGGATCTGGGAATCGCACAGCAAATCTTGGAACAAGGTGCTCATCCTCGAAGGCAACGGAGACGTTTGGCTCAAGAAGAATCCCGATGACCACCGGTACATGCACTCTGGACAAATCCTCGTCTTCCCGCCGAACGCGAGCGTGTTGCCGCAACCCCAGGAATTCGACGTTTCTAAAATGATTAACAATGGATTGTTGATCACGGGTTTCTCGCATCAACTCCCGAGTTGGCCGCTGCTCCTGGCCGAATGCGACAGACAACGGACCGCGCCAGGGACTACCAAGCTAGTCGACCCAACGAATCCGGATACTGTCGACCAAAGTATAAATGCGCGTCCGATGCCTACACCATTCGTGCGCCCAACAGTCATCCCTACCGGCGGACGTTTCTAAATTCCAGGGCCTCGAAACTCAGTTCGTCTTCAATCGCCGATCGGAATCTTTAATTTCTGGCCGGCCTTCAAATTGTCCGGGTCGTCGACTTTTGTCTCGTTGGCATCAAGAATCTCCCGCCAACGCTTGGAGGTCTTGTAGAACCGGCGCGAAATGGAGGCGAGCGTGTCGCCTTCCTGCACGGTGTAAGTTTGTGAGTCGCCCGATTTTCCCTTGTGCCGCGCCGCCGGCGACGGCGACTTGGTGGCGCTGGCATGTGGACGTCCTTCGTCGATTTGCCGGTGTAAACTGAGATTCTCGTTGCGTAAACGTGCCGCTTCAGCCCGAGTCACGACCGAGTCCCCGGACAAACTTGTGCCGAGCGCAACTTCGTCCCGCTTCATGAAATCTCTGACCTCCGCCGCGTGCGCGCCTTCCGGATTCAGCACGAGATAACGTTTGAAATGATGAAGTGCATGGAGCGGATCGTTCAGCTTATCGTCGTAAAGCAATGCGAGCTTGTAATGGACATCGGCCGACTGCGGCGTTCCATCGAGCGCGGATTCGTAAAGATTAATCGCCCAGAGATAGTCGCCCTGGGCCGCTTTCCAGTCCGCTTCCTTGACCCGTTGCGCGTTGCGGGACGTCACCATTCGATCGCAACCGCCCAGCAACAGAAAGATCGTCAATCCGGCTGCGAAAACACCAAAGCGACAGTTGTCAGCGCGCATTCCCTCTTCAACGTCTTAATCGTGAAGCCCAGTCGAGCGCAAATTCTTTTCGTCTTCAGCGCATTTTTTTCCGCGACGATCTCGATCCTCGCCGAGCCGACAATTGGCCAGGCGTATCGAATCAGTTTCACCGACATCGATGGAAACGCGTTTTCGACGGCCGATGGCCACGTCACGACGGTGGTCCTCATCAGCAAAACCAACGTCGACAAGGCTCACGCCATCGGCGATCGCACGCCCGATTTTTGCCTGGGAAATCCAGCTTTCCGAATGATCACCGTGGTGACATTTGAAACGAAACACACCAGGCCCGTTCGCGCCTTCATGACTGCGGTGATGCGGCGGCGTGTTGATTCAGAGGCGAAGCAGCTCCAGATCCGCTACGATCAATTGAAAATCACGCGAAGCGCGCACAAAGACATTTTCGCCGTGGCCGATTTCGATGGTACCATCGCTGCGCAATTTGATTCGAAACCCGCCGCAACACTGTTTCGCGTTTTTGTTTTCGGGAAAAATGGCGAATTGCGGAACCAGTGGAGCGATTTGCCGCCACCAGAAGAATTGGCCGCGGCGCTAAAAACGTCGAATTAACGACGGCCTGATGCCCTGCGTTCCGAACAGTTCAATATTGGGGCACGCCGGAATCGATTTCGTCCGACCATCTCGCGATCCCGCCCTCGAGATTAAACACGTTTGCAAATCCGGCTTCCCGCAACAAACGCACCGCCTGCGCGCTGCGTTGGCCGCTGTGGCAATGCACAATGGTGAGTTGTTCACGATCCAATTCGTTCAAGCGATCCGGCAGTTCGCCAAGCGGAATCAATCGTGCGCCGTCGATGCTGGCGATCTCGTGCTCGAATGGCTCCCGAACGTCGATCAGTTGAAAATTTTCGCGGGCATCGAGTTTTTGCTTCAGTTCACGCACCGAAACCGTCGGGATCATACTGGTTGAAACTCCACAAAATTGTTCGTAATCGATTGGCTTCGTGATCGTCGGCGAATCGCCGCAAACCGGGCATTGCGGATCGCGACGAAGATTGAACTCACGAAATTTCATTTTCAGCGCGTCGAAGTAGAGCAAACGACCAACCAGCGGTTCGCCCAACCCGAGAATCAACTTAATCGCTTCATTTGCCTGAATCGTGCCGATAATTCCCGGCAACACTCCGAGGACGCCCGCTTGGGCGCAGTTAGGGACCGAACCAGGCGGCGGCGGTTCGGGAAACAGGCAGCGGTAACATGGCCCGCCCAGATGTGGCGCAAAGACTGTGCTCTGTCCATCAAAGCGAAAAACCGATCCGTAGACGTTCGGTTTCTTCGCGAACACACAAACGTCGTTCGACAGGTATCGCGTCGGAAAATTATCGGAGCCATCAACGACGACATCGTAACCGGACACGATTTCCATCGCATTGGCACTCGCGAATCGGCATTGGTGCGTTTCAATCTCGATGCTCGGATTGACATCGTGCAAACGATCGCGTGCCGATTCCAATTTCTTGCGGCCGACGTCCTTGGTGCCGTGTAAAATCTGCCGCTGCAAATTGCTAAGATCGACATCGTCAAAATCGACCAGACCCAATTTGCCGACTCCGGCCGCGGCGAGATAAAGCGCCGCCGGCGAACCGAGTCCGCCCGCGCCAATGCACAGGACTTTCGCAGCGTTCAAGCGCCGCTGACCTTCGGCGCCCACTTCGGGCATGATCATGTGCCGCGAATAGCGAACTTGTTCGTCCTTCGTCATTTTGTCGTAACGAGGTCCCAGTTGATTCCAACAATCCGATGGTTCTCAAAACGCTTCAACGATTTCGGAAAAACCAAATAGCTCGCGCTTTTTTGAGCCTTGAATCCCACCATTCCGAATTGAGTTCCGGTTTCGGTGCTCAAAATCGTCATTACGCGATGATTCTTGATCTCCGATTGCAAATGCCGGTCTTGCGCAGGCTTCTGCCAAAGGGTGTAAGGCTCCGGTTTTCCAGCAGTTTCGATCACATCGGCGAACCGCGTCGTCTTCGTCTTAAGCAATTTCATACAGAGGTTGAGGGGTTGAGATGTTGAGCGGTTGAGACGACGTCATTCTCAACTTCTCAACAACTCAACCTCTCAACAAAAGAGAAGTCCGCCAGAGAACTACGGCAAGGAGGATCAAACTACCGTTGCTGCATTCCTGCCCTGGCGGGGTTCGTCAGTCCTCAATCCATAGCCCCTGACGGAAAGGAAATTTACTCGCAAGCTAATGCTGAGCAATAGCGGCCCTGAACAAAGCGGTCAAAGACCGCGCCGCAGTATTAACCGAACGGCAGGTTCAATTTAACCCGCGCTTCGTCGGTTCTGTCGACCAGTGCCATTTTTCCGAGCTGACGTTTGCGCTTCGCCCGTTTCGACGCGAGCAGATGGCGCCGGGACGATTGCGAGCGCAAAACCTTGCCGCGAGCCGTGATTTTAAACCGTTTCGCGACGGCTTTCCGGGTTTTACTGCGGGCAACGGGCTTGGGCATGGGGCGCGAAAGATAGCACATTTAGTGGTTTAGCGAATTAAAGATTTAACGATTGGAAAAATCGACGAGTTTGACATGTGAACGTCAGTCCTAGCGGAATCGTTAAATTTCTAAATCACTCACTCGTTAAATGAACCCAAAACCCCGTGTCGTTATCATCGGCGCCGGATTCGGCGGGCTCGAAGCAGCAAAAAAGCTCGCGGGTCAGGATGTTCGACTGACGGTAATCGACCGGACCAATTATCATTTGTTTCAACCGTTGCTTTATCAGGTTGCCACCGCCGCGCTTTCTCCGGCCGATATCGCCGCGCCCGTGCGGGGTATTTTAAGCGAGTGCAAAAACGTCGAGGTGATGCTGGCCGAAGTGGAATCGATCGACGTGAACGCCAGAAAAGTGAAATTGACCGACGGCGAGGTCGATTACGATTATCTCATCGTCGCAACCGGCGCTCGACACTCCTACTTTGGCCATTCGGAATGGGAAAAGCTCGCACCCGGACTGAAAAGTTTGGAAGACGCGGTCGAAATTCGACGGCGGATTCTGATGGCGTTCGAGTACGCCGAAAGAACGGCCGATGAGGCCGCCCGCAAAGCGGCGATGACATTCGTGATTGTCGGGGGTGGGCCGACCGGCGTCGAAATGGCGGGCGCAATCGCCGAGATTGCGCGCTACACCCTCGCAAGAGATTTTCGCCACATCGATCCCTCACAAGCGCGCATCATTTTAGTGGAAGGCGAGTCAAAAGTGCTCGCGTCATATCCCGACGATCTGCGTGACAGCGCGATGAAACAGCTTGCCGATCTCGGCGTAGAAGTGCGGACCGGCATTCACGCGACCAATCTTTCGGAGCAAGGATTGCAAGTCGGTGACGAATTCATTCCCTGTCGCGTGAAAATCTGGGCTGCAGGAAACAACGCGTCGTTCGTTGGCAAGTCACTGGGGGTGCCGGTCGATCGAGTCGGTCGCGTGATGGTCAACAATGACCTGACGATTCCCAATCATCCGGAAGTGCAGGTGATCGGCGACTTGGCGAATTTTCCATATCAGACGGGCCAGCCGCTGCCTGGAGTTTCGCCGGTCGCAATGCAGCAGGGACGGCACGCCGCCCGGAATGTCTTGGCGATGATTGACGGCGAAAGGCCGCGACGGTTTTGGTATTTTGACAAAGGAAGCATGGCCACCATCGGCCGAAACAAAGCCGTTGCCGATTTAAAACTCGTCCACTTCACGGGAATACCGGCGTGGCTGGCCTGGTTGTTTGTCCACGTTATTTTCCTGGTCGGATTTCGTAACCGGCTCTTGGTGTTGTTTCAGTGGGCCTGGGCATATTTCAGTTTCAACAAGGGTGCGCGTCTGATCACGAGAAACTTCCAGTCCGAGCAACGACCTCCGGCGTAAAAATAGTTAACGATTCAGCGATTTAGTGATTTAACGAGTGGATGACTACCCTCCACCTTGCCAAACAGCTGCAGAACAGAACAAAGAAATTTGCGGTTCGAATCATCAAAGCCTTTGCCCGGCTGCCAAAAGATGAAGCCATTCGTATTGTCGGCCGGTAATTTCTTCGATCAGGAACATCACTCGCTGCCAATTATCGGGCAGCATGCCGATCGCGATCTGCAGCTGACTTTATTTCAAAGATCAGCATCGTCGCTGAAGAAGCAGATGAAACGCTATTCTGGTTCGAACTAATGGTCGAATCCGAACTGGTAAAGCCAACTATCGTGGTAGCACTTATGTCGGAATGCGAAGAGCTGTTGAAAATTTCGTCGGCATCGCTGGCAACCGCGAAGCGCAATCGCTAAATCATTGAATCATTAAGTCTCTAAATGGGAATTAGGATTGGGATCGTCGGCTCGGGCGCAGTCGGCACTTATTACGGCGCGAAGCTGGCTCATGCCGGCAGCGACGTGCATTTCCTGGTCCGCGGCGACTTAACGGAAGTTCGACGCGACGGAATTTTTGTTCGGGGCGAAGACGAAAACTTCCGGGTCGCGAAAGTTAATTGTTACAATTCCGGCAAAGAGATCGGACCATGCGATCTTGTAATTATCGCAGTTAAAACGACTTCGAATTGCGATCTGGTCGACCTTGTTCCCCCACTCCTTCACGGCCAAACGATGCTTCTCACGTTACAAAACGGTCTGGGTAACGAAGAATTTCTCGCGAAACACTTCGGCACTGAACGCGTTCTGGGCGGGCTTTGTTTTATTGCGGTAGATCGACATTCCAAAACAGAAGTCGAACGCTACGATTACGGCCTGATTATTCTCGGCGAGTTCGGTCGTCCATCGCAGCCACGCACCCGCGACGTCGCCGCCGAATTCACTCGCGCGAAGGTGAAGTGTTCTGTAACCGACGACGTGGCGCTCCAACGATGGCGGAAGCTGATCTGGAACATTCCATTCAACGGGCTGTCGATCGTGGCTGGTGGAATCGATACCGCTCGAATCGTTGGCGACGGAAATTTGCGGGAACTGACTTTGACGTTGATGAACGAAGTGATTGCTGCTGCAAACAAGTGCGGTCATGCGCTGGCAGGCGATGCCTGGCGCGAACACATGAAACGCACTGAATCAATGAGCGGTTACAAGCCATCGACATTGCAAGATTGGGAGACGGGCAAACCGCTGGAAATTGAAGCGATCTGGGGCGAACCGGTTCGCCGTGCGGCTCTCGTCGGAGCAAAGATGCCGCGAACTGAAATGCTCTGCGGACTTCTCACTACAATGGACGCGCGCCGGCAATCAAGATGATACCCAGCATACACGCGCCGAAAGTCGAAGTGCGCAATGTTCAACGCAAACTCGCAGTGAACGTTGTCGATCTTCAGGAGTTCGCGCACAAGGCCGCTACGCTTTGTCTTCGATTGCCGAAGAAAAACAACACCGATCTCCCGATCCTGAGCAACGTTTCGATTTTGATCGTCTCGGATCGACGAATGTCATCGCTGCATCGCCGGTTCATGAACGAATCGGGCCCGACCGACGTGATTACGTTTCAACACGGCGAGATCTTCATTAGCGCGGACACCGCTCTTCGGAACGCGCGACGATTCGAAAATCCACTCAACCGCGAGTTGCGACTCTACATTGTTCACGGACTGCTTCACTTGCATGGCTTCGACGATCGGGATCCGGCAAGCGCAGGCAAGATGCGAGCGGCGGAGAAGAAGATTCTAAGTACACTCCAGGAGGTTTGAACTGAAAGCCGCCTGTGATAGCATTTTTTCATGAGGGTGCAGCCAATTCGCAAGAGGCTGATCGCGGGGAAGGAACCTCGATGAGGATCGAGATGGAGATCGAACGAGGATCTACTTCAACCGTTGAAGCGCCCGCGCAGGAAACAGAGACCCGCGACGAGGACGAGCTCGATATTCCATGGCAAGTAATCGTGCATAACGATCCGGTTAATCTAATGACTTACGTCACAATGGTTTTTCAACGCGTGTTCGGTTATCCTCGCGAGAAAGCCGAGCGTCACATGCTCGAGGTCCATCACAAAGGCCGCTCCGTCTTATGGTGCGGCGTGCGCGAGCGGGCGGAATTTTACGTCCAGCAACTTCACGGTCATCTTCTTCTCGCGACCCTGGAGAAGGTCGTTTGATATGGAGATTTCCCGCAAGGGTGAAGCCTTGGAGATTTCCGATCTTGATCCCTTTCTGGCAGAGCTTTTGCGACAGATCCCGGGCAGCACGAATTTTGACGGCGAATCTGAAGCCGAAGCCCGCTTGTTCACCCAGCCGTCGAATGAAAAAGAGATTTGCGCGGAATGGAAGAGCTACGTGGAACCGGAATTGCGGAGACTCTTTCGCAGTGCAACCGAAACGGTGGCTGACGATCTCGCGCAGTTAAACGGGAACGAAAAATCGTTTCGAAGTCGCACCCTCGCCATTCCGTTCGAGCACGCCGATGCCTGGTTGAACGCACTCAACCAGGCCCGCCTGGTCATCACCGCCAAATATAAATTCTCCGACGAAGAATTGAGCGACCACGATCGTTCTCCAATCGGTTCGCGACGGGACCTCGGACTCTTTCAGGTCAACTTCTACGGCTTTATTCAGGAATTTATTTTGCGCGAAATGCAGGGCGATTAACATCGCCGTTTTTTCCCGAAAATCGGTCGATGTAATGGTCGAGATTGATTGGGCCTAGCTCCATCATTCCGTCCATAAATTTGCGCAACTCAAAGTGATCGCCGGCAGCGGCACACGCGGCGTCCTGGGCCGCTCTCACCTTTCGATACCCTAAATAGTAAGTCGTAATTTGGGGTGAGCTTGTGATTGCGCGCGTCCACATATTGGACGCGAATTGATCATTCTGCAGCGCTTCGTCTTTGACGAATCGCACTACTTCATCGCGCGACATATTTTCGGTGTGCACCCGAATGTCAACGACGGTACGCGCGATGTTCTCGAGTTGCTTCTTTAAATGAGCGAGCCGTTCGAGCGGCCCGCCCCAGCCCTGGTCGAGTAACGTTCGTTCACAAAATGTCCCCCAACCTTCAACGTAAATTGGGTCGGGAAAAATCGTTCGAACCTTATGCGGTTGATGCACCGCAATTTTGAACTGGACGTAATGCCCCGGAATCAATTCGTGCGGCACAATCATCTTGTTGAAGTGCTCATTGAAATCGCGAAAGAACGCTTGCTTCTGTTCTGCCGACGCAGTCGACGATGGTGTTGGTAAAAAAAGAATCGTTTTTGCATCAGGCGCATACGGACCGGGCGGATAAACGCCGCCGACGCTTTGACCGACAAAAAACGACGGCGAACGATCGACAATTAGCGTCAGCGGGTCCGGCAAGGTCATGATTTTCTTTTCATGCACAAGATTGTTCAGTGCGGCCACATTGGTCCGCCACTGCGCGAGCGCGTCGTCTACACTTTGCCCGTGATCGGCGGCTACCCGATCAAAAAGTTTTCGAAGCAATTGGACGTCGTCCTTTGGCGGCGGCTCGTTTTGAATCGATTGCGACCAAACGGTCCGGCCATAGGTTGCCGCTTCGGTTCTAGTCGAGACCAGATCGGACTGTGCAAGTCTGAGTACATCGCGCACCGAATCATTGATCCCGGTGCCGAGACGAAAAGTTGTCTCGTAGGCAGCGGCAAGCCGCGGCGAACCGGTGGCGCGCTTGGCCAGGTCGTCGAGAGTCGCTGCAAAATCAAGAAGCGCCGCAGCAGCAGCAGCGCTTTCTTCGCGCACTTTGGCATCGCCCTCGACTGCCTGAGCGAAACCTTCCTTGTAGAAGGTCGCGGTCGCGCGGACCTGACTAGCCGCGATTTGGCAAAGGTCCGGAGCCACATTGCTCTGATCGACCCCCGCAAAGTGATCTCGCGCCTGTTTGGCAAAGCGCGCAACACTCCTTGACCGTGCTTGAGCATGCTGCCGTCGCTGGGCAAGCGGAATGTCGTCTCGCACGAGCAAGAACACAGTTGCGTCGGCCGTGACTGACGACCAATAAAGCGGGTCTCTATCAGCGCGATGTAAAACCGTGAGCGAATTTAGCTCGCGCTTGATTTGCGCGAGCAACGCTTCCAAATCGAGCTTTGCGTCCGTCGACAAATTCGAACCGCGCTGCAATTCTAGAAGTTGAGAGCGCGTAGTCTGATTGAATCCAATCCACTCGCTTATTTTGTCGGGTGCAAAATCTTCCAATTGTTCGTCCAAATCGTGCCGGCCAGCCGCGGTCGCGCGGGTCGGGAACATCTTGAAGTAGTGATCGAGATAACCGTCGACGATCCCGTCGATTGGCTCAGCAGCAACGGTTGACCGGCCAATCATTGAGCCGAGCGAGATGGTGCACGCGAGGAACGCTTGAAGAGCGTGGCTGAAGATCGCTCGTCGCGACGGATTTAAGATCACTTAAATTACTTCGGCGACGAACCGGATTGTCGCTCGCTGCGTTCGCGGACCATCGACATCAATCGCTCCTTGATCGCGGCCGATGCCTTGGCCGGCTTGAGACTCAGCGCGAAAGCCTCGTGCAGGCTGTAACACTGATTGATGAAATCCTCGGCCGCGGTGCCGTACTGCTTGCGCGCAGCTTCAAAGTCTTGCAGCTCGTCAGGTTCGAGTGCACCGATGACGTAGAGCCGCGCGCTATTCTGGAATTCCTCAAAGCTCATCCTTCAACTCCTTCAAACTGTCGTAGATCTTTTTCAAGCCTAATTCGAGCCGGGTTTTTACCGTCCCCAAGGGTATATTCGTATGAGCCGCGATTTCGCGCTGGCTCATTCCCTGAAAAAATGCGAGATCGATAACCTGCTGCTGCGCTTCAGGTAACGTGCTGATGACCTTGGCCATGAGCGCCCGGGTGTCGCCTGAGTTAATATCTTCGGCGGTAGAGTTTTGCACCCAGGCCAGGGGTTGTCGCTCCGGTTCCGCCTGAAGCCGCTCTTCCGCCCGGGCGTAGGCCTGTCTTTTTCGTAAAGCGTCAATGGCGCGACGCCGGGTCAGCGTAACCATCCAGCCCAGCGGCTTGCCTTTTTGGGCAGAGAAATTCTTCGCCTGGTTCCAGATTTCCAGGAACACCTCCTGGAGCAGATCGTCGGCTTCGGCGTCGTTGTGAATAATGCGCAAAATCAGCGCTTTCACGATTCCATTGTAACGATCGTAAAGCTGAGAAAGGGCATCGGGGTCGCCGGCCTGGATCGCCGTCATAAGATCAACATCGCTCGGGGTGCCGGGTTCGGTTCCGACAGCTGCAACCAGCGGGCCAGGTGTCGTCGCAACCTCGAGTTCCGAATCAGACGCGCCCCGCAAGCCCGGATCAGCCGATGAAGCCATGATTCAGTTCTAGTTCCAGCGGCTATTTGCGTCCACCCATTTCCGTCAATCGAACGTCTGCGATAAACCTTGACCAAGGTGTCAGAGCCCGAATACGATCTCGCCTCTCACGCAGCCTTGTAAAACGCTGCGTCAAACGAACTTAAATTCACATGAAAATCATCATCCCATCTTTTGCATTCCTGTTTGTCACAGCCATGACCTTCGCGCAGGAGGAATCGCCGGCGCCGACCGAATCGACTGCCCCGGCCACCGAAGAAAAGGCTTCGGCTACGGTTGAGACGACCCCCGAAGTCACGCCTTCGGAAGCGACCGCGCCGGCTGCTCAAAAGAAGGAAGAAGTAATGACGCCGGCGCCAGCGCCGGCCAAGGCTGCCAAGAAAGAAGCTACCGCCACAACCGCGAAACCAGCAACGGCCGCCGCAGCGCCTGGCGCGTCAAACGCCAACATGAGCGGAAAAAACATGAGCGTTAAGGACATGGAGAACGCGTGGGAAGCAGCGATTCCGAAACACGACTTTGCCACGGTAGAAGGATTTGTTGCTGCTGACTTCACGGGTGTTTCTTCGAAAGGTAAATTCGTCAACCGCTCCGAGATGCTCTCCGAGTATAAGGGAGATAAGGACACTTATAAGTCCGCGAAAAACGAGAAGCTGAATGTAAAAATGTACGGACCGAACGTCGCGGTCGTCACCGGTCGCGCTCGAGAAGTCGGAAGCGGCAAAGACGGCAAAGCTTTCGATCGCACATTCCTGTTTACCGACACCTGGATGATGCGCGGCGGCAAATGGCAATGTGTCGCATCGCAAATCAGCAAGATTAAGGGTTGATCCCAAAGCTTAGTTATTTCGAAAAGCGGCCGCGGAAACGCGGTCGCTTTTTTTGTCGTTGCGGGGATTCAAACCGATAATTGCGCGGCACGGCGGGTGCGGCAAGAGTTAACGCTATGGCGCAGAGCGAACCCGGAGATCCGCGTTGGTACAAAGACGCGATCATCTATGAGCTGCACGTCAAGACCTTCCACGACAGCGACGGAGACGGCATCGGGGATTTTCGCGGGCTGATCGAGAAGCTCGATTACCTGAAGGAACTTGGCATCACCGCGATCTGGTTGCTGCCGTTTTATCCATCGCCGCTCAAGGACGACGGCTACGACATCGCGGATTATTTCGACGTCAACCCAAACTACGGAACGCTCGAAGATTTCCGGGCGTTTCTCAGTCAGGCCCACGAACGCGGATTGCGCGTGATCACCGAATTGGTGATCAATCATACGTCCGACCAAAATCCGTGGTTTCAAAAATCGCGACGCGCGGCTCCCGGATCGCCGGAGCGCGAATTCTATGTTTGGAGCGACACACCGGAAAAATACAACGAGGCGCGGATCATCTTTAAAGATTTCGAAACATCGAACTGGGCGTGGGACCCAGTAGCGAAGGCGTATTACTGGCACCGCTTTTATTCGCACCAACCCGATTTGAATTTCGAGAACCCCGCGGTCCACCAAGCGGTCGAAAAGGTTTGCGACTTTTGGCTGGCGATGGGCGTCGATGGATTGCGCCTCGATGCCGTTCCTTACCTTTACGAACGCGAAGGCACCAACTGCGAAAATTTACCCGAGACGCATGTCTACCTGAAAAAGCTTCGCGCGCATATCGACGAGAAATTCCCTGGTCGCATGCTCCTGGCTGAAGCGAACCAATGGCCAGAAGACGCGGTCGCGTATTTCGGAAGCGGCGACGAAGCGCACATGAGTTTTCATTTTCCGCTGATGCCGCGCATGTTCATGTCTCTGCAAATGGAGGATCGGTTTCCGATCATCGACATTCTCGAGCAAACGCCGCCGATTCCCGACCCTTGTCAGTGGGCGATGTTTCTTCGCAACCACGACGAGCTCACCCTCGAAATGGTGACCGACGAAGAGCGCGACTATATGTGGCGCGTTTACGCCAACGATCCGCATGCGCGCATTAATCTCGGCATTCGCCGCCGCCTCGCACCGTTGCTCGCCAACAACCGGCGCAAGATCGAGCTCCTAAACGCGCTGCTTTTTTCCATGCCCGGCACGCCCATCATTTATTACGGCGACGAAATCGGCATGGGCGACAACATCTATCTCGGCGATCGCAACGGCTGCCGCACGCCAATGCAATGGAGTCCCGACCGCAACGCCGGTTTTTCCCAGGCCAATCCGCAACAGCTTCATCTGCCGGTCATCATCGATCCCGAATATCATTACGAGGCGATCAATGTTGAAAATCAGCAGAAGAACCTCTCGTCGCTCCTTTGGTGGACGCGGCGCGTCATTGCGATGCGCAAAAACTTTAAGGCGTTCTCGCGCGGCACAATCGAATTTCTGTTTCCTGAGAACGCCAAGGTCCTGGCCTTTTTGCGCCGCTACGAAGATGAAACCGTTCTCGGCGTCGTCAATCTCTCCCGCTTTTCCCAATTCGCCCAGCTCGATCTTTCCAGATTCGCCGGCTCTGTCCCGATGGAGATTATCGGCCGCAGCCCGTTTCCGTCGATCAAGAAGACGCCTTACTTCCTTACTCTCAATGGACATTCTTCTTACTGGTTCCTTCTCCAACCTCAAAGCAAACGCGAGCGCGCGGCGAAAAAACGTGTTGTTCCGACAATCAACGCCGCCCCCGAGTTGGAAATTCTGCTCGCCGACGGACAGCGCCATCAAATCGAGAATAGGATTTTGCCGGAGTACATGTTTTCCTGCCGGTGGTTTGGCGCCAAGGCCCGCACTTTGCGGGAAATGCGCGTGCGCGAGCGCTCCACGATTTCTTCCGCGCCGGACGCCGCCCAGCTTTGGGTGGTCGAAGTCAGTTATCTCGACGGTCCGACGGAAAATTATGCGCTACCGGTAAAGATCGTGTCGGCCGAAAAGGCGGCAAAAATCTCGCAAGCCGCACCCCACGCCATTATCGCGCGTTTCAACGATGGTTCTATTCTGTTCGACGCAGTTTGGGACGACGAATTCCGTGAAGGACTCTTTCGGCTGATGCTGGATCGACAACATGCCAACGGTAGAAACGGAAAACTCGTCGGTTCGCTAAGTCCTCGCGTGGGTCAGATCGCAACGGTCCCGCTTTCGAACGTTGTCGGCGCAGAGCAAAGCAATTCGTCGATGCTTTTCGAGGATAAATTCTTTCTCAAGCTCTACCGGAAACTTGAAGACGGGGTGAATCCCGACGTCGAGGTGACGCGTTTTCTCACAGAGCGCGCGCAATTCGAAAATGTTCCGGCCTTCAGCGGCGCCATCGAATACCGCCGCGAAAAGGCGCAGCCCACCGTCGTGTGTTTATTGCAGGACGCAGTTCAGGCCGAAACCGACGCCTGGACGATGACGCTCGACCACGTCGGCCGATATTACGAGCGAGTGCTCGGAAGAAAGTCCGAGCTGCAAAGCGAAACGAAGCCAACAGCTGCGCTCATTGAAGAACTCGTGGGCGGCATTTATCCCGAAAAAGCGAAGTTGCTCGCGCAACGCACTGCCGAATTGCATCTCGCGCTCGCATCAGTCCGCGATGATCCTCTGTTTGCGCCAGAACCGTTCAATGCGATGGCCCAGCGCTCGGTTTACCAAAGCATGCGCGCGCTGTTAAAACGCAATTTCGATTCGCTGAAGAAGAAACTGAAGGACATTCCCGACGCCCTGCGCGACGAAGCGAAAGACGTTCTCGGCAATGAAAAGGAAATTCTCGCGCGGGAAAAACGTCTCCTCGATCGCAAGGCCAACGCCGCCAAAATCCGGATTCACGGCGATTATCACCTGGGCCAGATTCTCTACACCGGAAAAGATTTTGTCATTCTCGACTTCGAAGGCGAGCCGGCGCGTCCGCTGAGCGAGCGCAAGTTAAAGCGCTCGGCCTTACGCGACGTCGCCGGGATGATGCGCTCGTTTCAATACGCCGCTTACAGCGCGCTTTGGCAACCGGCGATGCGCGCCGAAGACGTTCCGTTTCTCGAACGCTGGGCGGACATGTGGTATCGCCAGATGAGCAGCAGTTTTCTCCAAAGTTATTTGCAAACCACTGCCGAGGCCGCGTTTGTCCCGCAAAGTTCCGAGGACCTTCAGATTCTTCTCGAAGCTTATCTCCTCGACAAAGCCGTCTACGAAATCGGCTACGAGCTCAACAACCGCCCCGACTGGGTCGTGATTCCGATTCGCGGCATCAAACACATTCTGAAAGCGACGTGAGGAGGCTTCGCAAGACTCTGTTGAAGTCTTTAGCGCCATAAGTTCGAAAGAAAATAGCCCAGCGCTTCAGCGCTGGGACGACGCCGCTATTTAACCGCCGAGTCCCGACAGGGACGAAAGAATTTCCGATAAAGGGCTTGAGGGAAAGCTCGTTTCGTCCCAGTCGGGACTTGATCGATGTATAACACACTTGACCCAGCGTTAGAACGCTGGGCTATTCTCAGAAAGAATCCTATGAATCAACATCTTGATCAGATCGACAACGACATTGCCGAAAAGCATCTCTTGAAACATCCGTTTTATCTTGCGTGGGCGCGCGGGGAGCTGAGCAAAGAGGCTCTCTCTGATTACGCGAAGCAGTATTATCATCATGTCGCGGCCTTCCCGACTTATCTCTCAGCCGTGCACGCCAAGTGCGATGATCAACCGACCCGGAAACAGATTCTTTCCAATTTGATTGATGAAGAAGCCGGCTCGCCAAATCACCCCGAGCTTTGGAAACAGTTCGCCAACGCACTCGGTGCGAACGACGTCGATCTCGAGAAGACCGGGAAACACTGCGAGACCGGAAACTTGATTGCAACGTTCAGATCGGTTTGCGGCGAGAATTCGACCGTTGAAGGTTTGGCCGCGCTTTACGCTTATGAGTCTCAAATTCCCGCGATCTGTGAGTCGAAGATCGACGGATTGAAAAAGCATTACGGTTTCACCGATCCCAAAGGCTATGAATATTTCTCAGTCCACATCGAAGCCGATAAAGAGCACTCCGCGACCGAGCGTGAAATGCTGAACGCGCAAGTCGACAATCAGAACGCCGACAAAGTGCGTGCGTCGGTTAACCGCATTCTCGACGCACTGTGGGAAATGCTCTCAGGCGTCTGCCGACGTCACGCGATCGCGTGCTGAGGTGGATCGACCGCTCTGCGGGCAATGTTAAATAATGGGGCTTCGCCGCCTAAAAGCATCGAGCAAGGGACTGCTCGATCCACCTTTCATTACCTTGGCGTGATGCCTTCGGCCAGATCGACGTGGAAGCTTTCCTTCACTTTGGTCTGGCCGAAAGTTAACTCCGCGTTGTAATCGCCGGCCGGAAGCAATCGTTTCGGATCGTCTCCGCCGTATTCGATGCTCACGTCCTTGGTCGGACGAAGGTCCCAGTTCAGTCGCGTGAATCCGGGCGTACCAGGGGCTTTCAAGTTCGCTACCGGCTGACCGTTCGCTTTGGTGACTGAGATTTTGATTTCGTCGCCAGTGAATTCCTTCACCCAAACGGTGAAGATCGCGCCGTCCGGCGGATTTTGGCCGCGATAGACGCCTTTCCCGTTCGAATCGACAAAGCCCGGCTGCAAATACGCACCGGTCACGTTGCGCACGCTAAATAGATTCGCAGGCTTGGCCGCGATCTCCGGCGTGAACTCGCGAAACGGCGTGGCGTCATCGAGCACCGCAATGCTGCGACCGTGAGTGGCGATCGCCAGATCGGCTGTTCGTGGATGAATTTGGATATCGTCCACTCGCACTGGTGGGACATCGCCGATCCGGACCCAGTGGGTTCCTTGATCGAACGACGCGAAGATTCCGAAGTGCGTGCCCGCGTAAAGCAATTTCGAATTTACTAAATCTTCTCGAACCACTTCGACCGGTGCGTTTGGCGGCAAATCACCCGTGACCGACGTCCACGTTTTGCCGAGATCGCCAGTGCGCAAGATCATCGGATGATCATCGCCTGTGCGATAGGCATTGGTGGCAACGTAAGCAACGTTTGGATCGATATTCGACGCTTCGATCCGCACGATCCATTGCCCGCGCGCGGGCTCCGGCAAATTATCCGTCAGCTCGGTCCATTTGCCGCCGTCGTTGTCGGTGATCCAGAGCCTGCCGTCATCAGTTCCGGCCCAAAGGAGTCCAGCTTTCTTCGGAGATTCGGCCAGTGAAAAGACAACGCCGTAACTTTCCGCGCCGCTGCCGACAGCATCCGTCTTGCTCGGATCGTTGTGGGTCAGATCCGGACTGATTACGGAATATTTTTCCATCCGATCGGTCAGCTTGAACACGCAATTGCCGCCCAGATAGATCGTGCCCGGCTGATGTTTGCTCATGATCATTGGTGAGTTCCAATGGAACCGATAACGCGTCGCACCCTCGGACGGTTCAGGTCGCAAACGCCTTAGCTCGCCGTTGCGCAAATTGATTCGATGGACCTCCCCGCCCTGGCTTTCGGCATAAAAGGTGTCGTGGTCGGTCGGATCAAACAAAACATAAAAACCATCTCCTCCGGCGAGTGCGGTCCAATCGGCATTTCGAATCTGTTCTTTGCTCTGGACGCCACTCGGGCCAACCCAGTTCTCGTTGTCCTGCAATCCGCCGGCGATTCGAAAATACGGCTTCGAATCGTCGAGGCTGATCCGGTAAAACTCACCGCCCGGAAATTTGTTCAGGTGATCCCAATTCTTGCCGCCCGCAAAGCTTTGATAGAGGCCGCCATCGGTCCCGAGCAGCAGTCGCAAACAAACCGGCGGTTTCGGCGGTTTGTTCTTGTCTTCGGGTTTCGGCGGTTTGGGCGGCGGCGCGCTGTTAGGTTGAATCGCGAAGGCGTGGCAATCTGGATGAACTTTCTCCGAAAGATCTTCGCGAAAGTTTTTGCCACCGTCATCGGACACCATCAAAGCGAACTGCAAAAGATAGACGCGCTGATCGTTCCCGGGATCGATCCGAATCTGGCTGAAATAAAACGGGCGCGGATCGATCGCGCTCATCCGGGTCCAATGCTCGCCGCCGTCTTCCGATCGAAACAGCCCTCCACTTTTGCTGCGTAGATCGCTTAGCGTTCCCGAGCCGCCTTCGTAACTCTGCACCACAGCCATCACCACGTTCGATTTGCTCGCGGCAACGGCGAGACCGATTCGCCCCGTTTGCACCGGCAGCCCGCCGCTCAATTTTTTCCAGCTCGCGCCGCCATTCGTGCTTTTAAAAATCCCGCCGACATCTTCGCCCTTCGTTGTGTTCGGTCCGGAAGTGAAACTCCATGGCGTGCGTTGACGCGCGTAAAGTGCGGCATAAACCGTTTGCGGACTCGCCGGATCTAGAATCACATCGCCGCAGCCCGTGCGAGAGTTATGCGGCGCAGGCGCCTGCAGGACCAATTTCCAATTCTTTCCGCCATCGGTTGTTTTATAGAGGCCCCGCTCGCCCCCATCGGCCCACAATTTCCCCATCGCCGCCACATAGGCGATTTCCGGATTTTTTGGATCGACCACGATCCGCGCGATCGTGCGGCTGTCTTTCAATCCAACATTGGCCCAATGCTCGCCGCCATCGGCCGTATGATAAACGCCGTTCCCCCAATCAGAGGAATTTCGATCGTTCGCTTCTCCGGTTCCAACCCAGATCACATCCGAATCCGACGGCGCAATCGCGATCGCTCCAATCGAGAGGTCTGATTGTTTGTCGAAAATGGGATCGAAGGTGACGCCGGCATCGCCGGATTTAAAAATCCCGCCGTGGCCAAGTGCGACATAAAAAACGAACGGATTGCGCGGATCGATTGCGATGTCGGAAACCCGTCCGCCCATTACCGCCGGACCAATCACGCGGGCCTTGAGATTCTTGAAAAGAACGTCGGTCAATTGCGGCGTCCCTGATGACGGCGCAGGCGTAACAGATGCAGACAGCGGCGGGGTTGTGCTGGCCGGCGCTGTGGCGGACGACGGCCCGGCGCCGGCGGGAGATGAAGCCGGCGGTGATTCCTCCTGCGCAAACGAAACGGTACTAATTAAGAGAGCAATGGCTAAAGCGAGTCGAGGGCTCATAAATGGGAGAGAAATCATGGCAATTGGATCCCTTCCTAGCAAGCGTCTCGCTTGCCGAATCGTGGCTGGGAAAGCGGGATGACACCCCACAATTTCGAGACCTTTTGCGACAGGTAAAATGCAGGTATCGTTTCCAAATCTATGACGCAGGCCGTGTTGGAAGGGAAAGTTGGTGTTGTTTTCGGTGTCGCGAACAAGCGCAGCATCGCCTGGGCGATTGCACAGGCCTGGGCGGCGGCCGGCGCACGGTTGATTTTTAATTATCAAGGCGAGCGGCTCAAAGAAAACGTGGAAGAACTGACCGCCGCATTTGGAGAAAAGGTTCCGCTGTTTCCGTGCGACGTCTCCCACGACGCCGAGATCAAAACATTCTTCGAGAAAGTCCGGGGCGAAACCGGTCGCCTTGATCTCCTCCTGCATTCGATCGCATACGCTCCAAAGGAAGCCCTGGAAGGCGATTTCGTGGGCACGACGCGGGAAGCATTCCGCGTCGCGCACGACATCAGCGCCTATTCGTTGGTCGCGTTGACGCGGGAAGTCGCGCCTATGATGACGAACGGGGGAAGCATTCTGGCGATGACCTATTACGGCTCGGAAAAAGTGGTACCGCACTACAACGTCATGGGCGTCGCCAAAGCCAGCCTCGAGGCATCCACTCGTTATCTCGCTTACGATTTAGGTCCTAGAAAAATCCGCGTGAACTGCATTTCCGCTGGGCCGGTTCAAACCCTGGCTGCTCGCGGGATCAGCGGATTCACGCAAATGTTAAAGCATTATCAGGAACGAGCGCCGTTGAAGCGCAGCTGCGAACCGAGTGAACTCGGCGCAACCGGCGTTTTCCTGGCAAGCGACGGCGCCGCGGCCATCACCGGTCAGGTAATTTACGTAGACGGCGGCTACCAGGTCATGGGAATGTAGCCACGGTAGATTAGAGAACGAACGCCCCAGAGACATGATCGCGCGAATTTGGTACGGTTGGACTTGCCGTGAGAACGCCGAGAAGTACGAAAAACTTTTGCGCGAAGAAGTTCTGCTCGAAATCGCCAAGCGTTCCATTCCCGGTTATAGAGGCGCGGAGATTTTCGTTCGCGAAGCGGAAAACGACGAAATGGAATTCATCACGCTCCTGCGTTTCGACACGATCGACGCCGTGAGAACTTTCGCCGGCAAAAATCCTGAGATTCCCGTGATCCCGCCGGAATGCAAGAAGCTGCTCAAACGGCACAGCGAAAAGTCACGCCACTACCGGACCATCCCGATTAATTGAGGTGGAACGCGTTCTCCGAACGCGTTGGCAAGCGGAGCGCTTGCCCTACAACTGCTCTGCAACCAAGCTTGGTCTTAAAATGAAACTTGCGCACGAGTTGCGGCAGTTGCTCGGCAGCGACGCCGTTGCCGACGATGACCAAACGCTGGCGGCCCACAGCGGCGACAAGTGGTTTGCCGCAGAAACTCCGGAAGTTGTTGTCTTCGCAAGATCGGCATCAGACGTTTCGAAGCTGCTCAAATTTGCGTCGTCGAAAAAGATTCCGGTGACCGCGCGCGGCGCGGGATTCGGCTATGTCGGCGGCTGTGTCCCTGCGAAAAAAGGGATCGCGCTTTCGTTGATGCAAATGAATCGGATCAAGGAAATCAACTTCGCCGACGCCGTCGCGATCGCCGAGCCCGGAGTCATCACTGCCGATCTGAAAGCGGCCGTGCGGGCCCAAAAGCTTTTTTATCCGCCCGATCCAGCGAGCATGAAAGATTGCAGCATCGGCGGGAACGTGGCGACCAACGCCGGCGGACCGCGCTGTTTAAAGTACGGCGTCACTCGAAGTTATGTGATCGGGCTTGAAGTCGTGCTTGCGAATGGCGACATCTTGCGAACCGGCGGCCGCGTCCACAAAAACAAAACCGGTTTCGACCTGATCGGCCTCTTCGTTGGCTCGGAGGGCATGCTCGGTGTAGTCACCGAAATCACGCTCCGATTGCTGCCGTTACCGCCCGCACGGGCAACGTTGTCGGCGGCGTTTGCCAAAATGTCAGATGCAGCGGCTTTGGTGCAGGAAATCTTCGCCCACGGTTTCTTGCCGTCAGCGGTCGAGATTGCGGACAGTTTCACTCTCAATGCTGCGCGAAAAGATCTGGGAAAGGCAATCGTGCCGCCTGGCAACGCACATTTGCTGGTCGATCTTGACGGTCAGGAAAGCAGCGTGCGCAGTGAAGCAAAGGCGATCCGTGAATTACTGGCTGGCAGGAAACCAAACGCGCTGGAGATAGCCGTCGGCGAGCAAGATTGTGAGAAACTTTGGGCCTTGCGCCGGCAATTCAGCAACTCGCTGCGCGCTACCGGTCTCACCAAGCTCAACGAGGACGTCGTCGTGCCCCGCAGCCACATTGTCGATCTTGTCGAGTTCGCCGAGCGCTTGAGCGCGCAGTCGGGATTTCCAATCGCGTGTTTCGGTCACGCCGGTGACGGCAACATCCATGTCAACATCATGGCCGATCGCTACAATCGCGACGCCGCAGTGCGGGAAAAAGTGGAAAACACGTTAGACGAACTTTTTGCCCAAGTCCTGGCCTGGGGCGGAGTGATTTCCGGCGAACACGGAATCGGTCTTGCCAAAAAGCGCTGGTGGCCGGACGCAACCAGCCAGCCCGTTCGTGAGTTGCATCGCAAACTCAAAACGATCCTCGATCCCGCCGGAATCCTGAATCCTGGAAAATTTGTCGACTGACAAGCGCACCGGCGTAACTTGATTCGAATTAATTAGGGGTGAATCGCGTCCAAGTGTAATGGCGCTTTCGCGCCTTGGGGTTATGAGGCCGGGGATCACGCACACAATCGCAGCTCTGCTCTCGTCGATCGCTTCGCTTTTCGCTCACGGCGCAGTGACGAAGGCTGAGCCGACAAAGGCAAAGCTCACCAAAAAGACCCAAAAAAAGGAGGGTGAGCCGATTGTGAGCATCAATTCGTTGGTGTTCGCCCCGAATCAGTTGCGATCGGCTTCGCCGAACTCGGGGGAAAGTTATCCCTGGAAGCAGCAGATCGTGACCACGGTTTTCTGGATTGGCGAAAAGCCGACCGAAAATAACCCGGTGCCGAATCGGGCGAGTTCCTGGGACAAGGAATGGTCGAAAAGTTACGGCGGCTTTGACGACCCGAATCCGTCGCATCGAAGCGATTACACGCCAGTAAAATTCACTCCGCGCCAGAATCCGTTTTACTGCGCGCTGCCTTACAACGACAAATCAGCGACCGGCCATCGTCCCGAAGCACCAACTGTGGTGCCCTGGTTCAACGGCGCTTATCAAGGGCCCGGTGTATCTGTTTGCAAGGACCGCTGGGTGGCCATTCGCAAAGGAAACAAGATCGCTTATGCCCAGTGGGAGGATGCCGGACCGTTTCGCACCGATCACTGGCAATACGTGTTCGGTAATGAGAGGCCCAAACCGAATCTGAACCAAGGCGCGGGACTCGATGTGTCGCCTGCCATTCGTGACTATCTTGGTCTCAGCGAAACCGACGTGACCGATTGGCAGTTTGTCGATTTCAAAAATGTCCCGCGCGGCCCGTGGTCCAAATTGGGCGAGAACAACACTTTCGTGATCAACGATCGCAAGGCCGGAACCCGCTTTGCCCAGGCAAAAAAACGCAGCGGACCTCAAGTGGAATTGTTCACGGAATAGTCGCCAGCGTGAAGATCGATGTCAGCGATTAGAAGTCGCCGCCGGGCGATTCTGCTTCTCCTCGTTCACCCGGGTAAACACGAAGAAGGCCCCGAACGCGCAGCCGGCAAGAAGTAGAAACACAAACAGAAAGGCCATGGAGCGGAGCGACTTATTGCGCTGTTTTGTTTGTTTCCACGCCGCGCGTTTTTGAACCAGCTCAAGCTCGAGCAAGCGGAACATCTGCTCCGCGTCGGTAGTAACGGGTTCAGATTGAACTGGGTCGGACATTGCCAAAAACGTCCGCAACTCCCGTGCCGGGAAGGGCAAAGATTGCCCGGTCTGGCACCGTCGCTGCTATCAAAGTGGCTGTGCAGGCCACGTTTTTCCAAAAAGTAATCATCTGCGCTTTCGCCGGTTTCCTCGCTGCCGCGCTCATTCAATGGGCCAAGGTCTTTGTGGAAGGCGCTGACGACGCTCTGAACAAGGGCTACGCGCACCACTCAGTGATGTCCCAGCCTTAACGGCCCTGCCAAACGGATATTGCCGGTCGCGCAGTTGCGCATAACGTGCTTAACCCAAAGCGCGCATGAAGATCGGTTTCGCACAACTCAATCCGACTGTTGGCGACTTACAGGGTAACTTCGACAAGATCGTCCGGTCTTACCAGCGCCTCGCCGCGGCCGGCGCCGACCTTGTCATCACGCCCGAACTCGCTGTTACGGGCTATCCGCCGCAGGACCTGGTTTTCAAATCGCGCTTCGTTCCTGAAACGCTCGAGATCGTGAAACAACTTCACTCCCGGGTCGAAAAATCCGCGTTACTCGTCGGATTTGTCGATCGAAACGAGGGTCGTGGGCGGCCGTTCCACAACGCTGCAGCGTTACTCGAACGCGGCAAACCGATTCGCGTCGCCCACAAATCGCTCCTGCCAACCTACGACGTCTTTGACGAAGACCGTTATTTCCAGCCGGCGGCCAAAGTCGAACCGTTCGATTGTGGCGTAACGAAAATCGGCGTCACCATTTGCGAAGACATCTGGACTGAGCATTACCTCCCCCGCCCGCTATACGATTGCGAACCGACCCGAAGTTTGATCGAGCAAGGCGCCCAAATAATTGTCAACCTGAGCGCGTCCCCGTTCACATTGCACAAACCGGCGATCCGCTACGAGATGGTCGCTACCCTGGCCCGCGCCTACCACCGGCCGATCTTTTATTGCAACGCGGCTGGCGGAAACGACCAGCTCATTTTCGATGGCAATTCAATCGCGGTTAATTCAGCCGGCGGTCTGATCGCGCAATTGCCGGCCTTCTGTGAGCATGAGCAAGTCATCGATACGGATTCAACGGCAGCTGTCGAATTCCGGGACGAACCAACGTCCGCTCAACTTTTTCCCGCGTTGTCGTTAGGCCTCCGTGATTACCTGCGAAAATGTAATTTCAAATCCACCGTGCTCGGACTCAGCGGCGGCATCGATTCCGCGGTGGTCGCGGCGATTGCGGCCGATGCGATTGGCCCCGAAAACGTGGTCGGCGTTTCCATGCCGAGCCAGTACTCCTCGCGCGGCAGCGTCGACGACGCGAGAAAGCTTGCTGAAAATCTCGGGATCAAATTGTTGCACATCCCGATCGCCGAGACGTTCGCGATCTTCAAAAGCCAGTTTAAGGAAATCTTTTCAGGACTGCCGGAGAACGAGACGGAAGAGAACATGCAACCACGTTTGCGGGCGATGACCTTGATGGCGCTGTCGAACAAGTTTGGTCATCTCGTGCTCTCGACCGGCAACAAGAGCGAGCTCGCGGTTGGCTATTGCACCATCTACGGCGACATGGCCGGCGGTCTGGCCGTGATCAGCGACGTGCCGAAAACGATGATTTACGACCTGGCCCGTTGGATTAACCGCGAAAAGGAAATCATTCCGAGCTCAACGATCGAAAAACCGCCAAGTGCAGAGTTAAAACCCAACCAAAAAGACCAGGACACATTGCCAACGTACGAAATTCTCGATGAGATTCTTCGATTCTACGTCGAAGAAAATTTGAGCGCGCGCGACATCATTGGCCGCGGCTTTGACGAAAAAACAGTCCGCTGGGTCCAGCGCCGGGTCGATCTCAACGAATACAAACGTGAACAAGCCGCGCCCGGATTAAAAGTGACATCGCGCGCGTTCGGCCTCGGTCGCCGAATGCCCATCGCTCAGAAATACGTCGACTGAATGTTCTTAGACGAAAAATGTTGGTCGCCTAATTCTCGTTAGGTGTTAACCCATGAAATCGCGCATCCTCCTTACCCTCCTCCTTGTAGCCTTCCTGCCAGCGCTTTCCAATGCGAGTGGCCTTGGTCCCTGGCAGTTCGGTATGTCGAAGCCGCAAGTCGCTAGTTTCAAACAGTTCGGGCCTTACAAGGGTTTCTCGAACGGTGATCTGGAGACATACAATTGGCGGTTCCACGGTCACAAGGCGAACGTGCAATTCTTTTTTCTGGGTGGGCGCCTGCGTCGCATTGGGATCTATCTGTACGAGGGCACAGATCCAAAAGGAGGGATTCCTGCCTGGCGCATTGCCTACGACGCGCTGCACAAAGACTTCGGCAGCGTCAGCACGCCGGACATACGCGTTGGAAATAAGAGTGATCCTCTGAATCCGGATGTTATTGCAATCGGTGAGGCAATGAACGCGGATGTAACAGGCGAAAGCAGGCTCCTACCAGGGAAACAACCAGCGAACATGCATGTATTTGCCCGGGGCTGGACTGGTATCGTGCAAGGTAAGAAGTGGTATTACATCGCCGTCTTTTACGACCAAAACACCTAACCATGCGCTGCCGCCAACCCGCTGGCCAATTAGAAAATCACGAAGTTGAAATCAAAAAGTAGAAAGGACGGGAGAAAGTTCGGTTTCGCCAGCGATGGCTGAGATTGGTCTCGTTAGACGACATTCACGCATGACACGATTCCTTTTGGCACTTCTCGTGTTGCCGGTCGCGAGCTACGCCGCCGACTCAGTTCATCTCAGCGGCCACGAAGCCGAGGCAATTCAACGCGCGACGCAAATCTTTATAAGCAAGCAAGGCTCTAAATACGCCGGCTGGCCAGTTTATGGCGCCTTGCGCCATTACACGATTGAACTGCGGCGACAGGCCAGCAAACTCGAGATCGATTTTATACCCGATCAGCCGCCCCTCAAACCGAATGAAGCTGCGACAGGAGGCGGCACCAAGTACGGTTGGGAGGTTGTGTATGTGTTTTCGCTGAGTCCACTGAAACTTCTTGAAGAGCATTACACGAGATAGTGACGCCAATCGTCTAACCAACCGCTCGAGCCAACGTTCAGGTCGCCGGACGGCAAGGTGATTTATTTCACCAACTGCGTGGAGAAGGATTACAGACCTGATTGCGAAATTCTAACGGCGCGATTAAATCCGTGAAGCCTAACTGCGATTGCCCAACGATTTCGACTGAGAGGTAAGCTTCGAAGTTGATTTGCAGCTCGCAGGGCCTCAGACTGAATGGGAACTGATTCCGACCCCGCCATGCAAAAGTTTCTTGCGACCCTTGGGGTAATCTTTCTCGTGCTGGTAGTGCTCGGCGGGATCGGAATCGGCTACTTCGCTTTTCGCGGCAATACGCTGGATAAGGAAAGCAAAGCCTACGTGGATGCGGCGATTCCCGCGATTTTTACAAACTGGAACAAGATCGAGTTCTCGACTCGCGCCAGCCCGGAATTTCGAAAACTTGTTACTGGCGACCAACTTGACCAAATGTTTCGCTCTGCGGCCGGTCTTGGGCAGATGCAGAGTTGCGATCCTGCAGAAGGCCAGGCTCATAGGTCACTCAACCCCGACACCCTAAACGAGACAACGGCTCGGTACACCGCTAAAGCCGTTTTCGAAAGAGGCAACGCCATAATCACGCTTGATCTAATCAAACACGGCGATCAGTGGCAGATTGGCGGGTTCTTCGTCAAGGCGCCGGAGGTCGCGCCGAAATAGACAGGAGTGGACAAAGCATTTCGCGCAATTCTGCTGCCATTCATCATTCTGGCGGCAATAGGTTTTATTCTCAGCGTCGCGGCGCATCTTCAAGCGCTTCGGGGGTTGACCATGCCAGGAGGAAAAGCAGTCTGGGCCTTGCACATTGGAATCTTCGTCGTTTGGCTTCCGACAGTGCTCGTCGCCTACCGTTTTACGCGAGGAGTAACCCGTAAAGACTTTTGGAAGATTGCCCTTATCGGTTGCCCGAAATGGATGCGCCAAGCGTTCTATGTGCTGTTCGCTTATGCGATTCTAAATTTCATTTACTTCATCGCCACAACTGCGAACGGCCCGAAGCCGCAGGGCGATGCGCCGCCGGAGGTTGTTCGAGGATTTTCAGGGCACTGGATGGTTTTCTACGGCGCTGCGTTCGCAACACTTTATTCCGCGTATGTCGTTGGCTATTCAGGAATCCAACGCAGATGTCCGAACGGACACACCGTGCCGATGACGGCGAAGTTTTGCGAAGAATGCGGAGCGCAGCTTGCGCCGTCCCTGTTAAATAACGAAAGCTAATTAACTCCCCAGCAATTCGCGCTGCCAGGGAACGAGAAGCGCATCGGCCCGGGATTGATCAGCGCCAATTGCTTCCAGGGTCGCGCGTGGCGCGATAAATGAAGGTTCGATGTGCAGTTCTTTTGCGGCGTGATCGCGATTGTAGCGAAGTTTCTCGATTCGCTTGATGACCTCCGCAGTTGGACGCGTGCCGGACCGCCGCGGACGCACCGGCCAATCTTTTTCCGGTAATTTCAAGCCGCGCTCCGCCGCCTCGCGAAATTCGCGCCGGCGACGATCAGAGAAATGTTTGTAGTCCGGCGTTCCACCCGCGGTGAATCGTTCGGCCGATTCCAAGAGCTCCCGATTCTGCAAGATGTGAAACGGTGGACGGTCAACCGCTTCCGCTTCGCGTTCCCGCCAGTTCCATAATTCGCGCAGGACGGCGGACTCCCGTCCAGGCAATGTGCCCGCGCCAGAGATTCTCCATGCTTCATCGACATCGCGCTCACGATCGATCGCGGCGAATTCCAGGGCCCGCTGGCACGATTGGCGAAACCACTCCATGCGATCGCGCGATTCCAATTCTTTTTCCAGAAGCTCGGCCAGCGCCAAGAGATAACGTGTGTCGTTGATCGCGTACTCGGCCATCTTCTTGGAAAGCGGGCGCTCTGCCCAATTCGCTTTTTGCGAACCTTTCGCGAGTTCGATGTTGAAATAGCATTTCACCAGCGCCGCCAGACTGAATTCGCGAATGCCGATCATGCGCGCAGCGATAACCGTGTCGAAAATCCGTTTCGGCACGAAGCTCATATTACGGCGCAGCAACCGAAGATCGTAATCCGCGCCGTGGAGCACGATTTCCTTGTTCGCTAACGCATCGCGCAACGGGGCAAGATCCACATCCGCCAGTGGATCGACAATGAAATCGTGACCCGGAACGCTGATTTGAAGCAGACAAAGCTTTTCGCGGTAGCAATGAAGACTGTCCGCTTCGGTGTCGATGGCGACCCGATCGGGAGCCTTTATCGCATCGAGTAAGTCTGTGAGCTGACGCGCAGAAGAAATCACGCCCGTAGAAATCCAAAATCCCAAATCCCAAATCCCAGGCTCGAGGCAATCGCCAAAGGCCAAATCCCAAAATATAAAAAACGCCCTCTATGCCTTTTAAGAGCTTTGATGATTGGGATTTGTTTGGAGCTTGGCGTTTGGGATTTGGGATTTTGTTTCACTTTAGTCCGCTCAAGAGCAGCTCGGCGTTGGTTTTGGTCGCGTGCATGTTGTCGATCAATTTTTCCATCGCTTCAATCGGCGGCAGCGCGGCCATCGCTTTGCGTAACTGTTGCACCCGCTCCCACTCGTCCGGGTGATAAAGCAATTCCTCGCGCCGCGTGGCCGAGAGCAGCGGATGAATTGCAGGATAAAGCCGTTTTTCCTGCAGCGCGCGGTCGAGATGGAGCTCCATGTTGCCGGTGCCTTTGAATTCCTCGAAGATCAATTCGTCCATCCGGCTGCCGGTTTCGGTCAACGCGGTGGCAAGAATCGTAAGACTACCTCCCTCTTCGACATTGCGCGCGCTCCCGAAAAATTTCTTCGGCTTGGTCAACGCCTTGGCTTCGACGCCGCCCGACATGATGCGGCCCTTGCCCGGCTGCAAACTATTATAACCGCGCGAGAGACGCGTGAGACTGTCGAGCAGGATCACGACGTGTTTTTTCATTTCGACTAAGCGTTTCGCGCGCTCGAGCACCAGCTCCGCAACCTGGACGTGCCGCTGCACGTTCTCGTCAAAATTGGAATGGTAAATCTGGCAATCGATCTCTCGCTCCAGATCGGTCACTTCTTCCGGCCGCTCGTCCACCAACAGGAGAATCAAAACGATCTCGGGATGATTTACCCGAATCGCTTTCGCAATTTCCTTGAGCAAAATTGTTTTGCCAACCCGCGGCGGCGCAACAATCAATCCGCGCTGACCGTGACCAAGCGGCGCAAGCAAATCGACACCCCGAGCGCAGATCGAGTTGGTTTTTGGATTCTCGAGCATGATCCGGCCTTGCGGGAATTGCGGCGTCAATTTTTCGAAATCGGTCGGCTCGGTCCATTTTTCCGCCGGCTCGCCTTCGATCGTAAGAACGTCATCGAGCACCAGACCTTTCTCGCGGTCGCGCGGAAGGCGCAGCTTGCCACGAAGGTCTTGCCCGGGACGCAAACGATAGAGATCGATCGCCGCGCGCGGAACGTAAACGTCTTCCGGCACCGGCAAGAAATTCAGCTCCGGATAACGCAACAATCCAAACGAATCGCCGGCTTGATCGAGAAAACCTTGAGCCGTGACCGTCGCGCCCTGGCCGAGGGCAGCCCGCGCGATGTCGAGAATATGATAGTGCCGCGTGCGCGCGGGATGCAGATGCAAATTGAAATCCTTCGCGACCGGGAAAAGGTCGTCGAGTTTTTCCAGCTCGTTGATGCTCAACTCAGTCCGAGCCGGACTGGCGGTTTTGGTTGTAGTGGCGGCCGTGCCGGCCGCTTCCTTCGAACCTGCAACCGACACGGTCCGAGCCGGACTGGCATTAGCCTCCACAGAATCTTGATCCGTTACTTCGTCCATTTTTCCTGACGCCAAAGCTCCACCAAACTCGCGGCCTGGTTCGCCAGCATAGACTGGTCGCCGTTGTTCCAAACAACGTGATCGGCGCGCTTAATCTTTTCGTCGAGTGGCATTTGAGTTTTGATTATTGCCTCGGCGGCTTCGCGCTCGATTCCCATCCGGCGCATGAGATTGGCCAGCTGGATTTCGGGCGAACAGGCGACGACGACCACTCCGTCGCAGAGAGTTTCACCACCGGTTTCATAAAGAAGAGGAATGTCTGCAAAGAAAAATTCAGGAGATGTGCGGTGCTTGTCCGCTTCAGTTCTCCACTGCCGGCGAATCCGGGGATGGAGAATTTTCTCGAGCGCCTGCCTTTTGGCGGCGTCCCGGAAGACTATCGCTCGAAGAGCCGCCCGGTTCAAGTCGCCGCTCGGGGAGAAAATGCTAAGAGTGAACTCGTTGATCAGCTCCTCTTTTACTTCGTCCAGATCGACAAGGTCATGCGCGGCCTGGTCGGCATCGAAAAACTTGGCGGTGGGCAGGATCTCGCGCAGGCACTGGCAGAAGGTGCTTTTGCCGGTGGAGACTCCCCCGGTTATCCCGATAGCTGGCATCTATTCCGTTATGTGGCTTGTGTCGGTATTCCACGGAAAGAGGACAAGAACAATCTTTCTTATTGCAAGCGTCGCGATAGAATTCGGACGCTGATGCCGTACATCAAACCAGAGAGGCGAAAAGCGATTCTCGCCGGAGCGAAACCCCAGGATGCGGGCGAGCTTAACTTTGCCATCACCGTGCTGGTCGATAATTTTTTGAAAGACAAGGGCGAGATCCGGTACTCGCATCTGAACGAAGTCGTCGGGGTGCTCGATTGCGCGAAGCTGGAGCTTTATCGGCGAGTCGCAGCACCCTACGAGGACGAAAAAATCGCTGAGAACGGGGACGTTTACCGCTCTAACAAGAAATCTGCCAACTAGATCGCCCCGTACCTCGTGACCGCCGCCTAGGTCTTGCGAATATTTGTCGGCGCCATCATTGCGAATGAGACAACTGCTCGGTGGACAAAACCTTCCACTCGTCACTTTTCTCCCAAGTGAACACGAGCTAGGGCGTCTCCTACGTTCTGACACAGAGCATCCGCACTGCAAATTCTAACGGATTAATTCAGGATCTGACGCAGGTTTGCTCGGTCGAGCGCAGCCGCGGCCATTCCGCTGGTGCGTCCCCGCAACGAGACGGACTTTAGTTCCATCGATGTGGATATCCCTGCTGCGCGCAGCGTCTCCGCCGATACGACCAGCGGCATGCCGAGTTCCTTCGTCATGCTTTCCAGCCGAGCCGCGGTATTCACAGAGTCACCAACAGCGGAAAGGATCGGCGTTTTCGGTGGACCCATCCGCCCAACAATCGCTTCGCCAGTGTGAATACCAATACCAATGGCAAGCGGCGCTGCTAATTCAGCGCCGAGCCGGTCGTTCAAGATATCGAGCGTCTGGAACATCGTGAGTGCGCACTGCAATGCCGCTCTTGCGCCCTCCGGACGCTTCCCCTTCAATCCGAATAGCGCCATCAAGCCGTCGCCAGTGAAGTTGGAATAATATCCGCCCGATTTTTCGACCGACTCCGCCATGGCAGCGAACAACAAGTTCAGCAAGAAAACGACATCGTACGGCAATCGCTTCTCGGCCAACGAGGTTGAACCGCGGACGTCGACAAACAAAATGGTAACTGTTCGCTCCTCGCCGAACTCCGGGCCGACCGCGCCATGCGTTGCCGCGACGAGCTTGGGATGCAAAAGCGGGTGCACGGTCAGGTTCACTTCCGGGCGCAACTGACACGCTAGGCGTACGTCGCTTGGCGCGCCAATGCGCCGGAGAGCGGCAGCTTCGAGTTGCATCGGTTTAGGTAAGTCTCCGGCCACGGCGGCAATGCGCACACGACAAGTCGTGCATCGCGCGCGACCTCCGCAGACCGACATGTGAGCGCGCTGCGCCATTCGACTGACCTCGAGCACAGACATACCTATTGGTGCTTCGATTGTGACTGCGTCCGGATAGGTGACTTTGAAGCGAGCATGGCGTTGGCGCCAATTGCGGACCTGGACGATGCAAAAAACAGCTCCGACAACTCCGAACCACGATGCTCCGATCCAATCCTTGAGCGCCGCACGCAACTTTGCCCGGCTTGGATCGGACGGCACTCCGCGAGCCCTGATCGCACGCATCCACTGTGGATCGGTTCGCGCATGCGCTGTCATTGTCATCCCGACTTCCGCGAACCCGAGTAGCGCCGCCATCGGCACTAACACCATCCCAACGAGAATAGCCGGAAACGCCCGCCGATACCAACTGTGCAGTCGCCACCAAAAATGCAGACCGACCGCAAAGTGTCCCCAAACCAACAACACGAGAGCGATTTGTCGAAACCGGGTCCAAGGATCGACCCAAAGATTGGCGATTTCATAAGTGTAGTCGATGTCGATGCCGGTGAGAATGCGCGTGCCGCGCGTGTTGACGATGTGTACCAACAACAAATAAGGAATCATTATGCCGAGCAAAATTTGGATCGCTTCCCACGCCGGCATGTAAAAGGTGCGTCGTCGAAACAGCACAATCAGTGCGACGGCTGCGTGGATGCTCAGACTCCCATACAACAAGACCTGGCCGGGTGGAGAGTGCCAAAGCGCCATCACCCACGGGCGGGCCGCCTCTTGCGCGCGAACCGATATCAAGCCAAGCGCGTGATTCGACAGATGCATCGTGACGTAAAGCCCGATGATCAATCCGGTCGTCGATCGCAATTCAGCAAGCGTCGGTCTTCGCATTAATCCGAGCGTTCTGACACGATCGTTGTGTGCAGAACAGAAATTTCTTTCTCTGGGCAACCGCCAACCACTTTTTCCGCCGCAACCCGCGAGCTAGAGCCTCTCGTACGTTCTGAGGTCAATGATCATTTCAACCTGTCCCACTAGCCGGAACGGGAAAACCCGGCGGTGATCGCCGAGCCCTCGAACCCAACCATTTGGAATCTTTTTGACGTTGCTGCCAATTCTGACCGCTGATTTCTGATCTCCGATCTCTTGAACAGCGGGCTACGGAGCCTCGTTTGATACCTTTTTTGACAGTCGGAATTGCGCCCGGCGCTACCGACGATGGGTAACTTC
>DATMOU010000033.1:0-55952 GCA_035568035.1 Chthoniobacterales bacterium | reverse complement strand
TACGGCAGGCAGCGAATGGGAAGTTTCGCGGTAAGGACTACGGATATCACTGCGAACTCGGCGGACATCCCGTTCCCACCTCTTGGATTTTACTTCGGCGCGATGAGGTCACGTCCCAGCTGTTGCTCTCCGATCTCTTGGGGCACACAGGACGAATTTGGGACCATTTGCTAGACTGGTCACAGGGAAACGACTGGGCAATGCCATTGCAGTTCCGGAAGAAAGAGATGTCCGAAAGATATGCCGAATGGAAAAAGATGGATGAGCTTACACTCTTGCCACCACCAAACGCCTAACCAGACGATGAAGCCAACGGACCCATTGCGACGCAAGTTCATCATGTTTGCCACGACGCCCTGCCGTGGCTTATCTCTGTCTCGTTAGGCGTCGGCCGCTCGTTGCGAGAAACTGTTCCCGCCTAGACCGAGGGTGCAAGGGACAGGGCGATGCTGTCCCTTGTCTTTGTTCGCCGCAGGCCAAAGTTGATTTGTGACATTTTTTGCTGCTTGCGCATGGGTCAGTTGAAAAAAATTGCGAGGAAACTGTGCCAGCGCGTGACTGGGTGAGCCAAGTATGAGTTCCTTGGAAGAAAGCTATTGACGGTGTGCGCGCCTCATGTCGATGTGAAGGCATGACGGGTTTTGTTTTCAGACCGAAGCGATTTAAAAATGGTAAGCGAGTGGTCTCGCGATTGTACAGCGCTCGCTACCGACCAGTCGGCCACTCGAGAGTGATAACTGTGCCGCTTCATGTGAGCGATCGACAAGTCGCTGAAGAGAAATTGCGCAAATTAATTCGAGACCAGGAGAGAGAAGAGATGGGGCTGCTTGTTCCGAAGCGCGTTCGTGTTGCCGCCGCTCAGTCGTTAGGCGAGCACGTCAAAGCGTACTGCGCGGATTTGGAGGCGCGCAAACGTGATGCGAAGTATATCGCCATTACTGAACGTCGACTGACGAAACTGGCAGCAGAATGTGGCTGGCGACGATTGAGTGAGGTGACGCCGCAATCATTTCAGGAGTGGCGTGCGCAGCAGACTCTGGCCGGAAAAACGCTGAACGATTATCTGACAACAACCTCAGCGCTGTTCGAGTGGCTCAAAAAAATCGAAACGGTTGAACTGAATCCGTTGAAAAATATCGGAAAAGTTGAAGTGCGTGGAAATGAACGTCGAAAGCGTCGTGCGTTTACGCCGGTAGAATTAGGTACTCTGATCGCCGTTGCTGGTCGTTATCGCTTGGCGCTTTTGATGGCGTACTACACTGGCCTTCGCAGGGCTGAGCTGGAGCAACTTGAATGGGCGGATATTAAAACAGATAACGATGGGACCTATATCGTTCCGCGATCATCGACGACCAAAAATCATGAAGCGCAACGATTGTATCTTCAATCGTGGTTCGGGGCCGAGCTGATGAAGAGACGACCGGCCGAAGCAAACGGCAACACCCGCGTTTTTTTGAACGGCGAGATTCCGAGCATGTTCGTGTTCCAGGGCCTGCTCAAGAAAGCGGGCATCGAGTACAAAGACACCCAAGGCCGCCAAGCGGATTTTCATGCGTTACGAAGAAGTCTGAACACGCATCTCGCGCAGAACTCGGTCGATCCGCACATTCGCAAAGAGATCATGCGGCACAGCGAGCTTCGACTCACGCTCGATGTTTACACCGACAAAGGGATGCTGCCGGTTGCCGCGGCGATAGAGAAGCTGCCAATCTTTTTGGAATCTGGTCCGAACGCACAAATAGACTCACTTAATCCAGACTTTTCTAGTCACGACCAGTCATCTGCTGGCAAAGACAAAGCGGAACTGAAATTTTTGCAAGATGCTCAGAATGAGGGCCCCAGGCATGATTTGGCACTCTCTGGCACCTCCGGGCAAAATACTGAAAAACGCTCCAGAGGTAGGATTCGAACCTACGACCAATCGGTTAACAGCCGACCGCTCTACCACTGAGCTACTCTGGAATCATGAATTTCGCGCGCCCGATTGAGCGGCGTTCAACTTTGCGCACACGGCCCGACCGGGCAAGTGATTTGGTTGCATACGACCGGTCGCGCCGAGAAAAATTGGTTGCGGGGGCTGGATTTGAACCAGCGACCTTCAGGTTATGAGCCTGACGAGCTACCAGGCTGCTCCACCCCGCGGAATTATGATAGCGACGGTGCCCAATTTAAGCAAACTGAAAGCGGCTGGATTCGCCTCGATTCTGTGAATTTTCCGACTGAATTGCTCAATCAACTGCGTGACGCCCGGAAAATCGTTGCTCTTACCGGCGCCGGAATCTCAGCCGAAAGCGGGCTCGCCACTTTTCGCGACGCGCAAACGGGGCTCTGGAGCAAATTCAAACCGGAAGAGCTCGCCACCGCCGAGGCTTTTCGCCAAAACCCCAAACTCGTTTCCGATTGGTATGCGTGGCGACGCGAGCAGGCGCTCAACGCGAAGCCGAACGCTGGTCATTTGGCCCTGGCCGAAATGGAAATGCGCGCCCCGGAATTCATGCTCGTTACTCAGAACGTCGACGGCCTCCACCTGCGCGCCGGGAATAAACAGATCGTCGAGCTCCACGGAAACATTCATCGCTTCCGCTGTTTTGAGAACGATTGCCCGAGTGACAACTTTGATGTCGAACACAGTCGCTGTCGATCCTGCGGCGGAAATCTACGGCCTGATGTTGTTTGGTTTGGCGAAATGCTTCCGCCGGCCGCGCTCGAATCCGCGATGACGGCCGCCGAAGAATGCGATGTCTTCTTTTCGATTGGAACATCGAGCCTCGTGTATCCTGCGGCCGACCTTTGGCGACGCGCAAAAAACAAGGGCGCGCTTGTCATGGAGATTAATAGGGATCCAACGCCGCTCACTCCCCTCGCCGATTATTCGTTTCTCGGCAAAGCCGGCGAAATTCTGCCTGAGCTCGTGGATCGGATTTGGATTCAACAACCATAGGGCGGACACTAGCATCGCGCTGTGCCGCTCGATCCAAAACGAACTGTTGCCGAACTCAAAGAACTGCGCGCGTTAACCAGCGATGAAGATGGCGCGCAGCGGGTTGCCTTCACACCGACTTGGGCAAAGGCGCGAAGATGGTTGCGCGAAAAAGTCGAGGAGATCGACAACGTCGAAATTCACAGTGACGCCGCCGGAAATCTCTGGTCGACACTACGCGGAAGATCAGAAAAATCGCTTTTGATCGGCGGCCATATCGACTCGGTTCCGAACGGGGGCTGGCTTGATGGAAGTTTGGACACGCTCGCCGGCGTGGAAATTCTGCGCCGCATCAGTGCAGAACATAACGGCAAACCGCCGGTCACGGTGCGCCTTGTCGATTGGGCCGATGAAGAAGGCGCGCGGTTTGGAAAAAGTCTGTTCGGTTCGTCCGCGTGCTCGGGCATGATCGACATGAACGAAACACGCGAACTAAAAGACAAGAACGGCATTCGTCTCGTAGACGCTCTGAAGGAACACGAAATCGATTTCGAGAAAGTCAAAGATTCGGGGAAGGAATTAAAAAACGCTTCGGCGTACATCGAATTGCACATTGAACAGGGACCGGTCCTGCTCGATCTCGATCTTCCACTCGCAACGGTGCTCGGGACCTTCGGTGTCGAGCGCCACGCGATCACGTTCCGGGGACAAGCTGCGCACTCCGGGAGCACGCCGATGAACCGTCGACGCGATGCTTTCCTCGCCGCCGCCAAAATGAGCCCGGAGATTTACGAGATCGCCAAACGCAGCAACGGCGGTGTTTGCACGATCGGATCGTGCGCGACAAAACCAGGCATCGTCACCAGCGTCGTCGAAGAATGCCGAATCGCGCTCGATCAGCGTCATTTCGACGGGAAAGCGTTGCAACGAATGCTGGATGAAGCCAAAGCCGCGAGCGAGAAATTCGCCAGGCAAGGAAAGGTGGATGTTGCCTGGGAACGGATTTGGAACATCGAACCGATCTTATTTAATAATGAGCTGATCGCGATGGCCGATGCGGCCATCGCTGAATCCGGCGCAACGCCGCATCGCCTGCCGTCCGGTCCGTTGCACGACGCGGCCGAAGTCTCGCGGACGGGCGTTCCAACCGTGATGATGTTCGTGCAAAGTCTGCACGGGATCAGTCACAACAAGATCGAGGACACGAAAGAGAAGCATCTCGAGCTGGCCGTAACCGCGTTCGACAAGTTGGCTGACAAGGCGGTAGCGTGGATCGCAGCCAAACATTCGTAGCGGCGACACGCTACGAAGTGACGAGTGACAGGCGAAGGGAAGTGACAGGTGACGTGTGACATGTGACGTGAATTCTGATACACACGTAAGCATGCAAAACAAACCCCAGAACTACAAAGACCTCATCGTTCGGCAGAAAGGTATTGAACTTGCGAAGTTGATTTATCAAACGCGGCGCTTCCCGTCTGAAGAAAAGTTCGGTCTGGTGTCGCAAATGCGGCGCGCAGCGGTTTCGATCCCCTCAAACATTACCGAAGGCCAAGCGCGCCACACGACTGGTGAATTTGTTCAATTCATTTCCCACGCGGAAGGTTCGGTCGCGGAACTGAATACCCAGCTGATTCTCGTGATTGAACTCAATTTTGTTCAAATGATCACGCCCATCCTGCGTCTGAGTTGATGGAACACTTGCGTCGAATGCTGAACGGCCTACGTCGTAAATTAACAAACTCAGCGAGGTCTTAGCTCGTCACACGTCACACATCACTTTCCATGACCCTTCCCGATCTTCCGCCATTCGACCTGAAGCCGCGCAAATACAGCGGCCCCTCTGCCGACCAAGTCTTGCGCCTTCGCAAGGAATTTCTGAATCCGGGAATTTTCATTTACTACAAAAAGCCGCTCATGCTCGTGGAAGGAAAAATGCAATACGTCTGGGACGAGCAAGGCCGCAGATATCTCGATGCGCTCGGCGGAATCGTGACCGTCAGCGTGGGGCATTGTCATCCGGAAGTCGTTGCCGCGGCGAATCGCCAAAACGAAACGCTCCAACATTCCACTACGATTTATCTGCAACCGAACATCGCCGAGTACGCAAGGAAGCTGGCGTCCAAAATGCCGGGCGAACTGAAGGTTTGTTATTTCACCAACTCAGGCTCGGAAGCGAACGATCTCGCGCTGTTGATGGCGCGCGCATACACGAACAACTACGAAGTCATCTCGCTGCGCAACGCGTATCACGGCGGCAGCACGCTGACGATGGGAACGACCGGCAATCGCGGCTGGAAATTTAACGTGCCGCACAGTTTCGGTGTGCATCACGCGATGACCCCCGATCCCTACCGCGGTTTGTGGGGGCGCGATGATGCGGACGCCGGAAAGAAATACGCCGCGGACGTGAAGAACCTGATCGACTTCGCTACGCCGGGCCAAGTCGCGGCGTTCATCGCCGAATCGATCCAAGGCGTCGGCGGCTGCGTCGTTTTTCCCGACAACTATTTGAAACACGCCTACGAGCATGTCCGCGCAGCGGGCGGCGTTTGCATCGCCGATGAAGTGCAAGCGGGATTCGGTCGCACCGGCACGCATTACTGGGGATTCGAAACCCAAAGCGTAATTCCCGACATCGTGACGATGGCGAAAGGAATTGGAAACGGTTGTCCGCTCGGCGCCATTGTCACAACTCCTAAGATTGCATCCGCGCTCGCGCAACGGACTCACTTCAACACGTTCGGTGGCAATCCGGTTGTCTGCGCGCAAGGCAACGCCGTGCTCGATGTGATCGATCGCGAAAAACTTCAGGCCAATGCGCTGAAGATCGGTAACAGAATTCTCGATGGACTGAACAAGCTCAAAGAAAAATACAACATCATCGGGGACGTCCGCGGCAAAGGATTACTTCTCGGAATCGAGCTGGTGAAAGATCGGCAATCGAAAGAGCCGGCAGGCAACGAATGCGCGCAAGTGGTGGAAACGTGCAAAGACATGGGACTGCTTCTCGGCAAAGGCGGACTCTGGGGACAAACGATCCGTTTCTCACCACCAATGTGCGTTAACGAGCAAGACGCCGACTTCCTCCTCGAAGTCCTGGATAGGGCTCTAGCGAGCTTGTGAACGCATGCGCTTCCTCGTGCAGCTTGGATTGTTTATCATTCTAGCCAGCTGCGCTTCAAATGATAGGTCGGCTCCAGAGAATTGGGTCGTAACATATTACGATCGGAATGGTGACGGCATTGTCGATTACGAATTACATACCCTCGGAACTGGTCATGCCGATGCCGACTGGGCACTCATTGATACAAAATTCAGTGGGCATTACGACTTGCGAGTCCATTGGGGCTATGTCTTCGAAAAAAAGAAGATGGACATGCCTGTTCCCAAGAATGTGAAGATCACGCCAGGAAAGCCTCCCAATTACCACACGGCTTAATTTAGGAGATCCTTCACACCGTTCAGTATGACAGAATAGTAGATGCGACTCGGGATTCTTTCGGTTGTTCTTTTTCTTTCCGGAATCAGTACGCTAATTGTTGAGACAGAGTGCTGCCAGATCTTGCTCGCGTTCAATGGCTTCACAGCGCCATAATCGCAGTCAAGATGAAGACTAGATCCAAATTTACATTCGTCGCAGTCCTCTGCCTGTTTAGTATCATCCCGTTTGTCTTTGCTGCAGATCATCCCGCTGCTTCCGTTGGGGCGGATGCCGCGCTGGCCAAACTCAAGGAAGGCAACGCGCGTTTTGCGAACAGGAAAGTTTCGGAAAGCAAACCAACCGCCGCTCGCCGCGCGGAGACCGCGCAAGCGCAACATCCGTTTGCCATCATTCTCGGGTGCGCCGATTCGCGCACGTCGCCCGAAATCGTGTTCGACCAGAACATCGGAGATCTTTTCGTCGTCCGCACCGCCGGCAATCTTGTTGATGAACATGGCCTGGGCAGCATCGAGTACGCGGTCGATCATCTGGGCGCACGTTTGATTGTTGTTCTCGGCCACAAACGATGTGGGGCCGTGGTCGCTGCGCTAGCGAGTGATACCGCGCCGGGGCATGTGGAATCGTTGGTGCGCGATATTCAACCGGCCGTCCAAGCCACCAAGGGCAAGGCCGGAGATGCCACCGACTTGGCGATTGCGGAGAACGCGCGACTGATGGCGGAAAAAATTCGTAAGGAAGCTAACCTCGGCGACCTCGCCAAGGACGTTAAGATTATTCCGGCCATTTACGATCTCGACAGCGGCAAGGTCGAGTGGGGCAAAGAATAACCATCCCAGGCGCGGTTTGTCGGACACACCGTGATCGCAGCTTTGTGCGGCATTCTTTGCGCTCGAAATCGGCGCCTATGCTGGCGATGCATTCGGCTACCAAAGGGCAGCGTGAAGTCGTCCGACAACTCGTTCACTCAGTGTTGTTGCGAGACATGAGTACGTTTAATTCCGAACGTTTCAAGGAATGGATCAAGGCAATCGACGCCAACTTCAACAAAGTTGGATTGACTTTGACCTTCAGAATCCACGATCGCGAGGTGCATTTCGCGATCAAAGAAGTGCGCACCCGCCGCACGGTCTATCAGTTTGCTTCGTCCACCCGCGTTCGCTTCGATGATCGTGACGTCGTCATGACCGTCGATCAGGTCGCCGCCATTAAGTTTTAGATTTTCTTCGCAGTCGACGCTGGCCGCCCACGCGAGATCGGGATGACACCGCCAGCCAACGCGCTATTATCGCGCAGTGCGACTGGCGATTCTTTCAGTTGTTCTTTTTCTTTCCGGAATCAGCGCGCTGATTTTTGAGACGCTCTGGCTGCGGCTGAGCGGACTTGCGTTCGGGAATTCGATCTGGGCGGCTGCGCTGATTCTTTCCAGTTTCATGGCTGGTCTCGCCTTGGGCACTGCCATCGCCGCTTCAGCAAAACTTCGCGCACAGCCGCTGAAGGTTTACGCCGCGCTCGAAATTGCGGTCGGGATGCTTGGTTGCACGGTCGTTTTCGCGTTGCCTATCATCGGCGAGTTGTTGCGACCGCTTTTCCAAGCTCTTTGGTCGCATCAAACAGTTCTCCTGGCGCTGCGTGTCTTCATTTCGTTCGTCATCCTGCTAATTCCGACAACGGCGATGGGACTGACGTTGCCGGTCGTTCTTGAAGATCCTGTGCTAGCTAACGAACGCTTCGGTCGCGCGGTTGGTATTCTTTATGGGTTCAACACTATCGGCGCGGTCGTCGGCGCGTTGATCGGGGAACTTTTTCTTATCGAAGCTTTCGGACTTTGGGGAACGAGTTTGTGCGCGGGCTTGTTGAACATCATTGCAGCAATCAGTGCGTTGTTCTTGACCAGAATTGATGCGCGGTCGACACGGCCGCCTCTACAGCCGCTACTTGAGCGGCCGCGATGGTTGCTCTTGGGTTTCAATTATCGGCCGCCGTGGAAACTCCTCTTCGTCAGTTTTGGCGCGGGCTGTCTGCTTTTGTGTCTGGAGGTCGTCTGGTTTCGATTTCTTCGCCTCTACATCGCATCCTCTGCCAGCGCGTTCAGCCTGATGCTCGCCGTCGTGCTCGCGGGAATCGGAATCGGCGGCGCTATCTCTGGATCATTGTCGCGTGTTTCAAGAAACGCATTGTCGATCCTGCTTCTGATCGCCGGAATCGCGACGTTGGTGTGTTATGAATTCTTTCCGGTTCCGCAACTCAAAGCGGGCGAAGGCAATTTCTATTTGGAAGCATGGCAGACGATTACGTTTCTAGCGTTCGCCCTGATGTTTCCGGTGTCGCTGATCTCTGGCGTCCTGTTTCCCGCGATCGCATCAGCAGTTCAGGAAAGAATGGAGAGCCGAATGAACAGCCTCGGTGTAGTCACTCTGTTCAACACCGTGGGCGCTGCAATTGGGCCAATTCTGGCCGGGTTCATCCTGCTGCCCGGAATCGGATTCCAATCGAGCATCGTTTTCTGTGCGATCGGCTACTGCGTTTTCGCGCTGCTCGTTTCCGGCCGAACTTTTTGGACTTCAGCCTGGTTCCGCTTCGCTTTAATCGCATTACTTGGCATCTTTGTCGCGATCATCGCGACGTTTCCGTTTCATCGTGACGAGCTGCATTTTGCAAATGCTCGAACTTTGTACGAATCCGAACAGCAGCACCTCGTAAAGAGAATCGAGGGCCAAACAGGAACATGGCAGTTGCTGCGGCGGGACTTTTTCGGCCAGACCTACTACTACCGCTTGATGACCGACGGATTCTCGATGTCCGCGACAAACCCACCGAATCAACGTTACATGCGCTTGTTCGCGTATTTGCCCCTGGCACTGCATCCGCACTCGGAGAACGCGCTTCTAATCGCGTTTGGCTGCGGCGTGACCGCAAACGCGCTAACGCAGGATGTCGACCTTAAGCACATCGATATCGTCGACATTGCGAAAGAAGCGTTGGCGTTGGCGGACGATTATCGCGACGCCGGGTACAGTAATGCGCTTCGGGACCCGCGCGTGAACGCAATCGTGCAGGACGGACGATTTTTTCTGCAAGCCAGCCCGAAGCGCTACGACGTCATTACCGGCGAACCGCCGCCGCCGAAGGTTGCCGGTGCGGTAAATCTCTACACCGAACAATTCTTTCGACTGATGAACGATCGATTGAACGATGGCGGCATGGCCACGTTTTGGCTCCCGATTTACCAGCTCACGGTCGACGAAACGAAATCGATTCTCCGTGCGTTTCACGACGCGTTTCCGAATACGGTCATTTGGTCCGGGCCGGACGAAGAATGGATCATGATGGGAATCAAAGGCGCGCCTGCACCAATCGACAACGAACAGGCGCGAAGGCTATGGCAGGATTCCAACACGAAGTCCGATCTCGCCCGAATCGGGATTGAAACGCCGGAAGAAATCGCGGCGATGTTCTTAATGGACGGCGATGAGATCGACCGAATCACGACTGCCGCAAAACCCCTGACCGACTTATTTCCGCGGAGACTCGGCGATGACACGCGTGCCGATCCGGCAATCCATCACTTCGCGTTTACTTATTTTGGACCGACGTTGGCCGCGGAACGCTTCCGTTCGTCGCGTCTGATTCGACAGATTTGGCCGAACGCAGCAACCGCAGAGCTCGATCCATTCTTTGTAATTCGAGAAATGCGCTACCGCGTCCGATTCGAGGAGACGAATTGGCTGGCTGATCTCGATGTGCACTTGCGCGGATCAAACCTGCGCGAACCGGTTTTGGAAACGTTGGGAACAAACTCGTTTCAAATCGAGCTAGTTCGTAAAAAGCGCGCGGCGGAGGCTTCTGATCAACCGCCACCGCTGGAGTTCTATCCAGACCTCATCGCGGACCAACTTGCCTCGCGTCACTATGACACGGCGATTAAGCTGCTGGAGGACGAGCGATCCAAACACATTGCAAAGCGCGATAATTTTTTGTTACTGATTTATCTTTACTGCCTGAATGACGATGTGGCCAAAGCGGAATCAGTGGCGAGCACAATGCCGAATCGCGACGACCCGTTAGCGAAATGGCTGTTTGGAAAATTGCAGGCCGAATACGGGTTTCGACCACCGGATTAATTTTCCTCTAGTGCCAGCGCTCAACATGTGATTTCTGCTGCGCTCTCCAATGGCTAATGAGTATGACGCGATTGTCGTCGGCTCCGGGCCGAACGGTCTCGCCGCGGCTATCGCGCTCGCCCGCGCGGGATTGTCCGTTCTGGTTCTGGAGGCGAATTCGACAACCGGCGGCGGCGCGCGATCAGCGGAGATGACGCTGCCGGGGTTCGTGCATGATGTTTGTTCGGCGGTCCATCCTCTCGCGGCCGGCTCGCCATTTTTCAAAACATTGTCGCTCGACCAATTCGGACTTGAATGGATTCAGCCATCAATTCCACTGGCCCATCCGCTGGATGATGGCGATGCCGCGTGTCTGCATCGGGATATCGTCGTCACTGCAGATTCGTTAGGCCAGGACGCGAACACCTACCGGAGGGTCATGAAACCGTTCGTCCGCGATTGGGACAAACTGGCCGCGGAATTTCTGCAACCGATGTTGCACCTGCCCAGGCATCCGCTCGCACTGGGACGGTTTGGAGTGGCGGCAATTCTGCCCGCGAAGTTTTTCGCGACGACGTTTTTTCGCGAGCAGTGTACCCGCGCGTTGTTTGCCGGAATCGCCGCGCATTCGTTTCTGCCGCTGGATGCACTCGTCTCGACTGCATTCGGGCTCGTTCTCGGCGCAGCCGGGCATGCGGTTGGCTGGCCCGTTCCCCGCGGCGGCTCGCAATCAATCTCGAACGCGCTGGCAGATTGTTTTCGCAAGCTCGGCGGCACAATCGAAACCAACTATCGCGTCGAGACCATCGAGCAATTGCCGACAACGCGTGCCGCGCTGTTCGACACAACCGTCTGGCAATTCGGGCGTATCGCGCGAAGGCAACTGTCGCCACATTACCTTCGACGGGTGGAAAATTTTCGACACGCGGCGGGAATTTTTAAGATCGACTGCGCGTTGTCATCGCCAATTCCCTGGAAGGCGGAAGCATGCCGCAGGGCCGGCACAATTCATCTCGGCGGGACGCTCGAAGAAATCGCAAACGCAGAGCGCGACATTGCGCGTGGAATAATTCCCGAACGGCCTTTCGTTCTGGTCGCGCAACAGAGTTTGTTTGATGAAACGAGAGCGCCCCGTGGCAAGCACACGCTTTGGGCTTACTGCCACGCTCCCTTTGGCTGCAAGAACGACATGTCGGAGGCGATTGAGAAGCAAATCGAGCGGTTCGCGCCAGGGTTTCGCGATTGCATTCTGGCGCGACACAAAATGGGCGCGGCGGATCTTGAAAAATCAAATTCCAATCTTAGTGGCGGCGACATCAGCGGCGGAGCTGCGAATCTCTGGCAACTCCTCGCGCGGCCAACATTTGGCCCCACGCCCTACCGGACGCCGCTGCGCGGCGTTTATCTATGTTCATCTTCAACCCCGCCGGGCGGCGGTGTCCATGGTATGTGCGGCTATCACGCGGCGCGCGCGGCGTTGCGAGATCTTTTTGGGAAACGAATGCCGGCGAATCCTTCGATCGATTGACCGCGATTGAAAATCAGTCGCTCGTCTCTATGGTTGCGCGACATGAAATTTCTTGGCGCGGGAATTTTGGGGCTGGCGCTCTTAAGCGGACCGCTATTCGGCGGCGGATTTCAAAGCACGCCAAGCGAAGTTTTGGATCCTCCACGATTCGAGGTCGCGCTTCAATCCGGATACTTGCTTGGCGTTTTCGGCAATCCCGACAGCTACGAGATCGGGCCGGAATTTGTGACCGGACGCATTCGCTGGGGCGTGAACGACGCGGACAATTGGACGCGGGGTTATGACCAATTTTGCCTTACACTCCTGGCCGAGCCGATTTTTCGCGGAGTGGAAAATCATTATTTCGGGGTCAACTTCGGCGGTCGTTACAATTTTGTGCGTCCGAACTGGCGCATCGTTCCCTACGTTTCAGGCGGACTGGGCCTGGGTTGGATCGACAGTCATCCGGACATGCGCGGGTCGCAGGGTCAGGATTTCACTTTCAACATTCTGACCGGGATGGGATTTTCGTATCAAATCGACGGCCACTGGAAGGTCGATGCCGGCGTCCTCTATCAACATCTTTCCAACGGCGGTCAAACCGATCCGAATCCGAGCTTAAACCTGATCGGGCCGCAAGTTGGCTTGAGTTATTCGTTCTAATATTACTGTCATGTTGAGCAGAGCGAAACTGCTGGTCACTGGTCACATGTCACTCGTCACTTCCCAATGAATCCGCCGGAAGAAAATGTTCTCGTTATCAAGCGCTCGCTGTTCGACGAGCTGGGTAATTTTCACGGGCTGAACTTCGAGCCTGGCAAATATCTCGAAGCCATCTTGTCCCGCGGAAACAATTTCTTTCTCTCGCGGGCGCAGGCCGAAAAGGATCCGACCTACAAGCAAATCATTCCCTATGTGCTGCTCACGCACGCGGGAAAAGTTTTACATTATGTTCGCGGCAAGAAAGCCGGCGAACAGCGCCTGGTGGCCAAAGGATCCATCGGCATCGGCGGCCACATGAATGAAAGTGACGAATCGCTCTTTGCCCTGGACGAAGCAGCTTATCGCGCCGGCGTTGAGCGAGAGGTCGGCGAGGAAATTTCGATCAATACAAAATTCGAGGATTGCATCGTCGCGCTTTTAAATGACGACAGCAACGAAGTCGGGCAAGTCCACCTGGGCATCGTTCACGTTTTCAAACTGGCCGAACCCAAGGTGGAAAAGAGGGAAGCGATGATTACGAACCTCGCGTTCTACGGAAAAGACGAATTAATGGCACGGCGCGACTCGCTCGAAACGTGGTCGCAGATTTGTCTCGATTTTTTGGAACGACTGGTCGGTAGGGGCGATTGACCTCAATCGCCATGGCGGTTCGGTGAATCATGCCGCTTTGCGGCAATCCACAAGCGGGCACATTCTGGATGGGCGAGCGATTGGGGTCAATCGCCCCTACCGAGCGGCGCGCTTAGTGGGGCGCATTGCCCATCGACATGGTGATATTCTCGATGAGCCATTTGGTCGTCCCTTGCGAAATGGCAACCTGCAGCGTTACCCCCTGGGCAGGGTAGTTCAAATGCGCGGTGAAAAACGCGTGCGGCGAGAAAAAGTAAGAGTCAAAGGTCACATTGTCCTCGATTTGGATCGGCTCCTGGGGAGTGCCGAACTGAGCGAAGCGTTGAATCAGATAATCACGTTGCGACGGCGGCATTTCCACCTTCGCCTGTGCCGCGAGATCGTTATCGAGGATCGACCGGTCGTGCTTGATCACGAGTCGATCAATCACGTCATGGCCATAACGAATTGCATCGCTTTGGGTGGCCGCCCTGGTTGAATAAAGGTACCACATAATGCCGCCGATGATCGCCAGCACAATAAAAACAAGGACCAAGACTTGACCTGATTTTAATCGGGAATTCAGCTTCATAGTATTATCGATAACCTAATCCTAAACCTTGGATCACTTCACCGTTCTTGATGAGCGCGCCGTGCTGCTGCGAGCCGGTGTAGGAGCCAAATTGATTGCGCGCGTTCACTCTAAACTGAACGAGGTAGCCGTAAAGATGCTCGCCGTTTTTTCCGAGGTCGGCCGGTTGCGGATCGCCCTGCCATTCAATGCGCGCGCTCGCCACGTCAACCAACCGTTCATTGAGCCATTTCATGACAATGTCTTTGTAGTTGCTCGGGTATGGACCGTATAAGGCCGCGTCCGCCGGCGAAGCTTGCTGCGCCAGGCCGGCCAGACCGCCGATGAAAAACAATATCGCAGCGCAAAACGCAAGCCCTTTCATCGGGCTGCGATTTTTTCACCTGACCATGTACTAGTCCAGCCCAATCAACTCACGATCCGCGTGGGTGTTCTTTGAAAAACTTAACAATCAGCGGTGTGACCGCCGGCGGATAAAAATGTCCATACGGATGGATGAACGTCTCAACCGGCGCGACTTTGGTCGACTTGTAGAGAGTGCAACTTGGTCCACAATATTCGCCCTGCTCTGCGCAGCCGTTGAACTTCCGAACTTGATCGATCGTCTCCCGCTGTTTTTCAAATCGAGCCAACTGATCGCTCTGGCCGCCGTAATGCAGCACCGGACGCACTCGAGTCAGGGAAACTTGGGACAGCAAAACGGTGCCGCCCGGAGCAAAAGCGGCGAATTCGTTGGGTCGTTGCGACCACAAAAGATACGTGAACAATCCACCGTTTGAAAAACCGGTCGCGTAAACTCGATTTTCGTCGATCGAATATTTTTCGCGGAACGAAGCCAGCATCGTGTCCACAAATTTCAGATCGCGATCACCTTCCTCACCGGGTCGATTCTGCCAGCCCGGCTTCTTTCCCTCGCGATCCAGGACGATCCCCGGGGTCGGTAAACCCTGTGGATAAACGACGATCGCCTGCGGCCAATGATCATGGAACGCCATGCCGCCGGCAGCAAAATGCATGTTTCCACCATGACCGTGAAACGCGAAGATCACCGGTGCCTTCTCTTTGGCGGACCTCAAGGGGAGATAAACGAGTGCTTCACGCTCGACGCCATCGACCGTCCATTTTGTTAGCGCCGGCTCGGCGCCTAACGAGTTCGATGCCGCGAAGACTGCCGTCGCAAACCATAAAATACAGACTCTCATGCTTTAGATGACAGACGAAACCCGGAATGGTTACGCCTTACGAGCTTTTCTTTGATGGCGTAATTCGTTATCGGTTCAGGATGATTTTGCGATGCGTTCTCTTGTTCGTTCTCTTGTGTCTTGCGTTCCCAAAGTTGGTATCCGCCCAGGAACCGTCGCCAGCCACGACAGCTGGTTCGACAATCGCTTTCGACCCGGTGCAGGCAACACAGGCCTTGCTTGATACCGTCCCGGTCGATCAGCGGGCCAAGTCGAACGCGTACTTCGAAGGTGGCTACTGGCTTTTGCTTTGGAATTTTCTGGTCGCGGCCGCGATTTCCATTTTCTTGCTGGCTTGCGGACTGTCGGCGCGACTGCGCGATTTTGCCGAGCGCCGGACAAATTCCAAAACGCTTGAAGTCGTGATCTACAGCGTCGGCTTTATTCTGATCGTCGCGGTTTTAAGTTTTCCGCTCGTCTTCTATCAGGAGTTCATTCGCGAACATCAATACGGATTCGCGACGCAAGACTTCGGAGCGTGGTTTGCCGAACAATTGGTCGGTCTGGCCATCGGTTTGATCGCCGGAATCGTTGGATTGTCGGTCCTCTACGCGGTTTTTCGACGGGTGCCGCGAAGTTGGTGGATGTGGGGAACGCTGGTTGCCGTTTTTTTGTCGTTCATCGGAAACTTCATCGCGCCGGTTTACGTCGAGCCGCTCTTCAATACTTACAAGCCACTCGAGGATCCGAAGATTCGCGATCCGATTCTGGCCATGGCCCAGGCGAACGAAATTCCAGTCAAGCAGGTATTCGAAGTTGATGCATCGCGACAGACGACGCGCGTCAGTGCAAATGTTTCCGGCCTCCTCGGCACAACGCGTATCGCGTTGAACGACAATCTGCTCAAGCAATGCACGCTCTCCGAAATTCGGGCAGTGATGGCGCACGAGATGGGTCACTTCGTTCTCAACCATGGCGCGAAGCTCACAATTTATTTGGGAGTCGTCGCGTTAATTGGTTTTGCCATTGCCCAATTTGTTTTCGATTGGGCCCTGCGCCGTTGGGGAACAGGCTGGCAAGTGCACGGCATCGCCGACCCCGCCGGCCTTCCGTTGCTGATGCTCATCTTTGTGACGTTCACATTTCTAATGACGCCGGTCCTGAATTCGATCGTTCGCACAACGGAGCGCGAGGCCGATCAGTTCGGAATCAACACGTCACGGGAGCCGGACGGTGAAGCGACGGTTGCGCTGAAACTCGGCGCTTATCGCAAGCTCGATCCAACACCGCTCGAAGAATTCATTTTCTTCGATCACCCAAGCGGCCGCGCTCGAATCCAAATGGCGATGGACTGGAAGGCGGCGCACTTGCCCTGCCCTAATCTGGACGCGCCCGAACCGGCCACCAATTAATTCCAGATTGTTAGCCGAAAAATGTTCGCCTTATATTACGAGAATATTCGTCAATTATCGTTAGGTCTATGGCTACACTCAGGTTCGTTGGCCTGTATTCGCTGGCGTTCGTCTGCACGTTCGCGTGGTTGTGGCGATTGTTCACGGAGACGCTGACGGGTCGTCGCAGTCCACGACCGCTATGGCCAGCTTGGGAGTTTAGCGCCCGCTACGTGGCTGTGCTTCTCCAGCGCATCTTTTATTGTTCGTTTGGAGTTCTGCTCGCTGTCGCCATTATCTTGTTGATGTTCTTCGTTCTCGCCCCTCGGTTATGAGATACGCTCAGACCTAACCAATCGATGAAGCCAACGGAACGGATGTTTGATGTAGCCAGCAGAGCATGCCGTGGCTTATCTCTTTCTCGTTAGATGAATAGCCCTGTTGTTTCGGCGGGAGAACTGCGGAAAATTTTGCAATAGTAAAAACTGACCCCTTATGTCCTATACCATATCGACCTTGCTGATCCGCAATCTTCAGGACGTCTTCGGTGAAAACGATCCCGCGCGTAGGCGCGCGGCTATCGACGAGCTCTGGACCGAAGATGGGGTGTTCTATGACCCCAAAACGGGCGCCCACCGTGGCCGCGACGAGATTGATCGAGTCGCGGGCGCCGTCAAAGCTACTCACCCTGACTTTCAATATCAGCCGATTGCAAAACCCGAGGAATTGGGCGATGGCGGCCGGGTCAAATGGGTATCGGGCCGGCCTGGTGAGGCGCCAGCTTACGCCGGAACTGATTTCATCATTGCCCGGGACGGCCGGATTGCCGCCCTTTATCTCTTTTTCGACGAGCTACCCTGAGCTCCACTTTGTGGCGCGAGCGTCCTATATACTGGAATTGATCTGCGCGATAAGCATTTCCGCGGTTTTCGCGAGTGTTTCGGCGACGGCGATGCCAGCTGCTTTGAGTGCTTCGATTTTGCCGGCCGCAGTTCCCTGTCCGCCGGAAACAATCGCGCCGGCTGATCCTTCACTGGATGTTGGTGACGCCTTGCGGCTCCCTGCTAGTTGGCTCATCTTGTTCTCATCAGATGGTGAGCACTTTTGATCTTCTTGAAGCCGATTTCTTCGCCGAACTGGTGCGAGGCACCCATGGCCTTTGGGAAGTTTTCGAGTTCACGCGACTGCATCACCCTCAGCTTGATGATGGGCGCATATTTGAGCGTGGCAGCGATTATATCAAACGCTGGGTGGACGCTGGCTGGATTCAAATCAGTACCACTCCGGTATATCCCTCCACTATCTCGACATTGTCCGATGCACAGGCGTTTCTACGGCAAAATGGTGCAGCCGCTACTCGCTATTTGGGAAACTCGCCTTCGATTGATATTACCGAGGAAGCGCAGCGCGTTTATCAGCGCCGTACGGGCTAAAGAGGCGATGAAACCAACAGCTTCATAGGGACAAAGTTGCACAGATTGCCACGAGACACCGGATTCATTTCAGCGCCCGGCTGCTGAGCGCGATTCGCTTTCTCGCGCTCATGAACTCCCGCGATGGCCCGCATTGTTCGGCGATCTATCGCTCAATTGGCGAAGCGCGACTAACTGCGCGATTTAGACGAGTTTAGCGCCGATCGCATTTCGCTCGAATCACAGGCTCAACGCTGCAGTGCATCGAGATCAAGGGGCGACACCTGCTGTATTTTGCTTACGTTGCATGCGTGAAAACGAAATCGCGAACGAAACATGCTTTTTTTCAGGTCCAGATGAAAATGCGGCGCCACACGCGCGAGTACCTCGAAGGCGGTATGATCGTGAAATTCGCCAACGATCCAGTGGCAGCGATTCAAAATTTCATCGGGCAAGGTTGAAAAGACATCCGCTTCGGCGCCCTCGCAGTCGATCTTGATCAGGTCGATCTGCGTAATGTCGAGTTCGCGCAAGATATCATCCAATCGCCGGATCTCGCACTCAACCGGAGCGGCAGGATAGCCGCGATCCTTGAAGCGGCCGCGAGTATTAAATGCGCCAAAATTTACCTCATCAGCGGAGACGGCAATGCGCTGATGAGTCGCTCCGAGGCCATAGTTGAAAACTGTGACGCCAGGCAGATGCGCGACGTTCTTTTGCAATACGCGAAAGCTGTCCGGATGAGGTTCAAACCCAAAGATTTTGGCAGCGGGAAATTGCCGATGGAAATAAATGATGGAAGCACCGATGTTGCTCCCGATATCGAGAATGATTTTCGGTCGCAGCGCTGGTGGCACGTAATACTCAGCTTTTTTACCGCGCCTGAAGAGAATTTGATACAGAACAAACGGATCGGCAGTACCGGATCGATAAAACACGTCTCGGCCTGACCAACGCAAGCGCGCCAACGAGGAGGTCGGAGATTGGCGCACCATGTCAGCCGTGAAGCGCAACGAGCGGGAACGTATCAAAATCTTAATCAGGTTGCGGAAACCAACAGCTGACACAAACCAAGATTAGTTCTATCTGACAGAATGAAACAGGCTAATTAATTATCAGTCGCCGCCAGACCTCGTAACAGTGCGGCGTCGGATGAGAGTTGAGCTAACTTTTAATCCGCGCAATCAGAGTGTCTGCAATTGTGGCCGGTGTTTCTGCTACAGCGATGCCGGCGGCTTTCATTGCTTCAATTTTTCCAGCGGCAGTCCCCTTTCCACCAGAAACGATCGCGCCAGCGTGACCCATTCGTCGACCGGGCGGCGCGGTCATTCCAGCGATGAACGCGGCAACGGGTTTCTCGCAATTGGCTTTAATCCACGCGGCCGCTTCTTCTTCGGCGGAGCCGCCGATTTCGCCAATTAGAATGAACGCGTTGGTGTTCTCATCTTCGTTAAAAAGTTTCGCCGCATCGAGATGCGACAAACCGCCGATAGGGTCGCCCCCGATGCCGATGCAAGTCGATTGACCGTAACCGCGGGTCGTCAATTGCCAGACGGCTTCGTAGGTCAATGTGCCCGAGCGCGAGATGACCCCGACATTTCCCGGTTTATGAATGTAACCGGGCATGATACCGATCTTGCACGCGCCGGGCGTGATGATTCCGGGACAATTCGGTCCGATCAGCCGCGTCCGTTTCCCGCGCATCTGCGCTTTCACCCGCATCATGTCCATCACCGGAATTCCTTCCGTGATGCAAACGACAAGATCCAGATCGGCGTCGACCGCTTCGAGAATGGAATCGGCCGCGAACGCAGCCGGGACAAAAATCATCGACACGTTGCAGTTTGTTTTCTGTTTTGCTTCCCAAACCGTGTCGAACACCGGAATCTTTCCATCGAACATCTGCCCGCCTTTTCCCGGTGTGACGCCAGCCACCACGTTCGTCCCATACTCGACGCATTGCCGGGTGTGAAACGCGCCGGCGCTCCCAGTGATTCCCTGAACCACGAGGCGTGTATTCTTATCAACTAAGATCGACATGGTTTTACAAATCCGAAATCCAAATATCGAAATCCGAAACAAACCCGAAACCCGAAATCCGAATGTTCGGACCAAGAGCCTGCGCCCTGCGTCTTGAGTTTTGAATTTTACTCATTCGAATTTGTTTCGAACTTCGAAATTCGTGCTTCGAGTTTTCTTAACTCACTTCTTCTTCCGTTTGTGCAGGACGAGTTTGTTTCCATCCGGATCGCGAAACTGCGCCATCCAGCAAACCGGCGTTTCCGTTTTATCGCTGTCGAACTTAACGCCGCGGGATTTTAGTTTCGCCAGAGCGTCATCGAAATCCTGGACCTCGAACGCGACGGTCGTTCCATCGCGTGATGGTTGCCAAGCGGGATGACAACCGACGCCGATCGTCGTCGAACCGAGCTCGTACTCAACCCACGCGCCGTCCATGACAGTCGTGGCCGGCTTAAGCTCGAGCGTTTCCTGATAAAATTTCCGCGCCCGTTCCTTGTCAGAAACGGCGATAGCGATGAATGCGACTTCGTTTGTGATCATTTTAGTTTGTGAATTATGATTTTGTTTCCGTCCGGGTCCTGGATCACCGCCATGCGGCAAACCGGGCTCTCGACGTGTTCAGTATCGAAGGAAACGTTTGCTTGCTTGAGATTCTTGATCGCGCCCTCGAAATCATCGACTTCTAGCGCGACGCTCGTTCCATCAGGTGACGGTTTCCATTGATCGCCCACGCTTCCGATCGCGAGGGTGCCGTCACCGATCTCGTATTCAATCCAGACACCTTCGGCGAATTCGCCGGACGGCTTGAGCCCAAGGACCCCTTCGTAAAACGCGCGAGCACGCTTGATGTCAGTCACTGGAATTCCAGTAAATGCAATGTTCTTAATCTTCATGGGTAATTGCCTTGTTACACAGCCAGTCTGTTAGGAGTCCGATGACTTTCGGATCAAACGGTGCGCTCTTCCCCTTAAAGGCGTCGGCCAAACTTGAATAGTGCTGAAACGTGTGACCCGTGTTTGGAATTTCGTAGAAAGTCGCGAGATCGCCATTTCTGTTCACATAAGTTATGATCAACTCCGAATCCTCGCGGCTCATGATCCAGTCGAATGCGCCACGCAAGACATAACTTGGAACTTTCACGCGGGACCACGCATCCGCCAGATTCAACTTTTGCAATTGTTGATAAAACGCGAGCGGCCGCCCGTAGAGATGCGTGAAGTCTTTGCCTTCCGGCCAAATTTCCGCGAGCTGCGGTTGCTCTTTTACGATGTCAGCCACCGACCGGCCTTTGATCAACCATTCGTAATAAAGCGTCGCCACGCCTTTCATCCGATCGTTCACTTCACCGGGCGATTTTCCCGTCAGAGCAAATCGGCGCCGCTCGATCTCCATCATGTGCTCGAACCAGGTCTTGACCCAGCCACCGACTGAAATGTAACCCCGTACTTGTTGCTGCTCGGCTTCGGTTTCTGGAACGAGCGGCGCAAAACCACCTCCGTTGCTAATGCCGAGAATGTAAATCTTCTTCGCGTCGATGAAGTCGTAGTTCTTCAACGCGCGAAACGCGGCGCGATAGCCCGGCAACTCCGAATCAAAATCATTCTCAGCACAAACGCCCTCGCTGTCCCCGACGCCTTCTTTATCTACCCGGAACAACGCAAACTCCGGCAATTGGGCGAGACCACGAAAAACCAAACCGCTCTCGTCTTTCGTATCAGCTGGTGCTTCAACCGAATCGCAGCTTAACCAACCGGTCACGAAAATTACCGGCAATTTTCCTTTCGCATTGCGCGGTTTGGTGATGATCGTCCGCAAACGGTTTCCGTCTTCTGCCCTCACCGAATCGTAAATGACATCGACGTTTTGATAATTTTCGCGCGGTGATTTTACTTTTCGCGGCAAATCATCTGCGCGGACGGCGGTGACTAGAATTATTCCCAAAAGAAATTCGGACAGCAGATATGAACGAGGAAAGCAGAAAAACAGGAAATGTTTCGCCGAGCACTGTAATTCGAGCCGTCTTCCTGTGTTCCTGATTTCCTGATTCATCTGTTCTGTTTTGCTGCAGCTACAGCTTTTTGCGCAGCATCGGCGAGATCGTCGGCTGTGATCAACGCGACGCCGCTTTCTTTCAGCATTTGTTTCCCTTTCTCGACATTTGTTCCTTCGAGTCGCACCACGAGCGGAACGCCGAGCTTCACTGTTCTTGCCGCATTAATAATTCCTTGCGCGATCACGTCGTTTCGCATGATTCCGCCGAAAATGTTTACCAGGATCGCCTTTACGCTCTTGTCGGCGATCAGGATCTTGAATGCTTCGGTGACCTGTTCCTCGGTGGCGCTGCCTCCGACGTCGAGAAAGTTCGCAGGATTGCCGTCATAAAATTTGATGATGTCCATCGTGGCCATGGCGAGGCCAGCCCCGTTCACCAGACAAGCAATGTTGCCGTCGAGTCCGATATAATTCAGCCCGTGCCTGGACGCTTCGACTTCGCGCGGATCTTCTTCCGCGGTGTCGCGCATCGCTTCGATTTCCGGGTGCCGGTAAAGCGCGTTGTCATCGAAATTAAACTTGGCGTCGAGCGCGAGTACTTCGCCTTTCTTTGTCACAACAAGCGGATTGATCTCCACCATCGAACAATCGCAACCGATGAACGTGCGAAACAGTCCGTCGAACAATTTCGTGGCTGCTTTTGTTTGCGAGGCTTCAAAACCAAGCCTGCTCGCCAACTTCCGGGTTTGAAACGGTTGAAGTCCGGCGAGCGGATCAACCGGTTCTCGAATGATTTTTTCGGGCGACTTTGCCGCAACAGCTTCGATTTCAACGCCGCCTTCAGTGCTCGCAACCACAATCGGCGCCGCCGTTGCGCGATCGAGCAGAACAGCAAAATAAATTTCGCGCGCGATATCCACCGATTCAGCGATCAAAACTTTGTTTACAACGCGACCGCCCGGCCCGGTTTGGTGCGTCACCAAAGTTTGCCGCAGCATTTTCTCCGCAACCTCGCGCGCCTCCTTCGGTGATTTCGCGCCATGCACGCCGCCTTTGAATCCGTTTTTGAAGGTCCCCTTCCCGCGCCCACCAGCGTGGACCTGCGCTTTCACGACAACATCCGCGCCGCCGAGCTCACGCGCGATTTGCTCTGCTTCATCAGGCGTCGACGCCACTCTTCCGCGTGGGGTGGCAACTCCGAATTTTTCCAGCAACTCTTTCGCCTGGTATTCGTGAATATTCATCTACTCGCGTTACGACGGGTTCGATGTGATTAGCCCGCGTCGCGCGCATCAGCAACGAATTTTCTCGGAGCAAAAGATTAAATGGCTTGCTCTGCTCTGCCAAACCCGATTAGCTCTGCCCGCCCGTTGTCACAGGTCAATAAACACGGAGACGACAACGATTTACAAATCGCTCAAGCCCTATGAAAACATTGTTGTCCGTCATTTGCCTCCTCACCGTTGCCACCGCCTTTTGCCGCGCCGGCAGCGCTCAAGACAAAGCGTTTACCGATAAATACAAAACCGCCTTTGAATCGAAAGACACGAAAACGTTGGAATCGTTCCTTTACACGACCGGCTCAGACCCGGGCGCGCTCGAATTCTACAAAATGATGATGACCGGCGAGGCGGGCTCAAAGATCGCGGGCATCGAGCTAGCGGCGCTGACGCCGGATGAAATGAAAAAGGCGGGCGAGCCGCAGGAAGGGCCCGGCGGAAAAATGTGCCTCACGCTAAAGCCAACAAAGAAACTGACGATCAAGGTTGAGCAAAAGGACGCCAACGGCAGTGCAACCAGCAGCAGCACGAGTTTCGTGGCCGAGAAAGACGGCAAGCTGGTGATCCCGGTGCCTGGTCCCTGCAAGTAAGGCTTTCCCAACCGGAAACTTTTAGCGAGCGCAAGCTTCGGCTTGCAAAGCGCACTCGCGCCGGAAAGTTGCCGCCGGTGCAGGCGAAATCAGCCGATAAGATCAACCGCGCGGTCGCGAATAAGCGTTTGCTCGAATCGGCGGCCAGGAACATTCGCGCGCTCGTTGCGGCTGCGCCTTCCGATCTTTATTCGCGGGTCATCGATGAGCTGGCCTTTAACGAACAGTGGGACGAACTCAACGACCGCTTCTACAAGACGCTCGAGTTCGGCACCGGCGGCCTGCGCGGCCGCACGATCGGGAAAATCGTGACCAACGCAGAGCGGGGCGCCGCCGGGCCTAACGACCGTCCGGAATTTCCCTGCGTCGGTACGAATGCGATGAATTTCGCGAACGTGAATCGCGCGACCCGGGGTCTTGTCGCCTACGCAAAGGAATGGCACGCAAATAACAAGATCGACCTGCGTCCGAAGATCGTTATCGCGCACGACACGCGATTTTTTTCAAAGGAATTCACGGCGCTCACGGCCAAAGTGGCATCAGAGAACAGTTGCGATGCTTTCATCTTCAATGGGCCGCGCTCGACGCCGGAATTATCGTTCGCGGTTCGACATTTGAATGCGACGGCGGGAATCGTGATTACCGCCAGTCACAATCCTCCGTACGACAATGGCTACAAAGTTTATTTCGCCGACGGCGGGCAGGTGATCGAACCGCACGCCAGTGGCATCATCGAAAAAGTAAACGCAATCGAAAGCGAGAACTACGAACCGCTCCCGCAAGACCAACGGGGAAAGATCGCCACGCTCGGGCCCGATGTGGATGAAGCTTACATGAAGCGGCTCGAAACCATCGTAGTCGATCGAGGCGTCCTGGAGCAGGCGAAGTCGTTGCGTGTCGTTTTCACGCCGTTGCACGGCACCGGCGCGATAACCGTGAAACCGATGTTCAAGCGACTTGGGCTCAATTTCCAGATCGTTGCCGAGCAGGAAAAACCCGACCCGCGATTTTCAACGGTGGAATCGCCGAATCCGGAAAATGCCGAAGCGCTCACGCTCGGAATTGAGCTGGCGAAGAAAACAGGGGCGGACATCGTCATCGCCACCGACCCCGATGCCGACCGCATCGGTGTCGCTGTTCGCGACCCAAACGGCGAGATGAAATTGATCACCGGAAATCAAATCGGTTCCCTGCTCTCCTATTATCGGCTCAAAAAGTTCTTCGAGCTTGGAATCCTGAATGAAGAAAATCGTTCCCGCGCCGTGACGATCAAAACATTCGTCACCACTGACATGCAAAACGTAATTTCCGAGACATTTGGCGTGCGCTGTGTCGACACCTTGACCGGGTTCAAGTATATCGGCGCGAAGCTCGAGAAATACGAGCGCGCGTTGCCGGAGGAGATCCGGAGGAAATACCGGGAGATGTCCGAGGAAGAAACCCGCGCGGCGCGATTGAAATATTCGTGTTTCTACGTTTTTGGGAGCGAGGAAAGTTACGGCTACAGCGGGGCCGATTTCGTGCGCGACAAGGACGGCAATGCCGGCGCGATTATGTTTGTCGAAATGGCGGCCTACGCCAAATCGCGCGGCCGCACGATCGATCAGTTGCTCGACGAAGCATTCGCGGGATTGGGCTATTTCGACGAGAAAAACGCCTCGATCTATTTCGAAGGCGCGGAAGGCGCCGGCAAGATTACGCGATTGCTCGAATCTTACGCAAACAAGCCGCCGAAGGAGATTGCGGGATCACCGGTCTCCGGCATTACTGATTTTGAAAAGCAAACCATTCGTGACGTGGAAGGCGACGTGATCCCAAAACAGAAGATGTCGATCTTCGAATTGGAGGACAAAACGCGCATTGCGGTGCGCGGCTCGGGGACCGAACCGAAGATCAAGTACTACATTTTCGCGCAGCGCCGGCCGGAAGGAGAAAAGTTTTCCGCCGAGCAACTGCAGAAAATCAAATCCGAGATCAGTCAGCGGCTCGAAACTGTTTGGAAATGGCTGGAAACCGATGCTCACGGTCGGGTGGCGTAATAGCTGCTCGTTAGCACTTCCGCCCGTTGGCAAAGGTTTACCATGCACCGCGAAATTAATTTGAGTGGCGGCGAGATCACGATGCTGAAAACACTGGGACTCTCGGGCACGCCGACTTACGGCAAGCTGCTGGTCGAGAGCATTGGCGACATGGAGCACGCCGAATTTTTAGACGACCTGACGGGGCTTATTTCACAGGGATACATTCTCGCCGACAAGGTGAACGTTCGCACAATAGAAGATGTGGAGCGCACCGTTTTTCGAGTAAACGCTTCCTACGCCCGCGATCTGAAGGACGCCCTGCATCCGGGCCGGCGTCGGGAACGCGAGCCACGACGACGCCGTCGCGGATAGCCGCTAAGGCGGAAATCCCAAATTCCAGAAACCAAATCCCAAGGCAGAGTCCGATTTGGGATTTTCGGGTTTGTGATTTCTTTGGAGCTTGGAGCCTGGGATTTGGAACTTTAGATTTCACCCCATGTTAGGATGGCTGAAAAAGTCCTGGCCTTGGCTTGCTGCCATCGCGAGCGGCTTGCTCGGCGTCTTTTGCTTCGCACCCTTCGATCAAAACTGGCTTTGCTGGATCGCCCTGAATCCGCTGATCGCCGCAGTTTGGTTCTCCGGTGAAAACTGGAAACGCCGGTGGCTGCGAAATCTTTTGCTCGGATATCTCGCGGGAATTGTTTTTTTCGCCGGCACGTTCGGCTGGTTCGGCGCCCTCGGCGATTTGTATCAAAGTTTTTTTCTCCATGGCCTCTCCTTCCTGTTGTCGATCTATCTCGGCTTGTACTTCGCGTTCTGGAGCTGGTTCATCGGATTGATCAGGCCGAAAACTTTCACCGCTTCGTGGCGGAACCTGGTGGTCGCCTTCCTCGCCGCCGCGGCCTGGACCACGCACGAGTGGATTCGCGGCTGGCTTTTCAGTGGTTTCGGATGGAATGGACTCGGCGTCGCGCTCCATCAAATCTGGCCGCTGATTCAGATTTCCGAGTTCACCGGTGCGGTCGGAGTTTCGTTCGCGCTGGCGTTCGTAAACATCATAGCCGTCGCCACGCCGCTTAGATTGTTTGCCGAAGCGCGAACGCATCGAATGCGACCGCATTTCGATCTCACACTCACGATGATCGGTATGATCGCGTTGTTTGCGTTTGGATTGCACTGCGCGCAGAACCCGGCGCCAACGAAACCGCTCCGGGTCGCAGCCGTCCAGGCCAGCGTTCCGCAAGTTGAAAAATTCGACCCGCAATTCACGCGCGAGATCTTCACGCGATTCACTCGATTGAGCGAAATCGCGTTGCGGGCAAATCCTCCGCCTGACTTGCTGGTCTGGCCGGAAAGCTCAATGCCCGATCCGGTGCGCGACCAAAGCAGCGAGAGCTATCAATTCGTAAAACAACTTTCAGGGTCAACTAAATCGGATTTGCTGCTTGGATCTCTCGATTTCGAAGGCGGGCACGATTACAACTCCGCGCTCTTGTTCTCGAGCGGCGGTGATCGGATCCAGGTTTACCGGAAAATCCATCTCGTTCCCTTTGGCGAATACATTCCGCTGCGTCACTCGTTTCCGTTGTTCGCCGCGATTGCGAACACGTGGGTCCCAGGAGATTTCACCGCCGGAACCGATCACACTGTGTTTAATCTGACGAACAACAGCACTCGCGTTGCACCGTTGATTTGTTTCGAAGACACCGTGGGAGATCTTGCCCGGCGATTTGTTTCGAACGGCGCAAATCTTTTTGTCGACATAACCAACGACGGCTGGTTTTTACATTCGTCCGGTTCGCGACAACATCTGGCCAACGCCGTTTTTCGTTGCGTCGAAAATCGCCGTCCGATGGTGCGGGCGGCAAATACGGGCATGACCTGTTTCATCAACTCGTTCGGCCACGTCACTCAGGTTCTGCAGGATGATACGGGCAACACGTTCACCGAAGGCGTGCTCACCGGCGAAGTGAACGTCCCGCTCGCCGCAGTGAGTCCGTCCGATGGCGGACAAGAACCACAGCTGACGTTCTACACGCGCCACGGCGAATGGTTCGCGGAGTGTTGCGCGGTGATCACAGCAATCGCGATCGTCGTGAGTTTCGCTCTACGTGCGATCGGGCGAACCAGTTCGGTCCAGCCCTGACCAAGATTTCCGTCGTCGTCGAATTCGGATTCGACCGGGCGAGCAAGCTTTCGCCTCGACCGGTCGGACGATTTTCGCTAACGAGTAGCGACACCCGTCAATCGTCACATGCGCGGTCGCGTTTTCATCAGTTACTCTGACAAGGACAAGACCTTTGCCGAGATGCTGTTAAAGGCCTTGGAGGGCCGCGGAACAAACTGCTGGATCGCCCCGCGGGATATTCCTCCAGGAGGCTCGTACGCCGACGCAATCATGCGAGCGATTGAGGAGTGCAGCTGTTTTGTGCTCGTCTACACGGTGAATTCAAACAGTTCCCCGCACGTTTTGCGAGAAGTGGAACGCGCGTTGAAATTCGAGCGAAACATCGTTCCGGTCAGGTTCGATCAATCGGAGCCGTCACGCAGCTTGGATTATTTGCTGGCGACCGTGCATTGGCTTTCGATCGATACATCAACTGCCAAGGCCGACGTTAATCGCATCGCTGCGCAAATCTCCGCCTGTGTTTCGCAGCCAGATGCAACGGCGTCCGCGGCTTCCCGCCAAACACCAGCTCCAGGAATTCCAACCCCGTCTCCAAAGGAGAGACCCGGAGGATCTAAAATTCTTATTGCCAGCCTGATCATCGGTCTCTTGATTGTCAGCGCGGTTTTGTTCAGCCGATTCGTTAGCCAAAAATCCGCCAGTGCGCCGGTGCAACCAATCACCCCATCGCAATCGTTGGCCACGCCGGAGCCGAAGCCGACATCGGCACCGTCAGTTTCACCGGAGTCGGCCGTGCAGAGCCGGACGGTGCCTTTGCCCTCGGTGACAGCAACAGCCGTAGCAACGAAAACAATTGAGCAACCTGCCCAAGCGCACCCAGACGCCGCAACTCCGGAGGGTGTATTGCGACGCTATTTCGGGTACTTCGCGGAGCGCGACCCGGTTGCCGCATATAACCTGTTGTCGATCGGCTTTCGCTCCGAGATGTCGTTCCAAAAATACAGCGCGATGTTTTCGTCGACTCGCGAAATTCAGGTCGACCAAGTGAGTGTGACGAACCCAGGAGGAAACAAAGCAACGGTTTCGGTTCGATTTCGAGAGATCGACGCGGAATATCGGCAGACCAACTGGCAGGGGCCGATTGAGATTGTGCGCGAAAGTGGGGAATGGCGAATTAAGACGCTCAGAGGGCTGAAAAAAGTTTCTCCAAAATTAAATACAACTGCCCAGCCTCTCCGAGCACCGGAAAAGACGTGGCCCAGACCTCATATCTATCTTCAACTGGCGAATGAATCCCAGAAGAGAGCGGCCGAAGATCTCAAGCGGCAATTGACGCAGCTGGGATATGAAGTCGTCGAAATTCAAAGTGTGGCCGGAAATGTGGATCGTCCGACTGAAACCTCGGAGCTCCGTTACTTCTCGACCGGCGACGCCGCCGAAGCGCAGCGCATCGCGAACGAGGTGCAATCGTTCTTTCGCAGCACTGGAATAATTTCCTATCTGCCTGAAGGCATGCCCTACGTATCTCACGCCCGCCAATACGAGGTCTGGTTCTCAACGGGATTTCATTAGGACCCTCTTCTCTTTGCGACCTGATGGGCGCGAACCAGTCTTGAGTGCGCTTTACTCTGTGCGCGGGTGAGCAAATGAATCCGTTCAAGGTCCGGCTGACGTTTCACGGCGACTTGCCGTTTTTTCTAAGGTCGAAGCGGGCCAATGCCGAGCGCCGGTTAAACGAGCGAACATCGGTGAAAGACATTATTGAAGCCTGTGGCGTCCCCCACACTGAAGTTGATCTGATACTCGTAAACGATCAGCCGCTCGATTTCAGCCGTGTCATTGGCTCCGAAGCGAACATCGATGTCTTTTCGATCGACTCGAAAGCAGTTACTCTTTTCCAGGAAAATCATCTGCAAGTCCGCGACATTCGAAATTTTGTCGCCGACGGACATTTGGGGAAATTGGTGCGGGACCTTCGGCTCCTTGGAATTAACGTCGTTTACGATCGTGACGGCGAAGATCGACAGCTTGTAGAGACCGCGAGCCGGCGGAACAGGGCCCTCCTCACCCGCGACCGGCGCCTGTTAATGCACGCCGCAGTCCGTCATGGCTATTACCTGCGCTCCCAAAATCCGCTGGAGCAAACCATCGAAGTGCTCCGCCGTTTCGATCTCGCGCCGGTCTTGACGCCCTTCAGTCGCTGCCTGCGGTGCAATGCTCTGCTGGAGCCCGCCGAAAAGCAGAAAATCATCGGACAACTCGAACCGCTGACGAGGATTTACTACGACCAATTCCGACGCTGCCCCGGTTGCGGTCAGGTGTACTGGTCGGGATCGCATTTCGAGAAATTGCAGAAGCGAATCGACGCAATTCGTAACCGGCTGCAAGCGGAAGCGTAGTCTTGTCAGCGGCGCCTCAACTGGCAAACTCGCCCCGATGCAAAGAGTATCTGTCGGCTTCGCTGCAATTATTGGGCTGGCAGCAATCGCGCATGGACAGGGACCGGCACCATCACCGTTGATTTCACTGCCTTCGCCTCCGCCGGCGAAAGTTCCTTCTGCCCCAAACCCGGAGACGAGCCCGGCGCCTCCCTTGACGAAGCAGGATTTCGAAGCTTTTCTCGACGGGCTGATTCCGTCCCAGTTGCAGACGCGAAACATCGCCGGGGCTGTTGTCTCGGTTGTCAAAGACGGGCAGGTGCTGTTCCAAAAAGGTTACGGCTACTCCGATTTTGAATCGAAGAAACCGGTCCTGCCGGATCAAACATTGTTCCGTCCCGGTTCGATCTCGAAATTATTTACGGCCACGGCGGTGATGCAATTGGTCGAGCAGGGCAAGCTCGATCTCGATCGCGACGTGAACGACTACCTCGATTTCGCGATTCCGAAAACGTATCCCGAGCCGGTCACGCTGCGCCGATTGCTGACCCACACGGCGGGATTCGAAGAAACACTCAAGAACTTGTTTGTGGCACACGAAAGCGACATGAAACCGGTGCGGACATATCTGGTGAATGAAATGCCGGACCGGATTTTTCCGCCGGGCAAAATCCCGTCCTATTCCAATTACGGATTCACGCTCGCCGGCTACATCGTCGAACGGGTAAGCGGCGAAAAGTTCGAGCGCTACGTCGACAACCACATTTTGAAGCCGCTCAAGATGAACAATTCGACGTTCGATCAACCGTTGCCGCCTCAGATTTCAGCTCAGATGTCGAAGGGTTATCTCAACGCCACCAAGAAGCCGCGGGATTTCGAATTCGTGGAAGCGGCGCCGGCCGGCGCCCTTTCAACCACCGCTGTCGACATGACGCGCTTCATGCTCGCGTTCCTGCAGGATGGCACCGTCGACGGCGTTTCGATCCTGAAGCCGGAAACGGTGCGGCAAATGGAGACGCGTCAGTTTGAATTGAACCCGATGATCTGCGGAGTGGGCATGAACTTCATGGAATATTGGGTGAACCCGGTGCGCGTGATCGGCCACGGCGGCGACACCGTTTATTTTCACAGCGACATGGTCATCGTTCCGGACGCGCACGTCGGCTATTTCATCTCCTACAATAGCCTCGGCAAAAATATTGGCGGCGGACGCGGCGAAGTGCAACGCGCGTTCATGAATCGCTATTTCCCGAATCAAGGCGAGCCGAAGGCCGAGGTCGATCCAAACACTGCGAAAGCGGACGGCCTGGCGGTGAGCGGTGTTTACGAAGTAACTCGTCGCAATCAAACCACGTTTCTCAGATTAGTTGCGTTGCTCGATCAGTTCAGGGTCAAGAGTGACAAAGACGGTGTTCTTACGGTTGAGGATAACAAAAACCAGCGCGGCGAGTTGAAGAAATGGAAGGAGATCGCACTACTGGTTTACAGCGAAGTCGACGGCTCGGAACGAATCGCATTTCGACGCGATCCGTCGGGCAAGGTGACCGAAATGCTCCCCTTCCCCGCGATCTACGAAGGACAGCGCGTTCCGTGGTTCAACGACAAACGCCTGCTCAATCCTGTGATCGGCGGAAATCTTCTCCTCGTGCTCTTGACCGTGCTGCTCTGGCCGGTCGCGGTTTTTGTTCGCAGGAAATATCAGCGCCCGCTATTCGCAAAGACCGGCGATCGGTTTCTGTATTTTCTTTCGCGAATCGTTTGCTTTGGCGAATTGATCTTCATTTTGGCGCCGGCGATCACCTTGAGTCAGGGACTCGAACATATCGTGGTCCTCGGTGACGCGATCAATCCCTGGCTCCAAGCACTGCATATTTTTGGCTGGGTGTTGATGGCCGGAATCGTTCTGCTTGTCATTGCCGCGATCCGCTTTGCCAAACTTCCCGGTCGCGGATTTTGGTTCCGGACCCATGCAATTTTGCTCGCGATCGGCGGTATCGTGTTTGGCTTGTTTTGCTGGCAATATCATTTGCTCGACATGTCGTTGAAATTTTAGCCGGCGCTTGTCGCCATCGAATCAATGCGCCCCCCAGTTCTAATTGCTCTCACTCTGATTACCTTTCGCCTTCCGCTGTGCGCTTACGGACCGGTCGGTCACGAGATCGTCGGCGGAATTGCCGACAAACTGATCGCGAATACGTCGGCCGCGAAAAAGATTTACGCGCTCACTGACGGAATCACTCTCGAGCGCGCGTCAGTCATCGCCGACGAAATCAAAGCCTGGGACAAAAGTGGCATCGACGATCCAAACGCTTTCCCGCATTACCCCGATCATCCGGAAATCGACAAACAACTGCGCGAATTCTGGCGCGCGAACCCACCAACCCAGGACCCAGCGTCCCCGATTCCTTCGCATCATTGGTTTCATTACACCGATGTGCCCGTTCTGAATCCGCACAAATATTCCGATGGCAAAACCGGCCGGAGCCAATGGGACGTCGTGCACATGATTGCTCATTGCGTCGGCGTGTTACGCGGCGAAGTGCCGGAAAATGATCCGCGCAAAATTACCAAATCTGTCGCTGTGATCTTGCTGGCACATTACGTTGGCGACATTCACCAGCCGCTTCACGTCGGCGCAGATTATTTTAACCAGACGGGCCGCGAGGTGGATCCGGACAAAAATCAGGCTGGGATCGAGGACGAAGGCGGCAACACCGTCTTCCTCCATTTATTCCGAACGAATTCGGCGGACATCAACCAGCGCGGCCTAAAGCTTCACGGGTTTTGGGACAATGAGGCCGTGTTGCTGAATTTGCCAGAATGGTCTCCTGCTTTGTCGAAGGAAGAAAGTTACCAGGAGACAAAACACGCGATACACGAGCTGGCCTACCGTTTTGCGAAAGAAGAGCCGCAAACCTGGCGTCCACCGGCCGGCATCGCACTCAAAGATTATTCCGAATTATGGGCGGATGAAATCCTGCCGGTGGCACGAGAAACGCATGAGCGGCTTCAGTTCGTGCGCATGCACGAGATCGTCGATCAAAGTCGGCTCGTCATGGCCGGCATCGCGCGGGAAAGGCCAATGCCGGACCATATCCCCTATTCCGATTGGTCGGCGCAAATTGTCCGTGACGAATTGCACAAAGCCGGCTGGCGGTTAGCCGATCTGCTCACGCGAGCGGTCGAAACGAGCACTTCGCCATAAACAAAATCGCGTTCACCACGAAGCGAACGCGATTTTCGTCAAACAAACAATCGTCGTTAAGCGATTATGTCTCGGTTTTGGCTTTGTGTCCTTCGCACTCCGCCTTGAATTTGGCGAACTGATCTTTGTTCAGGACGCCTTCGGCTTCCTTCATGTATTTGGCTTCGCTCGCCTCCGAACATCCGGCTTTGTGATGCTCGGCCATGATCTTGTCCATCTTTGCCTGTTGATCAGACGTGAGGTTTAGACTGGCCAGCGAAACCGAGCAGGCTGCCTTTGAAGTGTTGCCAGCTTGCTTGGTACAATCACCGTGTTCACCCGCGAACACGGACCCCGTTGCAAACATTCCCGCTACTAGTAACGCAATGAATTTGGTCATAGGTGAACGTAAGACACTGGCGAGCGCCATCTTGTTCAAAGTTTACCTCGGGCGGCGCAATGGATGCGCTTCAGTGTTAAACGTAACGCCGTCGAAATCGATCGTATTAGGCGACGCGAACAACAGGTAAAAGTACTTGAAGGTTTCCGCGAAAACAAAACTCTCCATTTCGTCGCGTTGCTTCTTCGTGACGACATCGTCAAGCGCGGCATAGCCCGATTCCGTCCTGCAATATTTTACGAAATCGTCGAACATCTTCTCGCCTCTGAGCCGATACTCCGGATCGCGCGTGAAATGATAAAGGTAGTAGGTTGATTCAACGATTTCTGGTCGCAGATGATAAGCGGGACTGAGGACACGCTTCGTTTTGTAATCGAGGACCTCCGGTTCAATGCCGTTCAAGTTCCACATCTTGAATGATGAATCTTGGAGACGTCGCGCTCGCTCGACGTCGCCGGAAAGAGCCAGCAACGCCGGGAAAAACGCGTCGAGCGCTCCGTAAGTCGTCGCCGAACGCGCACCCGTGTTCATATTGGCGTGGCCGTACCAGAGCTCGCCGTTGATGTCATCAGCCAGATATTTGTGCACCGCCGGCATGCTCGATTTCCACATTTCGAGGCAATCCCTGTCCCCAAACAATCGCCAACACTTCCAAAGATATTCGTAGTAGGAATCGATTCCGCCGCTGATGTGACTGTCCGGATTGGTCCACTCGCCCGTTTCCACATTAATTCCTTCGCTGACCAGGCCGATTGGCGATCGCCGATTGTAGGTTTCAACCAGTGCGCGTTTCGCCTTGTCGTAAAACACGGGATTGCCAGTCAGTTTGCTCAACGTTCCAAATTCGACCAGCAGGGTGCCGGTTTCCGCAGGATTTGTGACGGGGTCGCGCACCGCGCCCGTACGGAGATTGACAAAAACGTAGGGCAGTCCGGTCGGTGAATTGAAGGCGGGCAGGAGTCGTCGTCCCAAATCTTCTGCTAAATCGAGAAGACGTTTATCTCCAGCCAGTTGATAGCTCGAAAGCAGGCCGCCCAGGAGTCGGATCGTAATCTCGAAATTCTTGACGTAGATGTCCCGATCGAATGAAAGCTCGGTGTCGATAAGCTGGCGGGTTTTCTCGGCTTCTGCATCCAGCTTCATCAATATCATCGTGTCGAGCGCATCGACAGGTGTCATGAGCAACGGCTCGCCGTACCAATCGTGCGGCGTATTACTCAATGGCCGCAGCGCATCGTGTTCCCACGCGTAGCGGACATAACCGTTCCAGGCGTGCAGAAATTCCGTGCGAACCGAATCAGCCACTTTTTGCGCGTGCCGGTCGTCACTGGATTTGCTGCAGCTAACGAGCGCCACCAACCCAACCACGAGTATGAAGATTGTTCGTGGAACTCGATCTCGCATTGCGCGTGGTAGCCGCCTTTCGTTCAATTCAAACGCCACGTGTACGCTCCGCGGAGAATTCGACCGGGTCTTGCCGAAAATAATTCTGCAACTCTGAATACAATCTCGGATGTTGCGAACGGAGCATCACCGGCCGCTCGAAGAACGCTTCGATCGAGACCGCAAAAAATTCCGCTGCATTGGTCGCGCCGTAGGTATCGAGCAACGTCGGAATTCCTGTCGCCTCGGCTGCTCGCAATGACGCGAACTCAGTCCGCATCACTTCGCGCCATGCTAATTGCTGTTTGCGCGTGGTCAGCGCTGGCGTTCCGTCGGCCGCGAGATTTTCGTAGTCGAGTTGATGCGCGAACTCGTGGAGCACAACGTTCTTGCCGTCGGAGGGATCGGCCGCGCCCGATTTCACCGCGTCCCACGCCAGCACCATCGATCCCATCGTGCGCGCAGTTTCACCTGCGCGATGACTCTTGCCTTCTTCCCAAATCTCCGCCGTGATCGGACGCTGCTCGTCGGCAAGATACGTCGATGGATAAACGAGAATCGTCAGCAACCGCGGAAAATAATCGGTCTTGCGATGCAGCAACAGCAGGCACGCTTGCGCGGCGATTGTGACGCGGACCTCGTCGGTGATTTCTTGTCCGGCGCATCCTTCAAAATTCTTTTCCGCGAGAAGAACTTGAATGTGCTCGCGAAGCTCAGCTTGGTCGCTTGGCGAAAGCCGGACGAAGAACGCAACGTTGCCTTTGATGATCTTTAGCCACTCGTTCGGAAACGGCCGCGCCTTCAGTTGCTTGCGCCGTCGATCTTTCAGGAAACCGAGCATTTGCCGAATGTAATGCGCGATCAGAATTCGGCCACAGATCGACACAGATTTTCACAAATGCGAATCTGGAGATCATCCGTGTCCATCTGTGTTAATCCGTGGCTAAGAAAACTTCGCGCTCGCGTTAACGTGATATCAGGATCAAAATCCTCTTTTGGAGGAGCTCCTATGAACACCCATTCCATCTCTCGTCGTCAGTTTGCTCATTTGCTCGGCGTCGGCGCCGCTGCTGCGCTCGTTCGCCCGCGCATCACCATCGCCAAAGAATCCGCGATCGTTCCCGCGCCGACCAAAGGCGGGGTCGTTCGTCTTAGTGCGAACGAAAATCCGTACGGCCCATCGGCCCAAGCGCATGACGCAATGAAGAATGCGCATGGCGTCTGCAACCGTTATCCGGACGAAGCGAACGACGTGTTAATCGACAAGATCGCGAAGATCAACAACATCACCCGCGATCAGATCGTGCTCGGCGACGGATCGAGCGAGATCTTGAAACTCTGCGCCGAGACGTTCACTGGCCCGGCCCAAGGCAAACTCGTCGTCGCCGATCCAACATTCGAAGCAATCCTCGAATACTCGAAAGCATGCGGCGCTGACGTCGTCAAAGTTCCATTGACCTCCAGTTACGCGCACGATCTTGGAAAAATGGGCGCTTCCGCGCAGAAGGGGCTCATCTACATATGCAACCCGAACAATCCGACAGCGAGCATTACGCCAAAGAACGACCTGCGCGATTTCATTGCGAAAACTTCGCCGGACACGATGATCCTTGTCGACGAAGCGTATTATCATTATGCCGATAGCGCCGATTACGAGAGCGTGATTCCGCTGGTGAAAGATCATCCAAACCTGGTCGTAGCGCGGACGTTCTCAAAAATTTACGGAATGGCCGGATTGCGTTGCGGTTATTGCGTTGCCCAGCCGGATACGATCAAGCGCATGCACGGCTACCGAATGTGGGACAGCGTAAACATCATGGCGCTGGCCGCGGCCAGCGCGAGCCTGGACGATGAGGCGCAGGTAACCAACGGTCGCAAAATGAACGGCGAAGCGAAGAGCTACACGCTCACTGAGCTCAATAAGCTCGGCTACAAATCGATTCCATCGCAGGCCAACTTCATCATGTTCGATTGCAGGAAACCGGTCGTGCCACTCATCCAGGCGATGAAAGACAAAAACGTCGCCGTCGGGCGCTTATTTCCGGCGTATCCAAACCATATGCGATTGACGATTGGCAAACGATCCGAAATGGAAGCTTTCGTCGGTGCGTTTAAACAAGTGACGGCCTAGGTGGAATGCGATCTCCGAGCGCGTTGTGATCGGCTAAGGCGGACTATTGCGCCCTGAAAAGACCCCGGAAGACCAACCTACCCTTGACATTCCCGAGCCGATAATTGCACGATTGTTGCTCAATTTGGAGGGAAAATGAGATTGGGTTCGATTGCGGGATTTGTGGCCATCAATGTGTTGGTCACCGCAGCTAACGCAGACAGTAACGTCGCTTTGAATAAACCGGTGACAATTATTGCCGGTTCCGCCCAAATCACAAATTTGTCCACGCCATTAAGCGTTATTGACGACGGCGTCTTCACGCCCGAATCGACAAATTATGGCAGCGCAGTGAGTGAATCAGTGGAATGGACAACTATCGACGGGCAACCCGCCAATGGCATAAATGTGCCCACTACTCTCGAAATCGACCTTGGCGGTTTGTTCGCTATCAGCGGCGCAATCATGCAGGCGGATGATAACGACAGTTATTTGCTTCAATACCACGATACGTCTACTAACACTTGGCTAACACTTTGGAACGTCCCTTCCGTTAGCCAAGGATCCGGTTTCAGAACCAGGCCGAATGCGGACCAAATGACATTTCAGCCTCTCGGCCCCGTGACCACCGATGCGGTGCGAGTCAGCGCTTTATCCGGCGACGCCGCGTTGGGCGTGTCGGAGATTCAGCTTAACGGCTCGGCTGTTCCTGAACCGTCTTCCACAGCTCTGATTGCGCTTGCCGGACTGGCGACATGTTTCCTTCGCCGTCTACGCAGCGCGCGCTCAGCGGAATAAATCCTCGAGCGGTTGATGGAGGTGGAACGCGCAGTCCCTTGCGCGTTGTTAATTTCTGATTGTAGGACAACTGCATCGGTCGCCGAACTAAAAGCGGCAGCCGGAGCGCCTGCCCTACAATGGCGCGGTGCCCAAAAAGTCTGAAAGAAAACTCATCGGTCGTCCGAAGTATGTCCATGAGAAAACCCCTGAGACTTCTAGCGATAGCAACGATCAGCCTAACATTGGCTGACTACAGCAAAGCGGGCGACCTTACCAAAGAAGAGCAAGCGCTCGTTAACAAAGGAGCATTCATGGAAATGTACAAGCCCGACGAGCATAGCCGGCATTTCATTGCTAATATTTCGGCAACGGATCCGCGAACAGACAAAGAGCGGGCGGTGCCTACCAAGTCATCGGCTGTCGTATGTTTTGTGTTCGGAACGGAAGACGCCAAGCCTGCGCGCGACGAAGGCCGGAGCATGGCGGAATGCCACTACAGTCCGCAGCAAGCGCACGAATTCCTCTTTGCCCAAGGCTGGGGCAAATACCACGACCGGTTCTTCACCCGATGTTACGTGCAGGAAGGCGAAGCAGCCTACGAGCAACAGGCAAAAGCCCAGCAAAAGCCGATTGACCCGGCGTCAACAAGTTGATTCTTAAGGTGAAACGCGATCTCCGAGCGCGTTTCTGTCGGTGGAACGCGCAGTCCCTTGCGCGTTGTTAAACTTGGCACTTGAAATTTAGAATCGCCCGCGGAGCGGCCGATCCGCCTCAAAAAGTTGTAGCGGCGTTTGTTCTCAAACGCCGATCTAAATAAACAGGCGCTCGCCGCGGCGAGCGCCTCTACAACGCGCGATTGAGCCAGAGCGACTAACACGCACACGACCCATAGCGCCTTCTATTATCACTTTTCTTTAAACTCCAGCGCACCGTTCTTGGCATCGACGCGGACAGTTTGGCCTTCGCGCACTTTGCCTTCGAGGATATTGATCGAGAGCGGGTCGAGAATTTCTTTCTGGATCACTCGGCGGAGCGGGCGCGCGCCGTAAACCGGATCGTAGCCTTCGCGGGCAAGGTGCGCTTTCGCCGAATCGGTAAGATCGAGCGTGATCTTTTGCTGCTCGAGGCGCTTCGTTAAATGGCGCAACTGGATTTCAACGATCTTTTTCAAGTCGTCCTCGCTCAAACGATCGAAAATGATGATTTCGTCGACGCGGTTGAGAAATTCCGGACGGAAATGGGATCGCAACGCGTCCATAACTAGTCGCTCGCGGGCTTCCTGGGATTGTTCTTCCTCGAGGATGTATTGCGAGCCGATGTTCGAGGTCATGATGATGACCGTGTTCTTGAAATCGACCGTTCTCCCCCGCCCGTCGGTGATCCGGCCGTCATCCAAAACTTGCAACAGCACGTTGAACACGTCCTGGTGCGCTTTTTCGATCTCGTCGAACAACACGACCGAGTAGGGCCGGCGCCGGACGGCTTCGGAGAGTTGTCCGCCTTCCTCGTAACCAACGTAACCCGGCGGGGCGCCAATTAATCGCGCGACGGTGTGTTTCTCCATGTATTCGCTCATGTCGATCCGAATCATGGCGTGCTCATCGTCGAACAGAAATTCGGCGAGAGCGCGCGACAGCTCGGTCTTGCCGACACCAGTCGGTCCAAGGAAAATGAATGAGCCGAGAGGGCGATTGGGATCCTGCAAACCGGCGCCGGCGCGACGGACGGCATTTGAAACCGCTTTGATCGCCCGTTCCTGATCGACAACTCGTTGATGCAAATGCTCTTCAAGTTTTAGCAACTTCTCACGCTGGCCTTCCTGCAATCGTGAAACCGGAATCCCAGTCCAGTTCGAAACGACGTCGGCGATGTCTTCCTCGGTCACCTCTTCGCGCAGCAGTCTTCTCTGGGGAGCGCCCGCGCCCCCGCGGGCAGAAGCCAGTCCGGCTCGGACCTTCGGCGCCCTCGCCGAAGAATCTTCCCCGCCGTCCGGCGAGGCGCCGGACGGAACGCGCGAGGCGCGTGTGCTCCCCTTCGCAGTGAGCTCGGCCAACTTTCTTTCGAGTTCCGGGATTTTTCCGTATTGAATCTCACTAGCCTTCCCTAATTCGCCGCGACGCTGAGCGCGTTCGAGCTCAGTCCGCAATCGGTCAAGTTCTTCCTTCACTTTCCGCTGCTCATCGATGACCGCTTTTTCTTTTTGCCATTCGGCTTTCAGCGCGCCGGATTTTTCCTTCAGCTCGGCCAGTTCCTTCTCAAGCTTCTTCAATCGCTCTTTGCTGGCGGGATCTTTTTCTTTCTTGAGCGCCTGTCGCTCCATCTCATGCTGCATGATCTCGCGCTCGATCACGTCGATCTCGGTCGGCATCGAATCGAGCTCGATTTTTAACCGCGAGGCAGCTTCATCGACCAGATCGATTGCTTTATCGGGAAGAAAACGTTCGGTGATGTAGCGATGCGAAAGAACCGCGGCGGCGACGAGCGCGGCGTCCGTGATGCGCACACCGTGATGGACTTCGTAGCGCTCCTTCAATCCGCGGAGAATTGCGATGGTATCTTCGACACTCGGCTCATTCACCAGCACCGGTTGAAACCGGCGTTCGAGCGCGGCGTCTTTCTCGATGTACTTCCGATATTCGTCGAGCGTGGTCGCGCCGATCGTGCGCAATTCGCCACGAGCGAGCATCGGCTTCAACATATTTGAGGCATCGACCGATCCTTCCGCCGCGCCGGCGCCGACAATCGTGTGCAATTCGTCGATGAACAAAATGACCTGGCCTTGCGAATCGGTCACTTCTTTCAAGAAAGCTTTCAACCGGTCTTCGAACTCCCCGCGAAACTTCGCGCCGGCGACCATCGCGCCAATGTCCATCGCGATCAGACGTTTATTCTTCAACGATTCCGGCACGTCGCCGGAAATAATTCGCCGCGCCAGTCCTTCGACGATTGCGGTCTTGCCGACGCCAGGATCGCCAATCAGCACCGGATTATTTTTGGTGCGCCGCGAGAGGACCTGCATAATCCGGCGGATCTCATTGTCCCGGCCGATGACCGGATCAATTTTGCCGCGGCGCGCGAGCGCGGTCAGATCGCGCCCGTATTTTTCGAGCGTTTGATATTTTCCTTCCGGGTTTTGATCAGTCACGCGTTGTGAACCTCGCACTTGTTGAAGCGCCTGCATCAACTTGTCGCGAGTGACGCCGAGATCCTTCAACATCTTCGCGGCCGGCACATTTGATCCACTCAACGCGAGCAAGTAATGCTCGGCGCTGGTGTATTCGTCTTTGAGCTTCGCCATTTCCTTTTCGGCGGCGTCGAGGACCGTGCGAAGCTCGTTGGAAAGGCGGAGGTCGACCGCACCCGTGACTCGCGGCTTGCGATTCAGGTCGGTCAGCAAGCTGTCACGGAGTTGATTTGGTTGGACACCAATCTTCTCGAGTAACGGCTGGGTGATCCCGTCGCTTTGATCGAGAAGAGCGGAGAGGAAATGCTCGTTGGTGATTTCCTGGTGGTTCGATTGCGAAGCGAGGTCCTGCGCCGCCTGCAGCGCCTCCTGCATCTTTTGGGTGAACCTGTCGATGCGCATATTTCAAAATAACGAAGGCCACTCAATGGGCAATTGCGCTTGGTAGCGGCGATTGACCTCGATCGCCATGGCGGTTGATTCGCTTTCTCCCGAAAGCTTACCCTTCGGGCTACGTCCATGTCGTCGCCTCCCGGCAACTTCATTCACCGAACCGCCTCTACCTGATCTCAGTAGGCACATGTGTCGCGGATTCCGATGGTGAAGTTCCTCGCTCTGCTCGGAATGACAGCATCAAGGGGCCGGCTCGGCTTCATTTCGTCATTTTGAATACTGGAGAGAATGGCAAATCGATCGCATGTGGTGGGATATCTGCCACTGCAGTGACGGATGGCGTTTGACACAAACGCCTCAACAACGATCTGTTTTGGCGATGAGCGCGGAAGCAAAAATCACTCCGATACACGCGTTGGGCGTTTTGCGTAATGCGCCGTTTCGCCGCTACGTCATCGGCAGTTTGATCTCGGATACCGGCAGCTGGATGCAAGTGATGGCGCAAGGCTGGGTGATGGCAACGCTCACCAACAAGGCGATTTGGCTGGGAATGGCGAATCTCGCCGCGGGTTTGCCGATGCTCTTACTCACGATGGTGGGCGGCGCCGCAGCGGATCGATTTGATAAGCGCAAGATTCTTCTGATCACCCAGGTAGCTCAGATCAGTATCGCTTGTGGAATCGGATTTCTGGTTCTCAAAGGCCATATCGAAATCTGGCAGATCTTGACGTTCGCGGTACTGCTTGGCATTTCCAACTCCTTCGAAATGCCGACGCAATCTGCGTTGGTTCCCGAACTGGTCGGACGTTCCGAAATCCAAAATGGCATCTCGATTGACCGCTCAGTTTTTCACGGCTCGCGGGTGCTCGGGCCAACGATCGGCGGTTATCTGATAAAATGGTTAGGCACTGCCTCGGCATTTTTTGCAAATGCTTTGTCGTTTGTTGCGCTCATCATCGCGATCTTAACGTTGCCGCCAAGGCCGAAGGGGACAGTCGAAGAAGAAGAAAAACGCACCAGCGGAATTAAGGACGGTTTTCGTTTTGTTGCGAAGGACACGCCGAGCCTCGCCATGGTCACCTTAATCGCGACGCAATCAGTTTGCATTTTTCCCATCATCACCGTGATGATGCCGCTTTATGTGCGGCTTGTGCTCCACCGTGGCGCAGACAGTCTCGGCTCGTTAATGGGCGTATCTGCAATCGGCTCGTTTGTCGGCGCGCTTTTTTTGATCGGTTTGCGGCGCGATCGACGGATACCGTTGATGATGGTCAACACGGTCGCAATTTCGCTCGTAATCGTAGGACTTTCGTTCGCGCCAGGTTTCTACGTCGTAATGGCATTGTTAATTGTAAACTCATTAGGTCTGGCCACGAATTTCGGTCTTTGCAGTACTATCGTTCAGGAACGCGCGCCGGATTATTTGCGCGGGCGTGTTTCCGCCGTGTTCATGTTGAGCTTTGTGGGACTGATGCCACTGGCCGGCCTGGGCGTGACGAGTTTGTCTGATTCAATCGGGATGCCCCGCGCGCTTGCCATCGCGGCCGGCGTCTATGGCACGATTTCGTTGCTGGTACTGGCTCGCGTTCGAAAACAATGCTCGGAGCCGGGCGTTTGCGAGACAAACATCGGCACGCCAGCGGCTCCATCGGCTGCTGCAACCGTTTGAAGGTTTCTCCGAACCGATGATCGCGTTTTCGACCTGCTGGAATTCAAGCCGTCACACCGATGGCGCGGAAATGTTGCGGGAAATTGTCGATCTTGGATTTGACCGCGTCGAGCTCGGCCACGGTGTTCGGATTTCGCTCATGCCCGGGATTCAAAAAATGTTCGAATCGGGCAAAGTGAAATTTTCGAGCCTGCACAATTTCTGTCCGTTGCCAGTCGAAGTGCTGCACGCATCTCCCGATTGCTACCAGTTTTCGTCGCCGCACGCCAACGAACGCGAACGCGCGGTGAAACACACATTCCAGACCATCGACTTTGCCGAACGTCTCGGTGCACCGTTTGTGGTGATGCATTTGGGCGAAGTGCCAATGCGACCGGTCACGGATGACCTGATCAAGCTCGCGCGTAAAGGCGAACTGCTTTCGCGCAACTTTGTTGACAAGAAGATTCGGGCAGTGGAAAAACGCGAAGCGAAGGCCCCGCCCTATCTCGGGCAGGTGAAGGATTGTTTGAAACGCATCGTCGAGTACGCCGCCGGGAAAAAGGTGAAACTAGGAATCGAAGGCCGCCGCGGTTACGAAGAGATTCCAAGCGAACGCGAGTTGCCGGCGTTGCTCGACGAATTGAGTTCGCCGCAAGTTGGTTACTGGCACGATTTCGGGCACATCCAAATCAAGGAGAACCTCGCGTTTCTCGATCACGCCGACTGGCTGCGTCAGATCGGGGCGCGTGCATTTGGCTGTCACGTTCAGGATTGCATCTGGCCGGCCCAGGACCATCAGCCCCCGTTCGCCGGAGATGTCGATCTCTTGAAACTGGTGCCCCTGTTGCCAAAAGATTGCGCCTGGGTCTGGGAGATGAGTCCGCGCAAAACCGCGGAAGAGATCCAGAAATCGGTCGAAACCTGGAAAGAACATTTCGGCTCGTGAAGAAGGCTCTTATCACAGCGTTGCAACTCGCGGTCACGATCACCCTTCTCATCTGGGTTTTTCATGACCCGGAACAACGTCATAAGATGGCCAAGGCCCTGCACGAAGCGGATTATCGGTGGGTCCTCGCCGCCATCGTTGCCTATCTCGTCGTCGAAATCGCGGCCGCGATCCGCTGGCAAATCCTGCTTCGAGTGCAAAAGATCCGGCTCAACCTCGCGCGCCTGAGCGGCCTGTTCTTGATCGGAATGTTTTACAACCAGTTCCTTCCGGGCGGCACCGGTGGCGATATCATTAAGAGCTATCTGCTGCTCAAGGAAACGCCGGACCACAAAGCGGGCGCCTTGCTGGCGGTCGTCTTCGATCGCTTGATTGGACTGGTCGCATTGGTCACGATTACGGTGACGCTGGTAACGCTGCGTTTCGACTTGCTATGGCGAACGCCGGTGACAGTTGAATCGGGCTTCACTCCGCATCAGCTGCTGATCGCGTTAGGCATCCTTCTTGGTGTTTCCATTTCCGGTCTGGTCACGAGTTTTATCGTTAGCGGTTTTAATCTTTTCCATCTCCTCCCGCACAAGTTTCCCGGACGAGATAAACTGATCGAGATCGCCGCGGCCTACCATCTGTATGCGCGACATTGGATCGCGACCTTCTTTGCCTTCAGCGCCTCGCTTGTCGCGCACCTCGCCACTTTCGCCACGTTTCTCTTCGTCGCCTACGCGCTTCACGCTGAAGACGTGCGCAAAACACCTCCCGCGCCGGTTCCCGCGGTCGACTTTTTCGCGGTTATGCCGATCGAGCGCACTCTTACGGCGGTTCCGATAAGCCTCGCCGGAATCGGCCTGCGCGAAAAACTGCTTCAGGTCATGCTGAACAACATCTGTGGCGTCACCGTTGAAAAAGCCAAACTGATCGGATCACTCGGATTTTTTGTCATCGTGATCTGCTGCGCCCCTGGCGGCATAGTTTACTTCCTCTACAAGCCGAGCGGTGTCGCCAAACGGGTGAAGCTGCGCGAAATGCAACGCGAGGTGGCCACGGCGGAACATGAAATCAGCGAGTCTCAATAAGAAAGTGGGAGGGACCTTAGTGTCCCGACAAAAATCATCGCGGCGCCAAGGCCGCTCCCACATTGCGCCCCGCCCATTTGTCAGCGCGACGTTTGCGATGACCGTCGACGGCAAGATCACGACCCGCAATTTCACCCCGGTCGACTTCACTTCGCGCGAAGACAAACAACATCTCTTCAGACAACGCGCGCTTTCCGACGCCGTGTTGCTCGGTCACAGCACGCTCAAGCGCGACAACGTCCGTCTCGGCATTTCGGAGGATTTGCGTCAGAGAAGGATCGAGCGCGGCCAGACTCCAGCTCCGCTACGCGTGATCGTTTCCAACGAAGGCAAGATCGACAGTCAGCTGAAGATTTTTCAATGGGATGTTTCGCGCATCGTGATTTTCTCGACCGAACGAATGCCAGACGAAGTGCGGACCTCTTTGTCGGGCAAAGCTACGCTTCATCTGAGCAAGACAGGCGATGTTGATCTTGCGGAGGTGCTGAGCGTTTTAAGACGCAATTACAAAGTCCGGCGCGTCGCCTGCGAGGGCGGCCCGACTCTTTTCCGTTCGATGCTGGAACGTGGCCTCGTCGATGAACTCAATCTCACGATCGCGCCGTACTTATTCGGCGGAGCCGAAGCTCCGACCCTTACCGGGCTGAGCAAGGAATTTCTGCCGGCAAGCGTGCATTGCGAAATGAAAGACATGCGCGTTGTCGGCGACGAATGCTTTCTGACTTATAAGATCAAGTCCCGATTGTAGGGCGTCTGCGTCAGACGCCGTGGCGTTTCACCGAAACGCCCTACGATTCCTCTTTCCGCCGCGGCCGGCAGACGAGTTCCCCGCCGCAATTCGGGCAAAAGAACTTCATCTCCCTGGCACATTCTTGGCAAAACGTGCATTCGTAAGCGCAAATGTAGGCTTCGCCATCGGCAGCTACGGCGCGCCCGCATTTTTCGCATTCTTTTTTCATTTCCAGCGCCATCGGTTCAGACGACTGTAGGCAGATTTCGCGCAACTGAAATGCACAAAACGAATTCAATCGTCATGCACGCGCCGAAGATGGCGATCTTCGAAACGGCGGCGAATTTGGAGCTGTGGCCGAAAATTCTGCCGCACTACCGCTACATCCGTTATCTCGAGCGCGGGGGAAACCGCAATATTGTCGTGATGGCCGCCCGACGATCAGGAATTCCAATCAAATGGACGTCGGAGGAAATTATCGACCGTGATCGTATCGAAATTCATTTCAATCATTTGAAAGCGTTCACCAGAGGGATGCACGTGGTTTGGACCTTCACGGATATGCCCGCCGGCGTTCGGGTCGAGATTTCGCACGAAATGAACTTTCGCATCCCGGCGCTCGCGCCAATCATGGAACCGATCATTGGCGACTTTTTCATCGGCCACGTTGCCAATAAAACCCTGCGTTGTATGAAGCAATATGTTGAAGCGCAGACAAATAACGTAGCTGCATGAATCCGCCTGCGCTCAAGTCTCCGGCGCGACAGAACCGAAGACGTGTTGTTATAACCGGACTGGGCCCGATTACCTGCATCGGCAAAGGTGTCGAAGGCTTCTGGAATGGAATCCTGGCCGAGAAAACCGGCATCGCTCCAATTTCGAATTTCGACGTGAGCGGGTTCGGCGTGCGGGTGGCCGGCCAGATCAACGATTGGGATCCGGAAGAATTTTTTCTGCCGCATCGACTAAAGCGCCTCGATCGTTACGCGCAATTCTCGGTCGCATCGGCAAAACTGGCGCTCGACGACGCCGGAATCGAATATTCCCACGACAAGCCGAACGATCGCGTCGGCGTCAGTTTCGGAACGGCCCTCGGCGGCATTTGCAAAGCGGAAGAGCAATACATCAGATTTCTAAAAAAGGGCGCCCGCGGAGTTCAGCCGACATTGGCCGTGCAAGTGTTTGGCGGCTCGGCACACTCGAACATCGCGATCGATTTCGGATTCCGCGGCGTCGGAACCACAAACTCGAACAGTTGCGCCAGCGGAACAGTTTCGGTTGGCGAAGCGCTTCGCTACATTCGAGATGATTTTGTTGACGTCGTTGTCGCCGGCGGAGCGGAAGCGCCGCTGACCACGATCACGATCGGCGCGTTCGACATTATCAAGACAATGAGTCGCAATCCGGATCCGCAGCTTGCTTCTCGACCGTTCGATAAGCTGCGCGACGGATTTGTGATGGGCGAAGGCGCGGCGTCGTTGGTCCTGGAAGAACTGGAGCACGCGCGAGCGCGAGGCGCGAAAATTTATGCCGAAGTTCTGGGCTACAGTTTAAACAACGATGGCTTTCACATGACCACGCCGTTGCCAACCGGCTATTCCTGCATTCGCGCGATGCGTGACGCCCTCATGGACGCAGAAATGAGGCCGGAGCAGATCGATTACGTCAATGCGCACGCCAGCTCCACCCAGTTGAATGACAGCGCCGAGACCATGTCGATCAAAGAAGTTTTTGGCGACCGCGCCTACAAGATTCCGGTGAGCGGGACAAAGGGTTATCACGCGCACCCACTCGGCGCGACCGGCGCGATCGAAGCCGCGCTTTGCGCACTGGCGCTGGATCGACAATGGGTGCCGCCGACGATCAACTATCAGAATTCAGATCCGGCGTGCGATCTCGACGTTGTTCCAAATCACGGGCGCGCCGCGGAATTGAATTGCGTCATGAGCAATTCATTTGGGTTCGGCGGAATCAACGCCTCAATTGTTCTCGGCAAAATTAGGTAGCGGCGATTGACCTCAATCGCCATGGCGGTTCGGTGAACCGCCGCTACCTCAACAAGTCAGGCCGATTTTGTTTCGTTCGCTTGAGCGCCTGATCCTTTCGCCACTTTTCGATTTCGGCGTGATTTCCGGAAAGGAGCACGTCCGGAATTTTCCAGCCGCGAAATTCCGCCGGTCGCGTGTATTGCGGGGTTTCCAGTAATCCGGCGCTGAATGAATCGTCAGCCGCGGATTGTTCGTGACCGAGGACGCCGGGCAGCAAACGCACGACTGCATCGACTAGAACGACCGCGGCGATCGCGCCGTTGGTCAGAACGTAATCGCCAATCGAAATCTCCAGGTCGACCAGGTGCTCAATCACGCGGTGATCGACGCCCTCGTAATGACCGCAAACGATTACGAGACGCGCTTCGTGGGAAAGCTCGGTCGCGAGCTGCTGATCAAATCGTCTTCCAGCTGGCGACATGAGAATAACTTTTGTCTTCTGTAATTGGGCGTTGGACGTTTTCTGAAGATCCTCAACCGCAGCGAAAATCGGCTCCGGCTTCATCACCATCCCTTGCCCGCCGCCGAACGGGGTGTCATCGACGATGTGATGCTTGTCTGTCGTCCAATCGCGCAGGTTATGAATCTGAAGATCGACAATTTTATTTTCCTGCGCGCGCTTCATCATGCTTTCGCTCAGGGGTGCGCGGCAGATTTCAGGAAACAATGTCAGGATGTCGATCTTCATGGTGGATCGGGTTCTCCGAACACGATGCTAAAGTCTACGCGACTTGCCGCCATTAATAACAACGCGTTCGGAGAACGCGTTCCACCTTAATCGCTCACCATCAGAGAGAAGCGAAGCGAAGTCTGAGCCCCTTGCGACTGCCGACTTCATTCAGGCTTGCTTGGTGGCTCAATCCGCGGAAACAACGGCACCGGTTTACCGACGACATGCCCGTCCGGAAGCTTCCCCCACTCCGCGTCTTTGAGCGCGAACCGTTCTTCTTTCCCGCTCAATTCCACCTTCCAATTCAGTTGGTCGAAAATCCCGTGCGCCGCTTTGGGCAACACTGGCGAAATCAAAATCCCAATGATGCGAAGAGATTCGGCAAATTCATACAGAACTGATTTCACAGCATTAGACTCGCCTGTCTTCGCCATCTTCCATGGAGCCTTCTGTTCAACGGATTGGTTTAGCCATCTCACAAACGAAATGATATTTCCCAGACCGCCTGCAAGCTTGTTTAAGGGGCCGAAGTCATCAGTGCCTTCAATGCCTCGCCAAGAAACGTCTACTTGTCCCCCAATTTCCTGTTGGCTCATGCAAAAGTCGTACGCTCTAACTGCGTAAGCCGCGACTTCGCTGACCTGACTCCTCGCGGACGCCTTCAGTGTTCGTTCGCTAAACCGATCAGCCATCCCAATTGTGCGATTCAATAAATTCCCCAACGCATTTGAGAGTTGCGAATTAAAGACAGTTACAAGCCGCTCTTCGGAGAAGTCAGCGTCTCGGCCCATCACGATGTCGCTCATTAAATAGTAGCGAACGGCTTCGGGGCTGTATTTATCGGCGAGAATGTTCGGATCGACGATATTGCCTAACGACTTGCTCATCTTGGCGCCACCCAGATTCCACCAGCCGTGGACGAGCAGTTGCGGCATCGCCTCGTCCGGAAACCCGATGGCGTGGAGCATGATCAGCCAATAAATGCCGTGCGCCGGAACGAGAATGTCTTTGCCGATGATTTGGAGCGCAGGCCAGCGATCGAGAAAGGATGCGGGCTGAAGGTTGAAGGATGAAACAGAGGGATCGTAATCGGCGAAAGAAATGTAGTTCGTAAGCGCATCGAACCAGACGTAGGTGACAAACTCCTTGTCGAACGGCAGCTCAATTCCCCAATCGAGCCGCGACTTCGGGCGCGAAATGCAAAGGTCGCCGCTGATTCGCTCGATCGCGTTGCGCAATTCTGTTTGTCGGAAATCGGGAATGACCGCGTCTTTGCGGTTGTCGATGTAGCGCAGCAGCCAGTCTTTATGCTGGCCCAGTTTAAAATAGTAGTTTTCTTCCTCGCGAAACTCGACCTGTCCCCACTCCGGTCCAAATTCGCCGTCCGGTCCGCGTTCCTTATCGGTCAGAAATTGTTCCTGCCGCACCGAATAAAATCCGGACTGCTTGTCCTTGTAGATTTGGCCGGCATCGAACAGGCGCTGCAACATTCCCTGCACGACTTTCTTGTGACGCGGCGCAATCGTTTCCGCCCATCCATCGTATTTCACGTCGAGCTTTTTCCAAAGGTCGACGAACTTCTGAGTGACACCCTTAACGAATTCGGAGGGCGCAACGCCGGCTTTGGCAGCCGATTGCTGGACTTTCTGGCCGTGTTGATCGACCCCGGTCAGGAAAAAAACCTTTTCGTCTTTGAGTCGGCGATAACGCGCGATGACGTCCGCCAGCACCTTTTCGTAGGCGTGACCGATGTGCGGCGGCGAATTCGTGTAATCAATCGCCGTTGTGATGTAAAACGTCTTCGGCATTCCGGCGAGACAGTGCCGGACAGGTGACGACTTCGCAACCGCGACTGTTGGCGGTACTGCCGAGCGACGCGCAGGCGGCCCATCGGGCCGCGGCTACAATTTGTTCTAGGGCGCTTTGCCGTCGACCTTACCGACCTTGGCGCCCGTTACCTGGCCACCAGACGTCACAAAGTCGATCTCGTAGAGCTTGCCGTCCGCGCCTTTCATATCCACAGCCATCGCGCCTTTGCCGCCACCGAGTTTTGTCTCTGCATGATATCTTACCGGAGCCAGGGGGACATCCTTCCCGTTTAATGAAACGTGAAACTTTTTGTCGCTAGAGCTCGCGATTTGGCTGTCGAGATAACCTTTCACTCCCGTCGGCGCGGTCGTTGTCTTCTTCGTTTCCTTTGTTTGTGGCTCGGAGCGGACTCCTTGAGGTGGTGGTTGTGACTGCGGCGGCGCGTAGGTGTTCATCTGGCCAAAGGCGATTGAAGCGACAAAACAAGCGGCGGCCGTTGTGAGCAGAGTTCGTGTGTTCATATTTACCTTTCGATTTGGAACCTAACCACAGTGCCGGACGAAAGGTTGCAGGGCAAGGGCATCGCTTGCCATTTTTATAGAAAATACCGGCGGGCGTGGCGCCTGGCCCACGATTTACCTGCGCTATCTCACAGCCTCACCGTTGACTCGATGAATCCTGATGCTGCTCACTTGCGCACCCGTAGTCAGAAAATCAATGTCGTAAACACTGCCCTCATCGCTCCTCATATCGATGCAGGTTGAGGTGGTGTTGGGACCAGTGGTTTTTTGAGACCAGACGTGGAATGGAGTAAGCGCGAGGTCTTTTCCGTTCATGGTCATGTGGAATTTCTGGTCCTTGGAGCTCGCGACCTGTTTGTCGAGATAAGCTTTAACGTCCGGAGGCGGCACCGGCGTGGGCGTCGGCTTCGCCGGCATCGGCGCCGGTGTAGTTGCAGTTTTGGGCGGAATCAATGCCAGTGCCGGAGTTGGTTTCGGCTGAATCAGCGGCCGTGCACCGGCCGTTCTCGGCTGAACCGGCGCTCCTGCAGTGGACATCTCTTTTGGATGGATCAGCATGGGTGTATCTCGCGGCGAGGGCGCAGTTCGCGGAGAAGAGACTGTTCTTGGTGACGTCGTGGGAAGCTGGGTTTGCGCCGGCGCCATTTTCTGCTGCGGCGGCGTTGAACTCGGACTTGGTGTGGGCGTGGGCGACTGCGACCTGGTGCGGCTATATTTCATTTGGCCGAAGGCAAACGGAGCAACAAACAAACCGGCGACCGTTGCGATAAGAACCCGTGTGATCATAAAGCGACGTTGTTCGGAATAATTGGACAGTCGAAAAGATTTTCGATTTCGGCTCCGAATTGCAAAGCCAAAATTGCAGTCGCGAGTCAAACCACGCGCCTGCTGCGCATTTTCAAGGCCCAAAGCCACGCTGCCACCGCGATCGCGACATAATCCAGCCACGTTGTGTAATTCCAACTGAAAGTGGCATGCTCGATCGGGCTGATCGGCCGTTCGCCCTGTGGAATCAGATGCAGAGCCGCGAAGATTAGATCGACGATAATCCCGGCGGAGACCATGGAGGCATAAAAGATAACGACGATGTAAAACGTTGCGCGGCCGCCAAAATATTTCCGGTAAATCAAAATCAGCGGAATGACGAGCAAATCGGCATAGATAAACGAGATCACCCCGCCAAAACTGATTCCGTTCTGCCAAAGCAAGCTCGCCAGCGGGATGTTTCCAACCGAACAAACGAACGACAGAATTGCGATGATAGGACCGACCGCGGCGTTCTCGATCAAACGCAAGACCGGATTACCGGTTTCGATGAAAAGAGATTTCCACCAATCCGGCGGAACGAGCGCGGCCAGGAATCCGGCGATCAAAAATCCTGCAACGAGTTCTTTCCAGAGCATCACCCAATCCATCCAAAACGAACCGGCAAGCCGCGTCCATTTGCTTTCGTTTTGATGCTCGTGAGCGTGGTGATGTTCATGATTATGGTGACCACATTCGTCATCGGCGGCCTCGGAACGCCGGCGCGCTTCGGCTTCTAAGCTTTTTGGCAAGAAAATCGAAATCAGCAGCCACATCACGCCGATCAAGACAAACGCACCGATAACTTCGGCAAGAACAAACCGCCAACCCATCAGCAACCACAACACCGCGCCGAGTTCGATAACGAGATTGGTCGAGGCGAACATGAATGCGAGTGCAGGGACGAGCGCCGCCCCTTTTTGAAATGCGCTCCGGCCAATCGAAGCCGCGGCGTAGGAACAAGACGAGCTCGCGGCGCCGAAACCAGTTGCCAGCAATATTTCTCTCAAACCGGGGCGACCGAGAAGTTGCGTCATTCGCTCCTTGCTGACAAAAACCTGGAGCCCGGCCGAAATTCCAAACCCAAGCACGAGCGCCCACAGCGTTTCCCAGAACATCGCTGCACCGTGATAAATCCCCATCCAAAGCCAGTTCATTCTTCAGTCTCCCACGCCAAATTTCGTCTGGCGCGTGACTCACATCGTAGCTAACATTAGCGCAATGAAAACGTCCATGAGGGTTCTGATGTCGATGCTCGCGGCGATGATTTGCACCACCGGTTTTGCGGCGGAAAAGGTCAGCTGCAAGAAAAGCGGCAAGAATTGCCCAATGAACGACAAGAAGGAATGCAACTGCGGCAAAGACTGCGGTTGCAAGTAACTTCAGCCATTCGATTATAAATTTAGCGTCAGCCAGTCTGCTTCGAGCTCACTTCATGTCGCAGCAGCATTCGCTGTAGGTCTTCTTCGTCAGCTTGCAGTAGAACCTGCTGTCCTTCGTTTCACAACAGCACTTATCCATCGCCTTGCCCGTTACGCGGCAAGTGATTTTCTGTGACGCTCCAAGCGCGGAACTTGCGAGGACTGCAGGAGCGAGACCAACACTTAAGATCGAGTTCTTCATGTCATCGCCTCCTTTACATCAATTAATGAGAACCGGTTTCAGCAGGCAACTCGCGTCGCCGCCAAAGCAGATAGATGATCGGATAGATCAATAGTTCGAGCGACGCGCTGGTAATTATTCCTCCGATCATTGGCGTTGCGATGCGTTTCATGACATCGGCGCCGGCTTGCGTGATGGGCGACCACATGATTGGCAACAATCCAAAAAAAATTGCACATGCAGTCATGATTTTCGGCCGCAGACGTTGCACTGCGCCCTCGTGAATCGCAGCCTGAAGATCAGCGACCGATTTCATTCGGCCTTCTGCGCGAAATTTCTCCCACGCATGATCAAGATAGAGCAACATGACGACGCCGGTCTCAGCATCCAACCCGGCCAGCGCGAGCAATCCGACCCACACCGCGACGCTCATGTGATAACCGAGCAACCAAAGCAACCAAAATGCGCCGATGAGTGAAAATGGAACCGCAAGCAACACGATGCCCGTTTTCACCACTGAACGCGTGTTGACGTAAATGAGAATGAAGATGATCGAGAGCGTCAGCGGAACGACAATCTTCAAACGCTCGTCGGCTTGTTGGATGTATTGAAACTGGCCCGCCCATTCGATATGATAGCCAGCCGGAAATTTAATGCGCTCGGCGATACGTTTCGCGGCCTTACGTACATAGCCGTCGATGTTGCTCGTCGAGGGATCGATTAAAATGAAGCCAACTAATTGTCCGTTTTCGTCGCGAATGCTCGGCGGCCCAGTGTGGTACTTGATGTCCGCCACGAGTGATATCGGGATCTGCGCACCGGTCGGAGTAGGAATCAGCACACGCTTGAGTGAATCGAGGTCCTGCCGGAAATCCGGCGCATATCGCGCTCTGACCGGATAACGCTCACGTGCTTCTACCGTTGTCGTAATTATCCTGCCGCCAATTGCCGTCTCGACAACGTCATTCACATCACCGGCGGTTAATCCGTAACGTGCCGCTGCTTCACGGTTCACATCGAAATCGAGGAAGTAACCGCCAACCGTGCGCTCGGCAAAGGCACTGCGCGTATCGGGAAGATCGAAAATCGCTTTTTCGATTTGGACGGCAAGAGTTTCGATACCCTGCAAATCGGGTCCGAAAACTTTTATCCCTAACGCGCTCCGAAATCCTGTCATCAGCATTTCCGTTCGCGTTTGGATCGGCATCCAGAAAATGTTCGCCATTCCCGGAGTCCGGAGATTCATGTTCAGTTCATCGAGAAACTTTTCCCAAGTCATGCCGCGCGGCCATTGATCGAACGGCTTGAGCGATACAATTGTTTCGAACATGGAAAGCGGCGCAGGATCGGTTGAGGTGTCAGCTTGGCCGGCTTTGCCGAAAACGGTCGTCACTTCAGGAAACTTTTTCAGTTGTCGATCTTGTATTTGAAGGATCTTGGTCGCCTCCGTGATCGACATTCCGGGCACCGCCGTGGGCATGTAGAGCAAAGTTCCTTCGTTCAACGGCGGCATGAATTCCTTGCCAAGTCTCGCAAACGGAAAAATTGTCAGCAGTAAAAGCAACAGTGCGCCGAGTAGGACAAATCCGCGAAAGCGCAGGACAAAATTCAAGGCCGGCTCGTAAATCGAAATCAGAAATCGATTCACGGGATTTTTCGTTTCCGGCGCAATTTTTCCTCGGATCAACAACGTCATCAGAACCGGAGCGAGCGTAATCGCCAGTATCGCAGCAAAAAACATCGAGAACGTTTTGGTGAATGCGAGCGGCTTGAACAAGCGGCCTTCCTGCGCAGTGAGCGAAAACACGGGCAGAAAACTTACCGTGATGACAAGGAGCGAAAAGAAAAGCGGTCGGCCTACGGTCTTAGCCGCCGCAATAATCGCTTCGATGCGTTCGCTATTGCTTGGTTCGCGGCCGTGGTTCTCCCGAAACTGTTCGAGAGACTTGTGCGCGTTCTCGACCATGATGATGGCCGCGTCGATCATTGCACCAATCGCGATCGCGATTCCACCGAGCGACATGATGTTACTCGTTAGATGTGAGTAGAACATCGGAATGAACGAGGCGAGGATCGCAATGGGCAGCGTGATGATCGCGACAAGCGCTGAGCGGACGTGCCAAAGGAAGACAAGACAGACGAGCGCGACGACGATGCTTTCTTCGATCAGCTTTTCCCGCAGCGTTGAAATGGAGCGGTGGATTAATTCGCTGCGATCGTAGGTTGGAACGATTCGCACACCGGCGGGCAATGACGACTTGATATCGTCGATCTTGCGCTTGACGCCGTCGATGACGGTGAGCGCGTTTTCGCCGTAACGCATCACCACAATTCCGCCGACGACTTCACCTTTGCCGTCGAGCTCTGCCACGC
>DATMOU010000032.1:0-12463 GCA_035568035.1 Chthoniobacterales bacterium | reverse complement strand
GCCGTGAAGAGTAACTGTAGCCGCCGAGTCGTCTCATCACTCTTGAGATGATCGACAACACGATGATAAAAATGATAAAGAACAAAAAGCTGGGCACGGGCGCACTTTTGCGGCGGCGTTCCAAAGCAGTTTGCCCGGTTCCTTTGTATTCGCCGCGAATGGCTTTAAGGATGGAATCGATTCCTTCGGCCAAACCGCCTTCGTAATCGCCGTTTCGGAAATGAGCGTTGATACGGTTCTGGCGAATGTCGAACGCGGTAAAGTCGGGCAGCGCACCTTCGAGGCCGTAGCCAACCTGAATCGAAGTTTTCCGATCGGCGATGAAAACAAGCAGGACGACGCCGTTCCGCTTATCTTTTTGTCCAACGCCCCATGCCTGTGCGACACGCTGTGCGTACGCGGCCACATCGTCGTCGCTTTGCATTTTTTGATACACAACCACCCAAACTTGATTTGCAGTGTCACGTTCGAACTGAGCGAGCTGTTCGTTGAAACGGAGCGCCGCTTCCTTAGAAACTACGCCGGCATTGTCTTGGAAATAACCTGGCGGCTTTGGCGGAATTACTTCTGCCGCGTGCGCGCTGAGCGCGACGAGCGCCGCAAGGCAAAGTGCAATTCGTTTCACGCTTGAGTTTGTAGTGGCGGCCGTGCCGGCTGCTTTGATGCGGGCGACACGCCCGCCGCTACAGTAGGATCGAAAATCACGTTATGGCGTTGCGGCCGCAGTTGCTGCAGGTGAAGCGGCGGGCGCCGGCGAACCGAAATTGAAGTTCACGGTGGGCGCTTTTTCCGCGCCTTGCTGCGCAGCGAAAAATGGACGCGGCGAAAACCCAAACATTCCGGCGATCATGTTGGTCGGGAAACGTTTCACCGCCACGTTGTAGTCCTGCACCGTCGTGTTGAATTTGTTTCGCTCAACCGAAATTCGGTTCTCCGTTCCTTCGAGTTGGGCCTGGAGTCCGCGGAAATTTTCGGTCGCGGTAAGTTGTGGATAATTTTCGGCCACCACCAGCAAACGCGAAAGCGCGTTGCTGAGTTGACCTTGCGCGGCTTGAAACTGTTGAAGCTGCGCCGCGTCAGTCGGCGCCTTGCTCGGGTCCAACTGCACCCGCCCCACACTCGCGCGGGCATTGGTTACTTCGGTCAACGTTGATTTCTCGAAATTCGCGGCCCCGGCGACCGTATTGACGAGATTAGGAATCAAATCTGCACGACGCTGATAAACGGTTTGGACCTGCGCCCATTGGGTATCGACGCCCTGCTGCAACCCGACTAGCCGGTTGTAGGTCCCCCAGAAAAAGAGCCCGACCACGAAAGCAATGAAAATGAGAATGACGAGCAGCCCGCCACAACCGATCGCGAATTTGTTCATAAGAGCGACAATCTAAACTGCGGCAAGCCGTTAGCAAAGCTCCGAGCTGGCCGCGGGACGAATCCGTCCGACTGGCGGACCGGGTCGAGGTCTATCGCCCGAGAACGAGCCGCAGGAAGTATGCGTCCGAGAATCTTCCGCTCATTCCCTGACGAACGATGAGCGCGTTCATCGAAGGAATGATGAACAGGCGCTGATACTCCGAGCCCAGTGCGACAACCAGGTCCGGCGGAGCAGCCCGGCAAACGCAGATGCCGCCCCAACGCGCGCGTTGCCATTTCAGATCGAGCTCTTTTTCGTAATCGATCTCGCGCGCATTGGGCGCCTGCCGGTTCAGCCAGAGGGTCAATCCGTAGGATGGATTGGCACCAGAGCCGACGCACGCCTGGCTAAGCAAATTCGACGGGACGATCTGTTTTCCGTTGTAATTACCGCGACCAAGCACGAGCTCGCCGAACCGCGCCCATTCCCGTGCGGTCAGCTCAAATCCGCTCGCCGGCAGCGGATTGCCTCGTCCGTCCTTCTTGAATTCGAGACTCGTTAGGCCAAGTGGCGACAGAACGTTTTCGCTGATGTAGGAGGTTGTCGATTTTCCATTCAGTTTTCGGCGAAGCAATTCGTTGAAAATTTGAAGATGACTTGGTCCATAGGCGAATGCGGAACCTGGTGCTGCGACCAAGGGCAATTGAATCGCAATCGCATCGCGATCGCGGATCGAATCACTGTGAAGATGTGGTGCAGGGTCGATTCCGTCCGTTTGATTCAATAACTGGCGAATCGTGATCTGCGACTTACGCGGATCGGGTTTCCATTCCGTGATCGTGTCGGCGACGTGGTCATCGAGTTTGATCAGGCCGTCACGCACCGCGCAAAGCGCGGCGAGGCCCCAAAAACTTTTGGTGCCGCTGAAAATTTTGCAGCGCATATCGGTGCCGCCACCGTTTGAGTAACGTTCGAAAACGGTCTTTCCGTTTTGCATAACGAGCATGGAAAAGCCGCGGTTATTCGCCGAGTAGGCCGCGGCCAGGGCGCAGTTGCCGGGCTGGATGTCAGCGGCCAACGAGGAGGTCGTCGCTGGAATCGCAATTAGAGACGTTGCAACACCGCAACTAAACCACGAAGGCCACGAAGCACACGAAGGAAAAGTCATGGAAGTATCTTCGTGACTTTCGCGTTCTTCGTGGTGATTTCCGAATTACGTTTCGGATGACGCCGGCAATTCGGGCTGAACCGCAGTCTCCGTTTCGGGGGCGGGCTGCGGTCGCGGAGCTACCGGCAAATGGCGCGTGCGCAATTCCTCGACGTTTGGCAGCTCGTTGAGATTGCGCAGGCCGAAATGATCGAGAAAGAATTCCGTCGTTTCGTAGAGCAGCGGTCGTCCGGGAATCTCGGCGCGTCCGGAAATTTTCACCAAGCCCCGCTCCATCAACGTTTGCAAAACACCTTCGATGGTCACGCCGCGGACGGCCTCGACGTCTGCCCGTGTGATCGGTTGCCGGTAGGCGATGATCGCCAGCGTTTCCAGCGCTGGAGAACTTAAGCGGGCGGGTTTCGGCGCAGGAAACAATCCGCGGACCCATTGGGCGTATTTGGGATCGCTGGCCAATTGCCAGCCGCCGGCTTTTTCGACAAGCTGAAATCCGTGCTCGTTCTGGATGTATTCGACTTTCAGCTGTTCGAGCGCCGCGGCGACTTCCGCCGGCTTCGCATTTGCGAATTCGTTAGGCGAAAAATCGTCTGCCGCGCCAGCGTTGCGCACCGCGTCGACAATCTCTTTCCCCGAAAGCGGTTTCTGCGCGCCGAACAAGAGGGCTTCGATGACACGCGATAAATTCATGTTGTGGATTTTTGTATAAGCGCGTGATGACAATAGCCCAGCGTTTCAACGCTGGGTTTCACCAAACGAAGCAGCTCAAGTCCCGCAAGGGACGAAAGAAAATTTCTGCCGTCCCTAATGGGACGTAAAACCACGCGGACGTGATTATCCCAGCCTTCAAAGGCTGGGCTATTTTCGAAAGCGCGCTTGGGCATCGTAGAATTAATTTGCGCCGATCGCAGTTTGGATCGCGTCCGCGATGCGATTGGCGTGCTGGTCGATCTTATCGAACTCGCGGCCTTCAATCAAAAGCCGAATCTTGGATTCCGTGCCGGAGTAGCGCAGAAGGACACGACCTTTGCCGGCGAGCTCGCGCTCCACTTCGTCGCGCAACTTCACGACTTCGCGCAACTCTTCGATTGGCGGCTTCGACTTCACGACCAGATTGCGCTGCGCTTGCGGGTATTTCTTCAAACATTTCTTCAGCTTGCTCAACGGCTGACCGGTCTCGTGCATGATTCGCAAGATCTGAAGTGCGCTAATGATGCCGTCGCCCGTCGTGGTGAAATCGCGGAAGATGATGTGGCCGCTTTGTTCGCCGCCAAGATTTAGATTCTTCTTCATCATTTCCTCGATCACGTAACGATCGCCGACCTTTGTGCGAATCACTTTGCCGCCGTTCGCGGCGAGCGTTTCGTCCAGGCCGAAGTTACTCATCACGGTCGCGACGAGAGTGTTGTCCCGGAGCCGATCGGATTTCAAAAGATCGAGCGCGGCGATCGCCAGAATTTCGTCTCCATCCACGATGTCGCCGTCTTCATCGCAGAGCAGAACGCGGTCGGCGTCGCCGTCATGGGTTACGCCAACATCGGCGTCAGTCGCTTCGACGACCTGCTGGATTTCATCCGGGTAGGTGCTGCCACAACCGTCGTTAATGTTCATCCCATTCGGCTCGTTGTGCGCGACGGCGACTTCGGCGCCGAGCTCACGCAAGATGCACGGCGTCGATTTGTAAGCCGCGCCATTGGCGACATCGACTGCGATGCGCATTCCCTCCAGCGACATGTCACGGGGGAAACTGCGTTTCGCGAATTCCACGTAGCGTCCAAGTGCGTCATCAATGCGAGTGGCGCGGCCGATGTTTCCCGCAGTTGGCCGGATGTTGTCGATCTTGCCGGTGAAAACCAGGTCCTCGATTTGCGTTTCGATCTGGTCGTCCAGTTTGTAGCCGTCGTGCCGGAAGAATTTAATGCCATTGTCTTCGTAAGGATTGTGGGAAGCGGACAGAACGATTCCCGCATCGGCGCGAAGCGAACGGGTAATGTAAGCGACGCCCGGGGTCGGCAATGGCCCGATCACGAGAACGTCGACACCAAGCGAGGTGATTCCGGCGACGAGGGCGTTCTCGAGCATGTAACCGGAACGACGGGTGTCTTTGCCGAGCACGATCTTCGGTCGCGCGCCTTCCGGCAGCGTTCGCGGATTCAATTGGGTGAAAACATGCGCGGCTGCGCGTCCAAGCTTCAAAGCCGTTTCGGCCGTCACCGGTTCGACGTTGGCGACGCCGCGGACGCCGTCTGTGCCGAAAATCCTTGTCGACTGCGGTTTCACAACTCTACTGAAACGCTCGGATGCCAATTCGTAAACGGGAAAGTGTCGGCATTCATTGTGCGGGTGGCTGTTCGCGGTTGTGGTCGCTCAAGAAGAGGCATTCGTTGTCAAGGCCGAGGGCGACCGTGTTCCATTTCAACGGGAACTTTTCGAGGATTTGGGTGCGTTGAATCACCGGCGCCCAATCTTTGTATTCACCCTTCACGATATCGCGGAACTTGTTATCAGTGCCGCTCACCGGAGTCAGATAAAGCCCGTTCACCGGTCCGCCAAGAGTCTGGTAATCGCCGAGTTCGCTCAACGCGCGAATCGTGTCGGGCAACCACAGACTGCGGCGGTTCGCGTACCACGCGACTGCCCACGGCATGTCGGACGCGGTGACTTCCTCGGGTTTCATCCAATCGTTCAAAACGCCGATAAGCGCGGGCATGTAAGGCGGCCACCGAACGAACGGTTTCGGTGGAGAAAGCCATGGGGTGGCGAAAATCATTGGCAAGGCGCAGAGGAGATAAAGCACCGTCAGAAAACCGGCGCGCGCGAACGGAATGCTGAGGGCCAGCCGGTTCCAATGCACCAGCAAATAAGCGAGGCCATAACAGGTCATGATCGGAACGAAAATTAAATGGAGCTGATTTGCGGCAACGCCCTGTTCGTCGTTGACGCCGTAAAGACACATTCCGAGGACCGCGCCGCCCCACATTGCCAAAATCATCCAACGGACGGCCGCGGTTTCCGTCTTCTTAAATGGAAAGAGCAGCGAGACAAAAAACATCAGCGCAACGACGCTCAGGCCGAAATACTCGAAGAGATGCGCGGTCTGGGTCGTCAGTCCGCTGGTGATTTTGTCGCGGAACGAACCGAGCAAACCCGTTCCCGGATCGAAAGTCATTTGTCGCATCCAACCCCATTCGCTATGACCGATTCCGTTAAAGATCGAATAGATCGCGACGCCGCCAGGATTTCCGCAGACAACCAATGTACGGATCAGCCATGGCAAATACACAATCGCGCATGTCGCCAACATGATTGCCGCACTCCATCCGCGCGGCCGAAAGAACAACGCTGCGAAAATCGCGGCGGCAAGAAAGATCCAAAGAGTGAGGGCGTGAGTTAGCGCTAGCAAACCGAACACGGCGCCAGCGCCGGCGAGCCACTTCATCGTCGATTCGCTGGCATAATGCGCTTCGACTGCGCGCGCCAGGAGATAAATCGCGACATTGAGCAAGAGAAGCAACAGCATTTGGGGCAAACCGGACAGCGAGTATTGCCACATCGCGTCGCAGAGAAGGATCAGCCCGCAGGTAAGCAATGCCAGTCGCCGATCGAACAACCGACGGACGGTGACAAACAGGACAGCGATCGATCCGAGGAAAAGCGTGATCGACATCAGCGCGATCGCGCGGTCGCCGGCATAAATAAGTGTCCGGGTCGTCATTTTCCAGTGCGACCTTACGAACATTAACGCGACGGCATCGACCAGCGGCGGCAGCGGAGCGTTGTAGGTGTCAGTCCAGATTTTCTCCGTGACGGATTTTCCGTGGGTTTGGAGCTGACCTACTGCGCGCGGCCGGGCGAGTTTGGTCCTCCAACCTTCGCCGCTGGCGATTGCGCGTCCGATTTGCGCCTGGTCCATTCCCTGCGATGTCGAAAGCCCGCGGAACTGATACAAATAGATGGCTGCGATGGCGATGATTCCTAGCGCAACCGCGCCGCGTCGAACCCAGACGGCGAGTCCACCTGCTTCGAGCGCGTGCACCGCGCTCTGAACAAATTCTTCGCTACCCGGCATGTTGCTTTCGTTCCGTGTTCGTCGGGGTCGCTTCCTTTTCCGCGTTCAATTCATTGATTTTGCGGTGAAGCGTTCGCCGGCTGATTCCGAGTTTTTTCGCGGCGGCGGTCACGTTTCCGTTGGTTGTGGCCAGGGCCTGCAAAATGAGTTTCCGTTCGGTTTCATGGAGATCGAGCGGGCTGGATTTTTCGCCAAAAGCTTTCGCTGGGGAGATCCCCCGCGGGAGGGTTGTGCCGGCTGCCTGTCGCAACGACGGCGGCAGATCACGGACTGTAATTTTGGATCCAGTCGCCATTACGACTCCGTGCTCGATCGCAGTGCGTAACTCTCGGACGTTGCCCGGCCAGTTGTAAGTCAGCAACGCGTTCATTGCCTCGGGCGTAACATCGACAACTTCCTTGTCGTTCGCTTTGGAGAACTGACGCAAGAACGTTCGGACGAGCAGCGGGATATCGTCTTTGCGATCGCGCAACGGCGGCATCACGATGCGCACAACGTTGAGACGGAAATACAAATCGTCCCGAAACTTTCCTTCCTTTACCAGTTGCTCGAGATTCTTGTTTGTTGCCGCGATCAGGCGAACGTCGGTCCGCAAGGTTTGGTTTCCGCCGACCCGCTCGAACGCGCGTTCCTCACTGATAACGCGAAGCAGTTTCACCTGTGTCGTAAGCGGGATCTCCGCGACTTCGTCGAGAAAGAGTGTTCCGCCACTCGCCTGTTCGAAACGCCCGATCCTCCGTTCGTGTGCGCCCGTGAACGCACCTTTCTCATGACCGAACAATTCGCTTTCAAGCAACGTTGGCGAGAGGGCCGCGCAATGAACGGTTACAAATTTCGCTTTGTTGCGGCGGCTCAGATTATGGATCGCATGAGCTGCAAGTTCTTTCCCGGTTCCGCTTTGACCTTCGATCAAAACGTTTGCGTTAGAAGGAGCGACCTGGCGAATTGTGTTTAACACTTCGTGCAGCGCCGGAGATTCGCCGATGATGTTTTCCAGGCCGTAACGTTCGTCCACTTGCTGCCGCAGCGTTCGATTTTCCTCTACCAGCTTGCGATCGCGCAGCGCGCGAGAGATCAGCAATTCGACTTTGTCGAGATTCAACGGCTTGGTCACGAAATCGTAAGCGCCGCGCTTCATCGCTTCGACCGCGGTGTCGACGGAGCCGTAGGCGGTCATCATGATGCAAATCGGCGGGTCGGGCATTTTTAGCGCACGATTGATCAACTGCATTCCATCCTCGGGACCAAGACGCAGATCGGTCAGGATAAGATCGACGTGCTCGCGCTCGAGCACGTTCATCGCGCTGGTGATGTCCCCGGCGACGTACACGTCGTAATCGTTTTCGAGCATCCGGCGCAATCCATCCCGGGTGTGCTTTTCGTCGTCGACAATCAGGATCGTGGGCTGGATGGAATCCATGAAGGCTGTAGGTGCAAGGACTGCGCCATTTATTCTCACTCAACGGCGTAATCTCTCAATGAGGAAGATAATTCATCGCCCGGCCGGAAGCCTGCGATCAATGCGACCCCTCTGCCTCGTGAAAGGCTGATCCGTTTTGATAAAGCGCGAGTTTGCTGCGAAGCGATTCGGCCAGCCAGGTGATGCCTTTTGCCTCAGCAATCGCGAGGGCGTCCTTCGCCACGGCTACTGCTTTTTCGAAGTCGCCATTTTCGGCGTAGGCGGCAGCCAGGGTATGAAGAAGCACGGGATCACTTCCGTCCGTTGCCAGAACGGCTTGTTCGGCAAGTCGGACAGCTTTCGCGCCGTTGCGCAGATGTGGATCGGCCGCGGTTGCAAGCAACCACCCGAGATTATTTTGAGCGAGCACCAAACCCGGTTCGCTCTTCAAAGCCGCCTCATAGGCCTCTTCCGCTTGTTCGATTCGACCCTGCTGCCGAAGCGCGTTGCCGAGATTATTGTGCGCGTTCGCATAATCGGGGCGAAGTTCGAGCGCTTTGCGGTAGTGAGTGATCGCTCCCTCTACATCGCCTTTCTTTCGAAGCGCGTTTGCGATGCTGTAATGACTTTCAGCATAATCAAATGGCAGCTCGAGCGTCTTCTCATATTCCGCGATTGCGGAATCGGTCTCGCCGTTTTCCAGGAGGGCGTTGCCAAGATTGATGTGGGCCTGGGGCTGCCGCGGGAATTTCTCAACTGCCCGGCGCAAATGCGAAATGGCTTCACTGATGGCGCCTTGTTGCAGCAACACTGCCCCGATGTTGGTTTCCGCGTCCGCGTTGTTCGGCGAAATCTTGAGCGCGGCTTGGAACTCATCCAGCGCCTCATTAATTCTCCCTTCCTGCGCTAGCGCCTTGCCCAGATTGTTGTGGTCCTTGCTTTGGTCCGGCCAAAGTTCCAGCGCCTTTCTAAAATCGGCGATTGCTTCGGTGGTGTTGCCGCGTTCGGACAAGAACGATCCGAGGTTGCTGTAAGCCATCCAGCAGTTCGGATTGCGCGCAATCGTTGTTCGCCAGAGCGTCTCAATATCTCGATACTCGCCGCACTGACTCCAGGTTAAACCCGCGCGAACTAAGAACAGGCCGCCATAGACAACCGGACGCAAAAAAGTTTTTTCCGGCCCAAACGAATCGATCGCAACCGTTATCCCGGCGGCGCAAAGCGTCAGCGGCCCGACGCACGCCAGATATTGGAAATGGTCGGCGACAAAAGAGTAGATGAACGGGTAAACGTTGATGAAGCCAAGCGCTGGAAAGAGCAGGCCGAGAAAAACCAGTGTTGCCGCGAGCGGACCCCGGGATTTTTTTCGCAGGATCCAGGCGAACGCGCCCAGCAAAATAAACGCGATCAGAAAAAGGAATTCCCACCGGGCTGCGGTGCCGATCTGCCACCGCGGATAAATGAACGTCAGCTTCGCCGGCCAAAGAAGTTTGAACAGGTAGAACCAGAAATCTCGCGCAGCGATCAAACAGCGTTGCAAGATCGACAATTGAAAAACGTCACCTTGAGCGCCGACCAAATTCCGCTCGACCCAGGCCGTGAAAAGCCCTGAGCCAATTCCGAAGGCAAAAAAGGGCAGCAACGGCCCGACATCATCGCGCGCTTGTAGCTTTCCGCGTTTGAACCAAAGCACGACGAGAACGATCGCGGGCAACGGCGCGATGGCCGTTTTGCACATTAGCCCGAAAAGAAAGAGAACCGTCGACACGACGTAGGAGCGCCGATTTCTGGTCTCGTCGAAATTGAGATGGGTCAGGATCGAGCAGAAGAAGAAAAATCCCGAAAGCGTGTTCTTCAGTTCTGAAATCCACGCGACCGATTCGACCTGGACAGGATGAAGGGCAAACAATCCCGCGGCCAGCCATGCTCCCGGAATCCGTAGTCGCAGGAGGATCTGAAGCAGAACGATCGCGCTGACACCGTGCAGCAAAATATTAACAAGGTGATAGCCGAGGACTGAATCGCCCCACAGTTTCTGTTCGATCCAGAAAACGCTGTAAATCAGCGGGTAATATTGCTGGGTCGTGCCGAGCTGGGTCCAGATTTCGACCAAACCGTGGCCTGAGCGAAGATAAGGGGGCGTGATGTGGGCGTTGTCATCCCAAATCGGTTTGCCGTTCCAGGCCGGAAAATAAGCGACGGCGGTCGCAACGATCAGGAACAAGCCGAACAACCAAATCTGTCGCGAGCTCTGCGCGCCTTTCGGTTCAAAGTTCGCCATTCAACTCGCGTTCGGTTTTGGGTCGCCCGCTTCCAGCATGCGAACACGCCGGTCGACGTGCGGCAGACGAATGGTTACCGTCAGACCTTTACCCGCGCTGCTCTCGATCGACAATTCGCCGCCGTGTTCGCGGACGATTCGACGAACAATCAACAGACCAAGTCCGGTGCCGCTTGTCTTGGTGGTGAAATAGGGCTCGAACACCCGGCTGAGATTTTCCGGAGACATTCCGCCGCCAGAATCGGTGAACCTGACAACGACGTGTGAATCATCCATATCGGTCCGGATCCGCAGAATGCCCCGGCTCTTCATCGCTTCGAAGCTGTTCTTAATAACATTGTAAAACGCTTGCTTTATTTGATCGCGATCAAGCTGGAGGAGCGGCAGATCGGAACGTAGTTCTTGCTCTACGACGATGTCCCGGTCTTTGATCTCCGGCGTGAAGAAGCGCACCGCTTCTTCAACGATCGAATTCACGTTTTCGGGCCGCAGTTGCGGACGGGTCGGGCGAATTGCGCGCAAAAACTGGGTGATGATCGAATCGAGTCGATTCACTTCGGCACGCGCCACTTCGACTGACTCCTGAAGCTCGGCGCGCTTGGCCCCATCCAATTGGCGCGCTTCGCGTTCGATCAACTGCAAATGAATATTGAGCGAATTGAGCGGGTTCCCGATTTCGTGAGCGACACCGGCCGCGAGCAGGGTCAGCGCGTTGAATCGCTCCGATTCGAGCGTTTGCTGCTCGGTGCGCCGGCTTTCGGTGATGTCGCGCAGGATGATCGCGTGCCCCACCTGATGTCCGGAGATGATGTCGGCTTTGTTGGCATCGCTTTTGTCTAATCCCGGCTCGCGCTCGATGATCAGGGGCACGATGTAGAAATTGATAAAGCGGTTAGCGGGATAAAAAATTTCGATGTCCCGGCTTACCGCGACTTCGCTTTGCGAGAGGGATTTCCAATCGAGACCGCGAACCCGTTCGTCCAATCGTTTGCCGATCGAATCATTCGCTTCCAGGGCGAACAACTGGCAGGCGGCCTCGTTCAGGTAGGTGATTCGACCATTCGAATCGGTGACGATGATTCCTTCCTGGATCGAATTGAAAACCGTTTCGAGAAAGCCTTTCTCCTGGGCCAAGCGCAGAAAATAATTCTGCACCTCCTCGGGCCCGATCTTGCCGAGTCGGCCAATCAGTTTCTCTACGAAGCCGGCTTTCATCGCGGGATACTTTAGCGACGGTCTATGACCGCCGCATCAATTTGTCCACCGCGATAAACGCGCAACTAGCTTCTCGTCGGTTCGTAATCCTCAGCCGCCGGCTGTCCGGTTTCTTTCTCGGCCCGCTCCTTGAGCGCGGCTTTGCGCGAGAGCTTCACCCGGCCTTTGTCGTCAATGCCGATGCATTTGACCCAGATCATGTCCCCGATCTTGACGACATCTTCGGTGCGTTTGACGCGAAAATCCGCCAGCTCGGAGATGTGAACGAGGCCGTCCTTGCCCGGCAAGACTTCGACAAATGCGCCGAACTCTTTCGTAGAAACGACGCGGCCCTGATAAGTCTGACCAATCTCGATCTCCTTCGCCATCCCACCGATGATCTCCTTGGCGCGCGCCATCGATTCGCCGCTCGTCGCATAGATGTGGACTGAGCCGTCATCTTCGATGTTAATCTCGGCGCCGGTTTCGGCCACGATGCCCTTGATCGTTTTGCCGCCCGGTCCGATGAGCGCGCCGATTTTCTCGGGATTAATTTTGATCGTCTCGATCCGTGGCGCGTATTTCGAAAGTTCGGCCCGCGGTTTATCGAGCGAACCGCGCATGGTCTGAAGAATCTTGGTCCGCGCTTCTTTAGCGCGCTGAATTGCTTCGGCCATGATTTGGTGGCTAACGCCGGGAAGTTTCAGATCGAGCTGGAATCCGGTGACACCGTTATCGGTGCCGCAAAGCTTGAAATCCATGTCTCCGAAATGGTCTTCCGAACCGATGATGTCAGTCAGCAGTTCGTAACGCTTCAGTTGTCGATCTTCGCCGTGCTAGGTGACAAGGCCGACGGAGAATCCGGCGACCATTCCCTTCACAGGCACACCTGCGTCCATCAGCGCGAGCATTCCGCCGCACACGCTGGCCATTGAAGTGGAACCGTTCGATTCCATGATCTCGCTCGAGATGCGGATCGCGTAGCGAAAATCGTTTTCGCT
>DATMOU010000031.1:0-7036 GCA_035568035.1 Chthoniobacterales bacterium | reverse complement strand
AAAAATGCGGGACAACGCCTGCATCCTCAAATATTCCGCGACGCCCGTCGGATGTTGGACCTTTAAAACCGTATGTTGCGGCTGAAATGTCCAGCAAATGAACGCGGTGAACCCGCCGCTTCGGTCCTGTTGATCGCGAATTCGCTGCAAATGTTCGACCCGCTCCTCGGCTGTCTCCACATGTCCGAACATCATCGTCGCGCTCGATTTCAAACCGAGCTCGTGCGCCACCTGCATCACTTCCAGCCACTGGTCGCTGTTAATCTTTAGCGGCGCGATTTTTTTGCGGACGCGGTCGACCAGGATCTCGCCGCCGCCACCGGGAATCGAGCCGAGTCCGGCTCTTTTGAATTCGGAAATCACTTCACGCAGTGGCATCTTGAAGGTTTCGGCGAAATGTTGAAACTCCGGCGGGCTGAATCCGTGAATATTGATGTGCGGATATTTCGTTTTGATGTGTTGGAGGAGATCGACATACCACTGAAACGGCAATTTCGGATGATGTCCGCCTTGCATCAGGATTTGAACACCGCCTGCGGCCGAAAGTTCGTCGAGCTTTTGGTCGATCTGCTCGAGTGACAGAACGTAGTGATCTTCGTCGCGTTCGGTCCGATAAAATGCGCAGAATTTGCAGTAAACGTTGCAAACGTTTGTGTAATTGATGTTGCGGTCCGCGATGTAAGTCACAATCTCCCGTCCGCGTCCGTCGTAACTTTTTTCCTTGGCCAGGTTTCGCCGCGCGTTTGCCAGCGCGCCAAGCTCTTCCAGCGGCAAGCGATAAAGTGTCATCGCCTCGTCCGCCGAGACTCTCTCGCCTTCGAGGACCTTGTCGGTGAGCCCGTTTTGATTCAGTGAAACCATCCGTTCCAATCTAGCCGAATCGTATTCGCCTTACGAGCGATTTGAGGCGTTGGCGGGAGCCAACTTTACGGCGGGAGGTGCCGAGCATAGCGAGCGCACCTAGGGAAGCCGGGCGGCGATGTTAAGGGGATTGCGGCTTAGGACAGCCGCCACTACAAATTTCACATGGCTAGGTCCGTCGCGATTGTCGGTGCGGGCGTTTCCGGGCTGACCTGCGGTGTTCTTTTCGCCGAGCGCGGGTTTGCCGTGAACATTTTTGCCGAACAAGCCGGCACTCAAACCACTTCCGGAGCCGCGGCTGCGCTTTGGTTTCCCTACGACGCCGAACCGGCCGACAAAGTCATCCCGTGGGCGCTCGCCACCTACCAGGTGCTTGCCGATCTTTGCGACAACAATCCGTCTGTGCTCGCGCGAGAACTTGACGGCTTTAAGCCGTTAAGTTTGCAAACAGGCGTTTCGATGATCGAGCTCCGCCAGTATTGTCGTATCGGCTCAATCGAGGTTCCGAATTGGGCTCACAACTTGGGCGGTGTGGCCACGGCGCTACGCGGTGGGGGCCACAACTTCTCGGACGGGTTCTCGCTCCGCGTTCCCCTCATGGACACAACGATCTACCTCGATTACCTCGCCAACCGATTTCAAAAGGCCGGCGGCGAAATCAAAGCCGGGGTTCGTTTTGATAAGATCGACGATGTCGATCCGGAATCCGATCTCGTGATCAATTGCGCCGGCATCGGGGCGCGTGAGCTCGCACGCGACGCCGATCTCGAGCCGCACCGCGGCCAGGTCGCGATCGTTCCGAAGCCGGACAATTTGAAATGCGGGATTGTGTGCGACGACGCGCCGCTGATGTACATGATCCCGCGCACGAACGATTGCGTCTTCGGCGGCACAAATGACGTCAGCGACGATCTTACTGCCGATCCCGGGACCACGAAGGCGATCGTCGCAGAATGCAGCCGTGTTTTGGAAATCGAAAAGCCGCGCGTTCTTCGTGAGCGTGTCGGTCTCCGTCCTTTTCGAAAATCAGGCGTGCGACTGGAGAAAGAAAAACTTCGCGACGGCCGCACCGTGATTCACAACTACGGGCATGGCGGCTCCGGCTTCACCCTTTCCTGGGGCTGCGCCGAAAACGTCTTTCAGCTCTCGTCGGCGTCAAAGTGAATGGAGCGAAGGTTCTACTCGAGTTGTGTCCAGCCTTTGGCTTCTTTGCCGATGTGAAGCACCCCAAAAAGAACTACCACACCGACCAGACCAAGAATGGCAGATATGATATCAAGACCGATAGCGAGATTTAACGCGAACACCATGAGGCTCGAGAGCGCAAATCCCCAGAACCCCCATTTCTTCCACCTGAACAAGGCAAAAGCGCAGACCAGATTGATTATCGCGATAGCGATGAGGACAGGAAAGGCCCAGTTCGGCATGTTAGGTAGGCGCTGTTTGATCGTATCGGCGCCAAGAAGGTAGAGCAGACCCGTTAACGAGTTTGCGATGATCATGACGAGCAGATAGGCCGTCAGACATCCGTGACGCTTCTTTCTAGAAGCGACTACTTCTTCTGTCATACTTTGCCGTCAGGCTGTCCCGACAGACCTACGTCAGGGCGATGCACTGAAAGGAGCTGACGACGTCGTCGGGGCCTTTGGCCGCGAAGAAACTTTCGTAGTAACCGGGGCCGAGGTCCCAGTAGGGGCCTTTGTAATATTCGTCCCGGTAGAATCGCCACACGCCGCTGACCACGATGACGCAGCTCATCCGATCGTTCCAATAATCGCCGACGTAATGAAAGCTGAGGTTGGTCCGCGCGTAAGCGCCTTTGAAACCGACATGATCGTAAAGCACCAGCTCAGGAAGTCGGACGATGTCCTTGCTCGGCTCGATGTTCTCCTTGCCGGCGCCGCTGGCATGATAACCGAGCGACCCGAGTTTCCATTTCATGTCGATGACGCAGCCGTTGTCCGGCGACAATTCAGTTTTGGGTATCTGTCTCATAAGCGGCGAAGGTTCGATATCGATCTTAACAACGCCTAGCTACCTGTCGAGTCGTGAAATTGCTTCTAAAAACTCGAAGTCCGAATGCCGAAATCCGAAACAAATTCGAATTTCAAAAGGGAAACCTGTGAATGGACTGTTTTGGAATTTGAATTCGAATTTGAGATTTGTTTCGAGATTCGAGATTCGAATTTGGGATTTAAATGAGGTGTTCTCGATTGTCTGAACGCAGCCGGATCGTCTTGTTCTGCAAATTATGCAGGGTGCGAATCAATCGCACGGTCTTACTTTTGGCCCGCATCAAGATCGAATGGGTGATCGCGGTTAAACCTTTTGATTTTACGCCGCGGAGCAGCGCGCTGTCGCTGATACCGGTCGCGCAAAAAATGATGTTCTCGCCCTGAGCGAGATCGTCGGCGGTATAAACACGGTCGAGATCCTTCTCCCAACCGTCGGCAACGAGTTGTTTCTTTTCTTTGTCATCGCGTGGCCACATCTTCGCCTGCATCTCGCCGCCGAGGCATTTGATTCCCGCCGAAGCAAGCACCGCCTCGGGCGAACCGCCGATTCCCATGTAAAGATCGATCTCGCTCTCGGGCAGCGACGGCGCCATGGCCGCCGCAATGTCACCGTCTCCGATCATGCGCAAGGACGCGCCGCATCCGCGAATTTGTTCGACGATTTCTTTGTGGCGCGGCCGGTCGAGCATCATGACCGCAACATCCTGCACCCGCTTGTCGGTTGCGCGGGCAACGATCGCGAGCATTTCGGAAATTGGCATCTCGATGTGGAGTGAATCGCCGCGCTTTTTCATGTAATCGATCACCCGTGGGCCATAAGCGAGCTTCGACATGTAAAACGATGGGATATCGCGGAGCGCGACTTTTACGTCCTCCTCTGGGCTCGCCGCCGCGATACAACTGATCGAGTTTGGCGCGCCTTTGGAAATATTGGTCGTGCCGTCGATCGGGTCGATGGCGATGTCGAACTGCGGGGCGCCGGGGACCCAGGTGCCGAGTTGTTCGCCTTTGAAAATTCCGGGCGCGTCGTCCTTGATGCCTTCTCCGATGACGACTTCACCACAAATGTTCATGAGATCGAACATGCCGCGCATCGCGTCGCAGGCGGCCGCATCGGCCGATTCCTTGTTACCACGCCCGAGCCAGCGCAACGAATTCAGCGCGGCAGCCTCAGTTGCGCGGACGAAATCGAACTCAATGATTCGTTCGATGTCGTGATAACTGATTTTCGGGAGGCGATGCATGACGGGCGCTAATTTTCCCACACTTCAGAAATTTTGAAAGTTTCGGCTTCGGGCCCCGAACTTTAGCCGGTAAACACCGCTTCTATGAAATCGATTAAGTCAGTCGCCATGCCCGCCGCCGTGATTGTTTTTGTGATATGCGTCTATGCCTTTCTTCTCGGGAACAAGGTCTTCGAAGGTAAATTCGAGAACGAAGCAATCGCCTGGTACATTTTGGCGAAGGGAATTTTCTGCTCGGTCGCGCTGGTCGCGTTGAGTCGAATTCTGGACGGAATCATCGCCAAGCTTGGTGGCTGAGCACGCTCTCATTTCATCGCGCTGTCGTGCGCGTGCAAAGACGGACGAACGCGGAGGAAGACTTGGAAACCGTAGCCAGGTCCGCCGCCGTAGTAGCGGTCGAGTTCGCCCGGCCAGAAATCAAGCGTGACCTGGCCGCCCAGGCCGAGGTCGATGTTGTTGCCGTGGGAAAGATCGCGAACGTAACCGATCGAAACTGCGTTTACGTCAAAGATTTCATTCGCGTCGATGGCACTGAGCACGAGCTCGCGGCCCGATTTTTGGACCCATTCCCAACGCCCATAAACGGTGTCGCGTTCGCGCTGATAATCGGTTTCGACCAGGACGGACTCCGTTTTTCCTTCGTGAGTGTCGTTGTTCTGTCCCCAGACTAACGATGTTGCCCAATTCGAATCCGGTCCAAGTCTCTTATTATATATGAGGGATGCGGTTGTTCTGTGGCGATTCAGGTCGGGCTCTAGCGCTTCGGGACTTTCAATGTAGGCGCGTGAAACTTGGAGCGCGAGATCGGGTCTTGGGTTCCATGAAATTCTGCCGCTGAAAGAATCGAACCGGGGCTGATCAAAGTCGTAACGATTTTCGTCCGGTTCGCGTCCGGTAAAAATACTGCCTTCCACCTTCACGTCCCTCCATTGCATACCAGCGGTGGCGACTCCGAATGTGACGTGGGTCGAATCCTGCCAATGATGTCCGATTGGCGCGTCCGGATCGTCCATCGCGCTTGGCCGGTGCATGAACGTCGGCGGACCGAGCGCGGGTTCGCCGGGATAGCCGAAGTAGATGTAGCCGCTGAGATCGGCATCGAACTTCTGCGAGAGCGAAAAGGAGAGTTCGTCAAACAGATCGTGCGGATGTTGTCGATCGTGGAGCGGCTGATCGTGCCACGATTCGCCGCTTTGCAACAACAACGGATAACCGCGTCCGCCTTCGGTGAGCAGATCAAGACTCATCATCGCCCGCAGACCGAGTTGGGTCGTTTCGCTGAACGGATGCGAATACATCGCCATGATCCAGTTTGGCGAGTCGATCCGGTCGTCGCCGCGATCACTGCTGACGTTGCTGTAACGCGGGAAAATCGCGCCGTGCAGCATCAACATATCATCGCCGAACATTCTCATGTAGCCGTAAGTCGGCGACGAATCGGGAATCCAACTTGTGCCAGAACCTTCGCGACTCATCGGTTCGGCAATGTTAATCGACGAGTGCATCGACATCTGCATTTCATGATCGCCATGTTGATGGTTCGGCATCGCCATGCCGTTTGCATTGTGGTGCTCGTGGCCTTCTTCCGAATTCGACGTTGGGCGTTGAGCGTTGAACGTTCGGCGTTTTCCGATTTCTTTGAGCGGGACCAGCGTCATTCCGCATTTGGGACACTGGCCTGGTTCGGCGCGCACCACTTCCGGATGCATGAGGCAGGTGTAGAGCTTTCTGTCTTTCTCGTGTTCTTCCTCTTTCTTTCCGGAATTCGGGCGATTGGGGTCAATCGCCTCTACCTGTGTGCTGAAGGCAAATAAAGCGATAAAGATGACCACGATTATCTTCATTTCGGTTCTTCTGTGGTGGCAGCCGTCCCGGCTGCGATTCAGGGGGATCGGTCAAAGCAATGCAGGCGAGACGCCTGCCGCCACAGCGGATTTGCGCGATGGCAGTCGCGTTAGCTAAGAAACGGTGGAGCGTGCGCGCGCGAACCACGACTCAATTCTGCAAACAGCGTTTTTCCGGGCGGTCCGGTATCGAGTGTCGTTTGAGCGAACGAAATCTTTTGCGGCGCGAGAACGATGAGCTCACCAAACGAAAAATCCACAACCGCCGGCGCGACACTCTTCGAAGGTGTGATTGCAATTGCTCGAAGGACCTTGCAGCACTCGGTCGCGGCCGGTTTTGGTTGAGGCTTGGCCGGCTTGGAATGAAATGGGCACTCGCTTTGAGCGGTCTTTGCCTTAGTTGCGGCTGCGCTGATCGCACAATGATTGGAAATCGCGAACCACGAGGAGATCGCGATCGCGACGACCAGGCAACGCGTGGTTGCTCTCACGCCGACTCAATCGCCGACGGAACCGAGTTCCTCAAATGTTTTCTTTTTGATCCATGATGGGGGCGATTGGCCCGGAGGGCATGCTTTCCGGTGGCACCACATCGGGAGGTGGAGGACCAGCAGTCGATCTTGGTGCGGCTGGCGCATCCTCTTTGATTCGCGTCGACATCAGCATGGCAGTGAAGAGTAACGCCGCTGCGACATAGAACGGCGCGCCCGGCAAATTCAGCGCGTGTTTGGGATCGATAGACCAACCGAAGATCTTGAGAAACATCCAAGGCCCAAGAATAAACGTGATCGAACGCATGCTCTGAAGCGCGCCCTGCAGTTCGCCCTGTTCCCGTTCGCTCACGCGGTGTGTCATCATGCCTTGCGCGGCCGGCATGGAAATGTTCCAGAGCGAGATGATTGGAATCGAAGCGACGAACAGGACGCTCGTTTTCGCGATGCCGGCCACAAACATTCCTGAAGCACCGAAAAACTGACCAATATAGAGTGTCATTTTTTCGCCAAAGCGTTTCACCATTCGTCCGGTCAAGCCGCCGGAAATGATTGCCGTAACGATTCCGACGAAGACGAGA